>DASRXU010000504.1:0-3374 GCA_035687365.1 Planctomycetaceae bacterium | reverse complement strand
CGCGAGTGAGCACGCCGAACGATCAGGCAAGGAATTCCTGATCGCCCTGGCGGTTGCCTACCAGGTTGAGTGTGCGTTGACGGTGGCCGCGCCGTTCCTGGCTTACGGGTTCGACTTGACGACGCCGCTGACTTACTCGCTGGGTGCCGGACTGTCCAAGGCGCTTGGCCTCGACGAAACGAAGACCGCGGCGGCGATCGAGATCTGTGGCGCCGGGGGAATTCCCCTGCTCGTTGTGCGGACCACTCCAATCTCGCAATGGAAGGGTCTCAACTCGTCGGAGGTGGCCTTGAGGTGCGTTCACGGGGTCTTCTTGGCGTCACGCGGCGTGACGGGCCCAAAGTATGTCATCGAGGGACCCAACGGCCTGGCCCAGTTGCTCGGCCAGCCGATCCGCATCGATTGGGACCACGAGCAACTGGACTGCTTCGACCGGCTCGCCTTAAAGAGCTACAACAGCGCCGTCCCGACGGAATCAGCCATCTATTGCATGCTCGAACTGCGCAAGGCCCACCCGTTTGAGCCGAACGCGGTCGTCAGCATCGAGGCCGACGTCTTTCAGGAAGCGTACGACTTCACGGGCGGAGGCGAGTTCGGACCGAAGACCGACGTCCACACGAAAAACGACGCGGATCATAGCCTCCCTTACTTGTTGGCCGTCGCCGCCCTGGATGGCGCGGTCCAGCCGGCACAGCTCGAACCTGAGCGAATTAACAGGCCGGATGTGCAGGCCCTGCTCCTGAAGGTGCAGGTGAGACCAGATGACAGCTTCTCTGCGCATTATCCCAGCCTGGTCCCAGCTCGCGTGACAGTCCGGCTCAAGGACGGCAAGTCTTACAGTCATGAGGTGCAGGACTACCCTGGCTTCCCGACCCACCCCTTCACCTGGGACGAGGTTGGCGCGAAATTCGACAAGCTCGTAGGCGACCGCGCCGACAAGGGCCTGCGCAACGAGATCAAGGCTGCCGTGCGCTCGCTTGAAAACATCCAGGTCGCGGAGCTGATGAAACTGCTCAGTCGCGTAAAGGGCGGATAGGATGCCAAGCCACGCGATCCATGGATCTATTCTGTCGCCTCGGTCGAGAAGAAGAGCGTCACCGCAGCAAGAAAGGGGCCTCTTCGAGACTCATCGGCGCTGGAAACGTACACTCGCGGCGCAGGACGTTCGCTTCCAGCCGGTTGTGTAAGCCTTAATTGACTGAGTTTTAAGCCCAATTACCAAACGGAAGGTTCAGGCCATGAGCAGAACTGTGTTCGTCCATGCCGGACTCCTGAGATGTTGTCTTGCACCACGGCACCGCCGGTCGTCGGGCGCGTCGCTGCGCGTTGTGCGACGGACGTTCCTGGTTCTCTTGATCTCATTCGTTTTGCTGGCTGGCCGGGGACGCGCTGCAGAGCCTGCGCTTTCCGCCCGGCCCGACGAGAACCACGTACGGAATGTGGTGCTGGTTCATTGGGCCTGGGCCGACGGCTCCGGCTGGAAAGGCGTTTATGAAATTTTGGTCAGGGATGGGTACCACGTCAGCATCGTTCAAGAGCCGCTGACATCGTTCCCCGAAGATGTCGCCGCTGTAAGGCGCATCCTCGCTCAACAGCCTGGAGAATGCATTCTTGTCGCTCACAGCTATGGGGGATCCGTCATTACGGAAGCGGGCACGGACCCGGCCGTTGCCGCTTTGGTGTATGTCGCGGCCCACATGCCAGATGTCGGTGAGAGTGAGGCGGAAAACGGCAAGCGATTTCCGAGTGACCTCAGCAAGTCGGGCGCGATCAAGAAAACAGTTGATGGTTTTCTTTACGTCGACCCCCAACGATTCCATGAGTATTTCGCGGCCGACCTGTCCACTGACCAAGCGACATTCAACGCCTGTTCACAAGTGTTCATCGCGGAAGCCAACTTCAAAGCCGTCATCACTACACCTGCCTGGAAAACGAAGCCAAGCTGGATGCTGGTCGCGGGAGGAGACAGAACAATCAATCCCGAACTGGAGCGGTGGTATGCCCGACGAGCCCGCAGCCACACGGTTGAAGTCGCAGGGGCGAGCCATTGCCTCTACGTATCGCATCCCAAAGAAGTCGCAGCCGCGATTGAGGCGGCCTCGCGGAAATCGCACCACTAGCGAACCGTAACTCAAAGGAGCCGGCACCTGTGTCTCCCATGTCGCTCAAAGATCTGGCGGAACAAATCGTCGACGCCGCGCGGGCGAATGCCGGAGCACATCCCGGTTATCGGCCGCTTCATGCGAAGGGAATCGTCTGCTCCGGAACCTTTGCGGCCGTGCCGGAAGGCGCGCGCATCAGCAAGGCCGCGCATTTTGCCGGCCAGAATGTTCCGGTCACTTGCCGCTTCTCCAACGCGAGCGGCGATCCAAACGTACATGACGGCCTGCCCAACGCCCGTGCCCTGGCGGTGAAATTTCTGTTGCCTAATGGACACAAAACCGACGTCCTGGCCAACTCGATCGAAGGTTTCCGAGTCGGGACGGGCGAGGATTTCTTGGCGTTCCTGCAGGCGATCCTTCCCGAACCTGCAACCGGAAAGCCGAATCCGGATCGGGTCGCGCGTTTTGCGGAACGCCATCCCACCATTGAGCCCTTCATGACACGTTTCACGCAGAAATCAGTTCCGGCCAGTTTGGCGCGAGCGACGTACCACGCCAACCATGCCTTCCGCTTCACCGCGGCGGATGGCAGCAGCCGCTGGGGCCGGTATCGCTGGATCCCGGAGGAAGGCGAGGCATTTCTCGATCCGAAGGAGGCCAGCCACTGGGATCCCAACTTCTTACTTGCCGAGTTAAAAGGCCGCCTGGCGAAGGGCCCTGCGGCGTTTCGCCTTCATCTGCAAATCGCCGAGCCATCCGACCCGACCAACGATGCCACCGTCCTTTGGCCCGTCGAGCGTCAGCTCGTCGAGGTGGGCCGCCTTGAAATCAATTCCGTTTCGGCAACGAGTGCCGCGGATGAGCGACGGCTGATCTTCGATCCGACCAACTTGACGGAGGGAATCGAACTTGGAGACGACCCTCTTCCCGCGTTGCGGTCGGCCGCCTATTCCATCTCGTACGAAGAGCGCACGAAGGGGGTGTGATGCACGGCCCTCTCTCATGTGTCCGAGCCGCGCAACGGAGTCGCAGAGGTCTCCGGCAATTGATGCAGCCGGGACTTTTGGAGCGGCCAGTCTGAACAAAGAGGTTCAATGGTTCGCGGTAACGGATCATCTATCCGCACGCTCGCTGGAGGAGGCCTGAGCATTAAGAAGGAGAGCGACATGAATGCTCGAGTTCAGTTCACCGGACAGTCCGACCCCTGGTCGCGTCGCAGGGCAAAGAAGGCCGCTCGTTTGGCCCGCATCACGTCCTGGATGAAGGGAATTG
>DASRXU010000503.1:0-5028 GCA_035687365.1 Planctomycetaceae bacterium | reverse complement strand
GTGACTTTGTAGTAGTAGGTCGTGCCGGGAACGACCGTCCCATCGACAAACGAGGTACCCGCGACCGCGGTCCACATCGGCGTCGAGCCTTCGCCGCCCGGCGTTGTGGATCGGTAGATGTTGTAGTTGACCGCTCCGGCTTCGTTGACAGCACCGTCCGATCCGTCGTCGGTCCAATTGAGCGTGATTTGGCCCGCTCCGGGTGTCGCCGTCACGCCAGTAACCTGGGCGGGTAACGTGTCGACTTCGATGTCGGCCGCGCCCGACGGACCGTTCGAGTTCAGCGCATCAACCTCGAAGAGGTAGGGTGTCCCCGCGGTTAAACCCGTGATGTTGAAGCTAGTCGTTGTCGGCGGCAATCCGGTTGCGATCACCTGGGAGCTGTTGCTGCCGAGTTGCTTCAGGATCTTAATCCCGGTGGCGTTAGTCGCGACATTGGTCCAGGTCAGATCGACCTCGGTCGTGGTGATGTTGATAGCCGTCAGATTTGTCGGTGGGTCGGGAGGCGTGTCCGTGGCCATCTGAAAGACGTTGGAGAACGCCGAGACGCCGGCTGCGTTACTCGCCTGCACTTCGTAATAGTAGGTGTTGCCCGGGCTGAGCGAGGTATCGTGGTAGGTGGTGAGGGTGGCGCTAACCGATGCGATCTGGGTAAAATTCACGCCGTCGCTGGACCGATCGATCAGCATGTTGGTGGCGTTGTTCGCGTTGTTGGTCCAGCTGATGTCGATCTCGCTGCCGGAGATCACCGTACCGGTCAAGTTGGTCGGCGCCGCGGGCAATGTCGACGCGGTCGGACTGTACGTCCAGGTCAGAATGTTTTGAACGGCCGTTTGCCCACCTGTGCCGCCGGTGAAACCGACGTAGCCCGTATTGCTGCCGATCACTTGAGGGATATTGACCGTGTAGCTCTGTGACGCCGTCGCGTACGTGACCGAGTCAGTGATGGTCACGTTGAGCGTCGTCCCGTCGTAGCCCATGGTGACTTGAAAAACGTCGCCGCTGTGTAAGTCGATGCCGGTGCCGGACAGATCGGTGGCCGGCGTCGTCGGCGACACACCGTCGGTGTACTCACCGGTCGAGTCGACACCTTCGCCCGCGTTGTTGTAGAGATCGAACTTGATCGCGACGCTATTGGCGATGCCCGCAGCGCCGCCGGGACTGTCCGGGCCGTAGCCGAGACCGCCACCCGACGGACCGAGGGCCGTGGGCCCATCGCCCTGGATCGTGAACGTAAAGCCGTCTGCGCTGGGGCTGGTAAGCTGGAATGTGAACTGGTTGGAAAACTTCGTGACGTCGACAGCATTGGTGGAGAAGAAGCTGCCAGCTTCGTTGCCACCTGTGTCGGTCAATTCGGCGCTCGTTCCATTGATCTTGGCGCTGCCGTTATAGGTGAGGATGCCGCTGGAACTGGCAAAGCCGCTGGAGAAGTCCAACACGCTGGCTTGGCTGGTCGTCGTGGCGTTCGCCACATTGGAAAAGCCGGATGTCCCCTTGGTGTTGAACGCGTCGATCTCAAAATAGTACTTCGTCGAGATCTGCAGGCCGCCCACGGGAAACGATGTCGCACCGGCACTGGCTGTACCCACTTGGGTGAAGTGCGTTCCGTCGGTCGACTCCAGGATGTTGTACCCGGTCGCTGAACTGGGGGCCTTATCGTTATCGGTCCAGGTCAGATTAATGACGCTGCCGGAAAAGGCGCTTGCCGAAAGATTGGTGGGAGCGGCGGGCGCGGTTATCGCCTGCTGGATCAGTCCGTAGACCACCAAGGAGTTCGTCGTGCCGACGAAGACCTCGCCGTCCGCGACGGTGGGAACAGTGAACTTGACGGCCGAGCCCAAGGCATCGCGGCTGTTGGCCGCTTGGGCGCTCGTGTAAATCTCCGAGCTATAGCCCTGGCTGGCGTCGTAGGCGCGGAGTTGGTTGGTTCCAGGCCCCGCGATGTCCCAGGCAATCGCGTTGCCGCCACTGGGGTTGGTCGAAATGGTGGGGGTCGAACCCGGGAACGAGTAATTGTCGGTCGACTGGGTGACCGATGTGCTCGACATCACTCCATTGGCAACAGTGAAGGTGCGTGCTTTGTCGCCGTAGCCACCGACGTAGTAGAGCACGCCGTTGTAGAAAGTCGGCGTATCGAGCGAGCCGTTAATCGCTCCGGTGGCTGTTTCCTGCACAACGTTATCGGTGCCCGAGTTGCCGTCACCGGCTGCATCGCCGTTGTAGCCACCCATGTTATTGCGGTCGATGAGATAAATGCGGCCTTCTTTGCCTGAGCCCACCATGAGGTTCGGATGGGCCGCGCTGCCGGCCGACGCAGGTAGCAGCAGCGGCGCACCGGAACCGAGGTCGGTATCGCCGTTGCTCAGGTTGCCTTCGTTGATCGGCGTGAAATAGTCCTGAACGTGCATGCCCCAGCCGTTGATGTTGTTCGTGGCATTCAAGGTGCCCGCGGCGGGCGTGCTGCCGTCGATTTCGACTTTCAGAAAGCTATCGCCATAATCGCCTTTGCTGGGAATCATCAAATTCGAGTTAAACGGCGACTGCGTCAGCGTGGTGTCAAAGGCGCCGTTGCCGGTCTCGAAGTACAAAAACGTGTTTCCATTGACCGTTTCGTAAGCCAGTGCGCCGCCGCTCTGCCAGATCCCGTCGTCGTTTCCATTGGGATTGGCATTGAAGACCGCCGTGAGCGCCAGCGTCGACTCGGAATATCCGAGGATCCAACCGTGGTACGGACCGTTGTCTCCGTGTGACGCGTACGACAAATAGATGTTGCCGTTGACCAGGGTAAGGCCCGGCCGATCGAGTTGGCGCAGCGCATCGAATTTCACAACGCCGTTCTTGCTGCCAGCTCCCGTGCCCGCCACGCTCGGCCCGCTGACGACGGTGTCACCGATCGAATCGGCGATCAGAACGTCCTTGGTAATTGCACCGCTGCCGAGGTTAATTGCGTAAAGGTGATGCTCGAAGTGCGTGCCGTCGCTCGCCACTTCCTGCGTCTTGTTCTCGACGAAGATGGTGTTGGTGGTCGGGTCGATGACTGGCGTCGCCGTGATGCCGATCTCGGGAGAGATGTCGCCGCTGTTGACGGCGCTATTCGGAACGGAAGTCACCGTTCCGCCGTGCTCAGGCGTCAGCAGGGCGTCTTGCCAGAGAATGGTGCCAGTGCTCGAGTCGATCGCGTAAAGGCTGTCATGTTGGGTCGCGACAAAGACGACGTTGTGCGTCCCTTGATTCGCGCCCGTCGTGATGACGACGTTCTCCATGTACAGAGGCTGCGCGTACACCTGGCCATCGACGGTCGTCGTAAAGAGCTTGCCGAAATTCGTCGAGTTAACGTTGGCCGGGGTCAGAATGGGCTCGCTGGAATTGACACCGCCGCCGATGCTCGAAGCGGGACTCGGGGTAGGAACCGCTTGGTGGTAGCTCGTAATGTTCGCGGAAAGGAGCAGACGGCATTCGAGTTCCTCCAGCCGGAGCCGAGCGTTTCGGCGGACGGGTCGACGGCGAGGCAGCCGCTGCTGGACCTTCTGTTTCCAGCTGATGAGCGCATGGTGAGCTATTGGAAACATGGTGAGGTTCCTTTAGCCCGCAACGCTGACGAAGGCCCGAACGGACCAGCGCGGTGAAGGTAACGCATGGAATGCATGCCTTCAAGGAACTTCTCGCGCTCTTTTTCAATTTCGCCGCACCCGCAATGGGGCACCGAAGTGTGTCAGCCGAACATCACGTCTTCGAAGCCGTGCCGTAATCTTTGTTCACCGGAGGCGCTCGTTCACGCAGGATCCCTGCGCGCTCATCGAGCGCGAACTTGGACCGCTCAGGCCGACCGCCTCAGCAAGAACACCATGCCCCGGACTGGTTCGATGCCTTCACCCAGACGCAGAATCGACTCCCTGGCCCGGACGTCGACAAGGCCGACCTCTCTCGCCAGATTCGCGATATACGCGGGCTTCTGTGCGTAACGACGGGTGGGCAGAAGTCGATAATCCTCCGAGCCTTCCCACACTTCGATCGTGAAGGCGAACAAACCGCCGGGCCGAAGCAGGCGTCGGACCGCCGTGAAAACGCCGGCTAGGTCGCCGACGTAAATGAACACGTCGGCGGCGAGGACTAGGTCGAAACAGTTTTCCCAGGCACTGAGCGCCGAAACGAGGTCGCACTCGAGCAACGTATCGTAAACACGGCGGCCATCGGGCATCACGCGCCGTGCCGCTCGTTCCAGCATCCGGGAAGACAGGTCGACGCCGGTCATCGTCCTGGCGGTCGTCCGAAAGGGCACACCGGTCATACCGGTACCGCACCCGAGATCCAGCACGTCCCAGGGACACGGTCGAAGTTTGGTAGAGGGCGTTTCGCCAACGATTTCTGCCAGCAGACGGGGCCCGTTGTAGCGGAGCGTCTGAAACAGATGCGTGTCGAAGCGATCGGCGTAACCGTCGAACAAAGGAACGAGGTAGTCGTGCGGGCAGGCCTTCACGATCGCGTGCGTCTCGCCAGCTTGGGCAGCCACGGCCGCGAAGTGATAAGCGATAAAACCCGATTCGGGTTGCAGACGCAGTGCTTCGCGGAGTGCAGCAGCGGCGCCCGCGAAATCGCCGCACTCTTCCAGGGCAAGGCCAAGATTGCAATGGCCGGGTGCATAGTTCGGCGCGAGCGCAATCGTGCGGCGGAGCGCGGTCACAGCGTCACCACGCCGTCCGAGACGCAAGAGAGCGAGCCCCAAATCCTGATGAGCCCTGGCGTCGTCCAGACAGATCCCGACCAATCGCTCCCAGAGATCGACGGCATGGGTGTAGTCGGACGCGTCCTCCTTCAGCTGAGCTGACTTCCGCAGCGCGTCGCGATGGAGCGGCTCGATCCGAAGAACCTGCTCATATATCTGGGCCGCATCGGTCGGTCGCCCGTCGCGAGCCGCCTGTTCCGCCATTGCGGTCAAATTCTGGACATCGGTGTCATGCGATTGTGGAAGTGATGGGGGCAAGGCCAAGCTCTGGTCGGCGAGCAACTGAAGTTCAACGATGTGGACCC
>DASRXU010000502.1:0-7508 GCA_035687365.1 Planctomycetaceae bacterium | reverse complement strand
CGATGCGATCGAAGATCGAGCCTCCGGGGCGCCGCACGGTGCACGTCACGTAGTCGCCCGGCTTCACATTCTTGACCGCCGAGCCAACCTGCTCGACTCGGCCGAACGACTCGTGCCCCAGCACTAAAAAGTCATGGCCCGGGGGTGCGTTCCCGTAAAGCGCCTCGTTGATTTCGCGGTCGGTCGCGTCGACACCGATCCGCAGCACCTTCACCAGCACGCCGCGCCCGTCGGGCACTTCGTCCAGCCGCGGCATCGGCAGATCGGCGAGGTGGACGCTGTTCTTGCGACCGGGACGAACGGCGACGGCTTTCATGAAATCGGGACTTTCAGCGGCGACTCAGAACGTGTGAAGCGAACAAACGCAGCCTGATTTCATGTCCGCTTGGCGGCAACGTCAAGCCGCGGGTCGCTGAAGGAGGCAGATCAGGTGAACCCTGTGGCGCTCAGCAGGCTCAATACTTCTCCGAGATTGGCGGCTGGGTATCGCTCTGTCTGTCGGCAGCAGCGAAAATACAGTCGCGGATCCAAATTGATTTCGGTCAGACCTCATGGCGAGCAACCCCCTCACAAGCCCTGATGCCGACCCGCGCCACCTGGCCGAGCGGTTGCGCATGCACGTCGATCGGCTGGCCGGATTGATCGGGCCGCGGCATCTGGGCAAGCCGGTCGCGCTGGAAGCCGCCGCAACCTATATCGAGCGCGAGTTCCAAGCTTTCGGCTTTACGGTCGAACGGCAGTGGTACGAAACCCAGGGCCAACAGACCTGCAATCTCGTCGTCGAACGACTCGGCACCAAGCGACCGGAGCAAATTGTCGTTTTGGGCGCTCACTACGACACGGTGCGGACTACGCCGGGTGCGGACGACAACGCTTCGGCCGTCGCCGTGTTGATCGAAACTGCGCGGGTGTTCTGCCAGACGAGTTTTCGGCGAACGGTCCGGTTTGTCGCGTTCACCTGCGAGGAACCGCCTCACTTCAACATTGGGACGATGGGCAGCCAGGTCTATGCGCGAGCCTGCCGCGAGCGAAACGATCAAATTCTCGGCATGCTCTGCCTCGAGATGGTCGGCTACTTCGAGACAGCGGACGGGAGTCAGCAACTGCCGCCGACGATTCCGAAACGGCTGCGTTGGCTTTTTCCGCGGCGCGGCAATTTCCTGGCAGCCGCGGGCAACCTGCGTTCCTGGCGGCTGGCGTGGGCGTTCCGCCGAGGCTTCAAGCGGGCCGTTCACTTTCCGCTCTTCTCGATGGTGTTTCCGGAGTCGGTTAACGAGATTCGGCTTTCCGATAACAGTTCCTTCTGGGACCAGGGGTATCCGGCACTGATGCTCACCGACACCAGCTTTTTGCGCAATCCCCACTATCATCAGCCGACCGACACGCCAGATACGCTCGATTACGATCGCATGGCCCAAGTGACCCTCGGCGTCGCGGGTGCACTGCGACGCCTGGCGCGCTCTCAGCGCGGCGCATACCCAGGCTCACCCCGTTCGATCTGACCGAGGAGCCCCTGGCTTCGCACCACGCTTCGAGGCTCACCCATGTCGATTCAATACAGAACGGTCGCTCGCGCCGATCACCCAATGCTTCTGGACTTCATGCGTCAGCTCTACGAGGAGGACCCCGCCGAGCGGCCGGTGCCGGAAGAGCATTTCCGGCGGACCCTGTTGGAACTGGAACAACATCCGGAGCGTGGCACGATCTTAGTGATGGAGAAGGATCGGCAAATCGTCGGTTATGCGGTCTTGATCAACTTCTGGAGCAACGAGTGCGGCGGAAACGTCCTGACGATCGATGAGCTGTTTGTCGCCAAGCCGAGGCGGGGGCAAGGCCTCGGAGCCGACTTCGTACAGCACGTCATCACAACCAAGATGAACGACTTTGTCGCCCTCCGCCTCGAGGTGACGCCCGCCAACTCGCGCGCCCGCCGGCTTTACGAAAGACTGGGCTTCTCCTCCTATAAGAACGAAACTCTGCAGCTCAGATTGCCCTAACGCTAAGAGTCACGTGCGAACTAGACTGTCCACGTCGATCCTGATTTGTCGGCGGCCCTAGAGAACACGATGGCCTCCTCGCTGAAAGAAGACGCCCGCCGACAAGCCCGCCGCAAAATGCTCATCGGCACGCCGCTGGTGATAGCAGCCGCGACCGCGGTGGCCTTCGTGGTCGCCCGCATGCCGGCAAAGCGACCGCCGAACAACGAGGCGAGTCCTTACGCGCAGAAGTCGTCGCAACTCACCGTGGACGGCTGGAAGTTTTGGGAGAATCAAGACCAAGAACAATCACTGGAAAGTGCGATCGACAGCTTCGAGGAGGCGGTAAAACTCAATCCCGAGAACGTGAGCGCTTGGAACGGGCTCGGCTGGGCGAATCTCAACAGCGGCAACACGACAGCGGCTCAAGCGGCCTTTGAGAAAGCCGTCAAGTTGTCACCCAAACTTGCGACAGCGCGCAACGGCTTGGGCCAGATCGCCCTCTATCAGCGAAACTACGACGTCGCAGAAAAACAGCTGCTCCAGGCCGCACTGCTCGATCAAACCGCGTGGTTCGGGTTGGCCAAACTCTACTTATTGACGGGCAATTACGATCAGGCCCGCTCGTGGGCGCAAAAGCTGCTTGTCACCGGTAAAGCCAATCCGCTCGTCGAAGACATGCTCAAGGCCGCACAGACAGAGAGCGTGCCGCCCGATTTGCGAAAGCTCTTGGAACCGAGCCCGAGGACCGCGGAACTCGACCGCGCGCGGAAGCTGTTGGGTCATGCTCGCTTCGCCGAAGCGCAGGCGATTTATCAAACCTTGCTTGCCAAGGATCCCAAAGACATCAAGGCACTCATCGGCATGGGTTGGTCGTTGATCGACGAGGGTGACGCGAGTTCGGCCAAATCGTACTTCGGGCGGGCTTTGGCCGTCGAACCAAACGCCGCGGATGCGCTCAATGGACTGGCGCGCATCGCCTCTGACAAGGGCGATATCGATGGGGCGATCAAGATTTGGAAAGACGTCGCCGGGAAAACGCCCGGGTTCCACGCGGGAACGGTCGGCCTCGCAAATGCCTACCTCAAAAAGGGAGACTACGCCCGCGCACTCCCGTTCTTGGAACAATGGGCGGCCGCCGAGCCGCACAACGTGCAGATTGAGCACATGCTCAAGCTGGCCCGTGCCAACGTGAAAGGCGCCACGAGAAAAAGCAGCCCCTAGGCCGCCTCACGCGGCTCGGGACGCCGTGCTGCGACCCCTTCGCCAATAACTCAATAAAATGTAAATCTTTATCAAGTTATTATTGATTTTATTGAGTTATTGACTACATTTGGCTCACGGAAAAAACGTGAGCGAAACTGTGAATGAGCCCAGGGTCAGCAACGAATGCCCGTATTGCAGTACGGCCATGGTTGTGACGCAGATGAGCTGCGAAGTGTGCCGGGTTTCGATCCAGGCCGACTTTCCCATGTCTCGCATCGCCGGCCTCCCGGTCGAGCACCAGCGATTCATCGAAATGTTTCTGCTGGCCGGCGGCAATCTCAAGGAGATCGCCGAACAAGTCGGCGTGTCGTATCCGACGATCCGCTCGCGGCTCGACAAAGTGATCGAGTCGCTCCGCGGCGAAATTGCCAAGACGCAACGCGTCCGCGGCACTCTGCTCGATGCGATCGAACCGGGAAAGACAAACGCCGAGAGCGCGGCCCGCCTGATTAAGCGAATCTAGAAACTCTGACGTATTCACCAACCTAGTGTTCGACCAAGGACGGGACGATGCCAGCGCACAACTCCAATCAACCGCATTCCGATTCAAACGGCGGCCGCGAGTCTGCGCACGAGCAGGCGCGTCTCGACGAAGCCATGCGCCGGGCTGACCACTTGCTCGTCTCTTCGCTCAAAGGCGAGGATCGCCGCCGAACGCGTCGCAAGATCTTAGGCGGATTTGTCGCGGCGCTCGGCCTCACGGCGGCCGCAATCGTGGTTTGTTTCGCCGTCATGTTCGTACGGTTCGACTCGTCGGCGATTGCGGGTGGCGCGAAAACACAATCGGCAGAACTCTCCGCGGAGGGTTGGCAGCTGTTTCAGCAGCAATCGCTGAAACCGTCGATCGAGAAGTTCGAGGCGGCGGCCGAGTTGGACCCCAAGAACGCCGACGCTTGGAACGGTCTCGGCTGGGCCAACTTCAACGGGGGCGATACAGGCGTCGCCCAAGAGGCCTTCAAGAAAGCGGTCTCTCTGGAGCCTAAGCACTCGGCCGCGCTGAACGGTTTGGGCCAAATCGCCCTTTCGCAGCACAATTTTGCCGAGGCCGAGAAGTATTTCCTCAAGGCCACTCCAAAAGGCTCCGGCACCTTGTTGGGGCTGGCGAAGCTCTACTTACTCACGGGCCAGTACGGCGAAGCCGAGAAATGGATCCAAAAAGTCATTGCGACGGGGGAAATCGATTCGTTCGCCAAGGAAATGCTGAAAGCTGCCCAGGCGAAGCAGATCCCCGCCGCGCTCCGGGAGCAGCTGGACCCCAACCCCACGTCTGTTGAACTCGTCCGTGCCTGGGGGTTACTCAACCAAGAGCGGGGCGCCGTGGCGAAAGCGATTTTGACTGGGTTGCTCGCCAAGAATCCCAAAGACGCAAACGTGCTGAACGCTCTGGGTTGGTGCCTCCTCTTCGAAGGCGATGCGAACGGGGCCAAGCCCTATTTCGAGCGGGCTCTCGCCGTTGATCCGAAGGCCGCCGGCTCGTTGAATGGCCTCGCCCGCGTCTTGTACGCCCAGAAAGACGTCGAAGGAGCCATTGCGATTTGGAAGCAAATGGTTGAAAAGATCCCCGGAGTTCATGCCGGAACGGTCGGCCTTGCGGACGCTTATTTGGAAAAGGGGGACTATGACAAGGCGCTCCCCCTCCTGGAACAACGGGCAGCCAGCGATCCGAAGAACGAGGAAGTTCAGAGCAACCTCAAGCTGGCACGGGACAAGACGAAAGCCGGCGCGAAAAAGCACGGGCCCTAGCGGGCTTTCTGGGGCCGCCCGCCGCTTCCGTTTGCTTCAAGGCCGCTTCATCTCGAACAGATCGCTCGTGTGGCAGTAATAGCTGCCGCCCAATCGGGCGATCGTGCGAACCTTCCTCGGATCGAGGCGTCCCTGCTCATCGAGCAGACGGTCTTCGACGTGAAACAGCACCACCTCAGCGATCACAAGATTGGCGGACAACTGGCGGTCGCCGAGCGGCAGCACTTGTCGCAGCACGCACTCCATGTGCAGGGGCGATTCGGCCAATCGCGGCGACTTCACTTTGCGAGATGGCGCCAGCGAGAGGCCCGTCAGGTCGACCTCGCTCTCGCCGTGCGGCAAATCCTTCGACGACAGGTTCATCTCGGCCGCCAGGTCGGCGACGGCCGCGTTGACCACGAAGTCACCGGTAGCCTCGATGTTGGCCAGCGTGTCCTTCTTCGTGCCGTCGCTTTTGCGATTGGGAGCAATCACCACGATCGGCGGGTCGGCTCCGAAGGCATTGAAGAAGCTGAAAGGGGCCAGATTCACCCGCCCTTCGGCATCGACGCTCGTCACCCAGGCGATGGGCCGCGGCGTGACGCAGGAAATCAGCAACCGGTAAATATCGACCGGCTGTGAACCGGCCACTTCGATTTCCATGCGGTTCACAACCTCTCTAAGAGAACCCGCGGCTGACACCGGCGGCTCGCCCAGGACAATTAATCAATCGCCGCAGTGGGTTTCGTTGTGGACTTTCAATTCCTGCTGATCGAAGGCCGTTTCGCTGCGGGCGAACTCGCTGAGCACGCGAACTTGCCGCACGAGTTCGTGTCGACGGGCGGCCATTTGGACGTCGAAAAGCATCAGCACGTCGATCGCACGGTCGCGCGACGTCACCAGCCCGATGATCAGATATTGCAGCACGGCCATGCCATAACAGACCCAGCCGACCCAGCCGGTGAAAATCACAGCCAAAATCGCGAAGACCGGGGAAGATCGGCTCAGGTGTTGCCAGAACAAGCCGAGACCGACAGGATTCGCGCAGAGTCGGATCCGCCCGCGGAACGTCGTGCCGGGCGGGAAATTGGGAATGCGCGGGCCGGGATGAATCACGGTGAACAACTCTTGGTCGGGCATCATCTGCACGACGGCCACCGCCAACATGATTCGCAGACCTACCCCGAACCACTTGTGCGCGTCGATCAAGTCGGGAAACGGAACGAGCGGGTGCCAGAGCAAAACTTCCATGTTGGCCGTGACCAACAGCAGCAACAGGGACGCGCGAATCCATTCGGCCAGGTCTTTCTCCAACTCGTCGTCGAGGCGATCGAGCGCGCGAACGTGATGAAAGCAGAACCGCAGCGCGGGCAACGCCGCCACGCGGATAATCAACCGCGCCAGCGGGCGAGTGAAATACGTCAACAGCCATTCGCGCAGCATAGAGAACCGTGTCCTGGATCCTACCGATTCCAATCGATTTGATTGTAAACCGCCAGGAGCCGCGCGCCGCGGGTTGGGTTGAGCTGAGTAACTTGGGCGATCCGTCCGCGCAGGTGCGCGGCGAAGTGCGGATGCCCGGCCTTGTTTTGCCCCAGCGCGCCGTGCCGCACGCAGTTGGTCAACACGGCCTTGAGCCGATCGAACTCGCGCCGCGACACGTTGATCTTTTCGTTAACCACGACGCCCGTGACGATCAACTTGCCGCTGGAGCGCAAGATTTTTCGCTTCCCGGCGTTCAGTCGAAATCGCTCCTGCCGGACGATTTGACCGACCAACGGAATGAAGTCTCGCAGCGAGGTTCCAAACCGCGACGGTCCGGAAAACGTTAGATCGTCAGCATAGCGGGTGTAGTTGGCTCCGAAACTGCGTGCCAGGCCGACCAGCCGCACGTCGAGCGAATAGGCCGACAGGTTGGCGAGCGCGGGAGACGTTGGCGCTCCCTGGGGCAAATGGCGTTTGAGATAGGGCAAAATGGCGGACGGCGCTTCTTTGACGAACGGGATATTCGCGGGCAAGGCCGACGTTGTCAGCCGCGCGAGCCAGATCGCCGCTTCGCGGCTGTAGCCAAGGCTGCGGAAGATGGCCGTCACGCGGGCGAAGGTCACGCTCGGATAGAAGTTTGCCAGGTCGAACTTCACCACGACGTCCTGCTTCACGTGGGGCCGCGCGTTGGTGAGGATCGACCGCCCGGCTGAGAACCCGTGAGCCGCGTCGTGCGGCGGCACTTTCTCGAGAATCTCCTTGAGAATGCGGCGCTGTGCCTGTTTCAGGGTGCGCTTGGGCGATTCGATCAGCCGGCGTCCGCCGCTGCGCTTGGTCACCCAGCGATAGTGGTAGTGCGCCTCGCGCTCGCTCTGCGGCCGGGCATCCTCCGCAAAGCGGTGCACCAACCAGGCCAGGTGGCCCATCGGTAGTTCGAGCCAGCGGGCGAGTTGCTCGGGCGTGCGCAGGACCGGAAACGAGTAACGGGCCAGCCGCTCGTCGCTTCCGTCCAGCGAGAGGTCGAGGTAGCGGTCGGTTCCGACGCCGATCCGCGCAAAG
>DASRXU010000501.1:0-3514 GCA_035687365.1 Planctomycetaceae bacterium | reverse complement strand
CCTGTTGACCGGCCCCCTGCGTGATCGATTCGTCAACCGCGAGCACCTCGACTTCTACGACGTCGACGAGATTGCCGAGATCGTTCGCCGCAGCGCGCGAAAGCTCAGGATCGAGGCATCGGAAGACGCGGTGGGGGAGATCGCCAAGCGCAGCCGCGGCACGCCCCGCAAGGCCAACAATCTGCTGCGTTGGGCGCGCGACTACGCCCAAAGCAAGATGGACGGACGCATTACCACGGAAGCGGCCCGCGAGGCCTTTCATCTGCAAGAGGTCGACGACTTGGGACTCGAAGCTCAAGATCGGCGGTATCTCACCACGTTGGTTCGCGTTTTCGGCGGCGGCCCGGCCGGCGTCTCGGCCCTGGGGCATAGTCTCAATATCCCGACCGACACGCTCGAAGACGAAATCGAGCCATTCCTGTTGCGACTCGGCTTTGTGCTGCGCACGCCCCGCGGCCGAATGATCACCGCAAGCGCGCTGGTCCATCTGCAGCTTGCGCTGCCCAAGCCGGCCGATGAGCAGGGGCGTCTGTTTTAGCGCTGCGGTCCTCATCTCGTAGGCCTGCTGCTCGCGGCAGCCTCTCCGCTCGGACTGGATCGTTGTGGCAAAAATTTAGCACATCTTCGATTTTCCAGCCAAAATTCTCCCCAAGAATTCCCGTTCGGAGTCGTATTACTCGCACAGCCGGCCCAGGTTCCGCAGGCTCGTTGCGTCCTCACAGGTGCCGGTGTAATCTGGGAAAGCTGCGCGTTTAGTAACACTTCCAGTCCTCATCCGGGAATCGTCTGTGAAGATCAACCGCGACCCTCATCTTTCCCACACGACGCAAGACATTCGCTGTTATCGAGTTACGGATGTCGGCCGGCCAGGTTTATGGCCCCGGCGATCCCGCTCCGCTATTTTTATGGCAGCGGCCTTACTTGTGGCCTCCGGCTTCGTCCGCCCGGAACCGAGTCAAGCGGCGGTCAACGCCTCCAAGGCCAAGGTACCGCTGCTGCTGCAGATGCCGGCAGTGAGCGCCACGCAGATCGCCTTTTCGTATGCCGGCGATTTGTGGACGGTGGATCGCGCGGGGGGCGATGCCCGGAGGTTGACGGCGGGCGTTGGGCTCGAAAGTTATCCCGTCTTTTCGCCCGACGGAACCATGATTGCGTTCGCCGGTGAGTACGAAGGCAACCTCGACGTCTACGTGGTCCCGTCGGCCGGCGGCGTACCGCGACGGCTCACGCACCATCCCGATCCCGATGTCCCGGTGGGTTGGACGCGCGACGGCAAAGAAATCATTTTCCGTTCGCCGCGGAGCAGCTACGCCCGATTCCTGCGGCTCTTCTCGGTCGCGGTCGACGGCGGTCCGGCGACCGAGTTGCCGTTGCCGATGGCGGAGGACGGCTCGTTCTCGCCCGACGGCAAGCACATCGCTTATGTCCCGTACTCGAATAAGCCGCAGTTCCCCGGCCGCTATCGACCTCTCAAAAACTATCGCGGCGGCTCAGCTTCGCCGCTGTGGATCGCCAATCTGGCTGATTCCTCGATCGTGAAAGTCGATCGCACCACCTCGAACGAATTCAATCCGATGTGGATTGGCGACACGGTTTACTTCCTTTCTGACCGCGATGGCGCGGCCACGATCTACGCCTGCGACCCCACTGGCAAGAACGTGCGGCGCATGCTCGAGCTGACCGAAGGGTCGCACGACATCAAGTCGGCCTCCGCCTGCGAAGATGCGATCGTGTTCGATCAGGGGGGCTCGATTCACCTGTTCGACGTGAAGTCGCACACGGCAAAGGAAGTTCCTATCGCGGTGGCGGCCGACCTGCCGGCCGTGCAACCCAAAATGGAGAAGGTCGCCAAGTCGATCTCGGGAGCGGACCTTTCGCCCAGCGGGGCGCGGGCCGTGTTCGAGGCCCGCGGCGAAATCCTGACGGTGCCGGTCGAAAAGGGCGACGTTCGCAATTTGACCCATTCGCCGGGGACCGCCGAGCGCGATCCGGCCTGGTCGCCCGACGGGAAATGGATTGCCTACTTCTCGGATGAATCGGGGGAGTACCGGCTCCACATCCGCGCTCAAAACGGGCAGGGCAAGACCAAGAAGCTGCGAATCGGCGACACAGAGTCTTACTTCTACAACCCGAGCTGGTCGCCCGACTGCAAACAAATCGCCTGCAGCGACAAGCGGTCCAACGTGTGGATCGTCGATGTGGCCAGCGGCAAATCGACCAAGATCGATACCGGGTACTACGGTGAAGGCCCGACCTCGGCAGTGGCCTGGTCGCCCGACAGTCAGTGGGTCGCCTTTACGCGTTCGCTCAAATCGTACTTGAGCGCGGTCTTCCTTTACTCGATGAAGTCGGGCAAGGTCACGCAAATCACCGACGGAATGAGCGACGCTCAGTCGCCGGCCTTCGACAAGGGCGGCAAGTATCTCTTCTTCCTGGCAAGCACCGATATCGGCCCTTCGGTCGGTTCGGGGATGTCGATCTTCAACCGCCCCGTAACACGGGCCGCCTACGTCGTCGTCTTGAGCAAGGACGATCCGTCGCCTTTGGCGCCGGAGAGCGACGACGAGAAGGACAAGGACAAGAAAGACGCCGACAAGAAAGAGGTTGATACGGAAGCCGCCATGGATGACACCGCGGCCGCCGAGAAAAAGGACGATAAGAAGGACGGGAAGAAAGAAGACAAGAGCAAGGACAAAAAAGACAAGAAGGACGCTGGCAAGAAGGACGCGGATAAGAAGGGGAAGAAGCCAGCCGCTCCCAAGGTGAAGGTCGACCTCGAAAACATCGACCAGCGAACGCTGGCGTTGCCGATCCCGGCCAAGAACTATCGGGCGTTGGCAGCGGGCAAGGCTGGCTCGTTCATTCTGGTGGAAGCACCCGAGCTGATTATTTCGGATGACGGGGGCGCCCCCGGCCCTGGTGGTCCGGCCTCGACCATTCATCGCTTCGATCTGACCAAGCGCAAACTCGAAAAACTGGTCGACGCGGCCAACCAGGTTGCCGTCTCATTCGACGGCGAAAAGATGCTCTATAACCATGGGCCCGCCTGGTTCGTGGTTAGCACGGCAGCCCCCGCCAAGCCGGGTGACGGGGCGCTCAAGATGGACAAGCTCGAAGTCCGCGTCGACCCGCGGGCCGAGTGGAAGCAAATCTATGCCGAGGTCCTGCGGATCGAGCGAGACTTCCTCTACGATCCCAATTTCCACGGCTATAACTTGAAAAAGGCCTGGTCCGAACATGCTTCTTATCTGGAGGGGCTCGGGAGCCGGCACGACCTGAACTATCTGCTCGACGAGTTGCTGTCTGGCCTCAGTTTGCAGCACGTCTATCTCGCGGGCGGAGATTTCCCGCAAGTCGAAGGTCCCAGCTGCGGTTTGCTGGGAGCCGACTACAAGGTCGAACAAGGTCGACATCGGATCGCCAAGATCTATCGCGGGGAGAGTTGGAACCCGAGCCTGCGGGCGCCGCTCACACAGCCCGGCGCGAACGTCAAGGAGGGCGAGTACCTGCTCGC
>DASRXU010000500.1:0-2212 GCA_035687365.1 Planctomycetaceae bacterium | reverse complement strand
ACACCACCGTCGTGGCCGAACACCGGAAATCGGGCTGGGTTTCCGCCCCTATCACCACCCTTCCCTAAGTCAGAACCCTGATCCAAGGCCCCTTGCCGGCAAGCGCCGCAGCCCTGGCCGGCCCATCTTAAGGCTTTGTCTTTTCAATCATGGGCTTAGATAAATAAAATAAGTTATGCCGACGCCCTGTACAGGCGGGTGGGCGTCGGTATAATCGCGCGCTCTTCATAAAGAGGCGGAGACGGTAAATGCCCTCGAAAAAACCGACCAAAGCGGCTAAAAAGCCAGGCAAGGCGACCCCAGGGAAGGCTAGTCACAAAGCTGCTTCGCCCAAAAGGGCAGCGCGACCGCTGCTCAAGCACACGCCCATCGCCACATCGAAGGTAACAGTGAAACCGAACAAACCAGTTCCAAAACCGGCGGCCGAGAAACCCGCGGCCGTCAAGGCGGACCGCGCCAAACCCGCACCGGTCAAGCCGGTATCCGTCAAGCCCGCGGCCATGAAACCCGCGGCCATCGAACCCGAATCGAAGTCCCATGATGCCGAGATCAACGACAAGCACGCACCCATCAAATTCGACACTCGTCCGCTGGTGATGCCGATGCGACCCGCCCAGAATGACGACGACGCTGACGTCGACCCCTCCGTTTCCGCCAGCTTGCTGGCGGGCCCTCGCAATGTGAAGCCATATATTGCTCGCCGCGGCGAGCAGTACATGAACAAGGAACAGTTGGAGCACTTCGCACGCATCCTGCAGAACTGGAAGCGCGACCTGATGGTCGAAGTCGACCGGACCGTGCTTCACATGAAGGACGAGGCTGCCAATTTCCCCGATCCGAACGACCGGGCGACGCAGGAAGAGGAGTTCAGCCTCGAGCTGCGCACGCGCGACCGCGAACGCAAGCTGATCCGGAAAATCGATGAGGCGTTGAAGCGGATCGAAGACGGCTCCTACGGCTACTGCCTGGAGACCGGCGAGGAGATCGGCATCAAGCGCCTCGAAGCAAGGCCCGTGGCGACGCTGTCGGTTGAAGCGCAGGAACGGCGTGAACGCCGCGAAAAGCAGTACGGCGACCGCGACGACCGATACCGCTGACGCCCCGCGCGCCGGGCCCCGAGCCTATGTCGGCCGATTTGCGCCCTCGCCGACCGGCGATCTTCACTTGGGTTCGCTGTATACCGCCGCAGCGAGCTTCCTCGACGCCCGTGCCAACGGCGGCAGCTGGCTGGTGCGCGTCGAGGATTTGGACGGCCCTCGCGTGGTGCCGGGATCCGCCGACGCGATACTGCGAACCCTGAATCGGTTCGGCCTCGAATGGGACGGCGAGGTGGTGCACCAGAGCGGTCGCGCCGATCGATATGCGGCGGCACTCGACCATCTGCGTGCGCACGGATTGACGTTCCAATGTTCATGCAGTCGATTGCAATTGGCGGATGACGAGCGCTATCCGGGCCATTGCCGCAACGGTCCATTGAAGCCGGGCACACCCTGCGCGACGCGAGTTCGCGTCGACGACGCCACTGTGCAGTTCACGGATCGCATTCAGGGGACGTTCCGCCAGAATGTCGCAGCCGCCGTCGGCGACATGCTGGTGCGACGCCGCGACCAACTGTTCGCGTACGTATTGGCCGTCGTGGTCGACGATGCGGCACAGGCTGTCACGCATGTGGTAAGGGGCGCGGACCTCCTCGACAACACGCCACGGCAGATATATCTGCAGCGACTGCTGGGGCTGAAGACTCCGGACTACGCCCACGCCCCGCTGCTCATGGAGCCCGATGGAAAGAAGCTCGCCAAGTCCTCGCGCAGCGTTCAACTGGACGCGAACACGCCGTTGCCGCTCATCATGAGAGTCTTCGATTTGCTCAACCTGTCGCCGCCCCGGGAACTCGCACTGGCGACAATCCCGGAGGCGTGGGACTGGGCTACGGCTAAGTGGAAAGTCGATCGCGTCCCTAAGCGCCTGACGTCCCGTTTAGAGCGCTAAAGTGCACGAATATGCATATTCCATTCCCAAACTCAGGATTTCGAATCTGGGTTTGCCTTCGCGCTGCGTTGCGCTATCCTTCGTCGAGATGATCGAGGGAATGAAAATCATTGGTATCGGCACGTACCGGCATTCTTCGGTCCCGCGTCGACCACCCACGAGCGAGCAGCCCCATGAGCGAACCGCGAGTGATTAAGAAGTATCCAAACCGTCGGCTGTACGA
>DASRXU010000499.1:0-12987 GCA_035687365.1 Planctomycetaceae bacterium | reverse complement strand
CATCGACTCGAACTCGATGTACAACATCATCAGCGAGATGAAGGGGATCCCGCTGCGCGTCGGGCCGGGCACAGCGATGTTCTTGGGGGACGTCGGCACGCCCACCGACACCAATTACATCCAAACCAACATCGTGCGGGTCAACGGTCGCCGACAGGTCTATATCCCGATTTTTCGTCAGGTCGGCTCCAGCACGTTGACGGTCGTCGATCAGCTCAGAAAAGAAGCCCCCGAGATCACGCCCAAGTTGACGCGCCCCGATATCGATCTGCGCGTCGTGATGGACCAGTCGATCTACGTGCGGCAATCGATCAAGGCCCTCGTGCAGGAGGGAGTTCTGGGGGCCATTCTTTGCTCGCTGGTGATCGTTCTCTTCCTAGGGCAGCTCAGGATGACCGCGATCGCGATCTGCACCATTCCTCTGGCGGTTCTGGGTGCGCTGATCGGACTCTACGCCACGGGTAACACCATCAACGTGATGACGCTGGCAGGCCTGGCGCTAGCGATCGGCCCGCTCGTCGACAGCGCCATTATCTGTCTGGAAAACACCCACCGGCATCTGGCACTTGGCTCCAACGTGCGACAGGCGGCCTTTCTGGGTGCCAGCGAAGTGGCCATGCCCGAGCTGGTCTCGTCGATCTGTACTTTCCTGGTGCTGGCTCCCCTCGCGCTCATGCCCGGGATGGGGGCCTTTCTGTTTCGCCCGATGGCGTACGCCGTCGCGTTTGCGATGATCGTGGCGTACGTGCTCTCTCGATCGTTCGTCCCCTCGATGAGCATGCTGTTGCTCAAGCCGCACGCCCACGATGGCCACAAGCCGCGTTCTTTCCTGTCGCGGGGATTCGCGCGATGGGAAGCGCTGATCGACCGCGCCATCGCGCTGTATGTCCACGGCTTGGATTTTGTCTTGCAGCACCCTCGGGCGACGGTGCTGGTCGCTGTCGGCTTGCTCATCGCCAGCCTGGGCATTTTTGGCCCGATCATTCGTCGAGACTTCTTTCCCGAAGTCGACGCGGGCGCGTTCGAGATTTACGTGCGAGGCGCCAGTGGCACGCGCATCGAGCGGACCGAGACCAAGATCGCCAGCATCGAACAAGTCATTCGCAAAGAACTCAAACAGGATTGCCAGACGACCATCAGCGAGATCGGCGTCGTCGCGGACTGGTCGGCGGCCTACACGCCGAATGCCGGCCCGATGGACGCCGTGATGAAAGTGCAGCTGACGGCCGAGCGCGAGCACTCGGCCCAGGAATATGTCGAGATCCTGCGACGTCAGCTCAATCAACAGTTCCCCGAACTGGAGTTTGCCTTCGACGCGGGCGGGATGATCCGCGGAGCCATGAACGAGGGGAAATCGACCCCACTCAACGTCCGCGTGCGGGGCAAAGAGATGGCCAAGTCGCGCGACGTGGCGGCGGCGATTCAGCGCGAGGTCGTCAAGGTTCCCGGCGTGGTCGACGCCCGGATCATTCAGCGACTCGACTATCCCGAATTCGTGCTCGACGTCGACCGCACCAAGGCGGCCGATCTGGGACTGAGCCAGGCTGACGTCATGAAGAACGTCGTGGCGGCGTTCAATTCGAGCATCTCGTTCAACAAGAAGAATTTCTGGTTCGATCCCGTCAGCCACAATCAGTACTTCGTCGGCGTGCAGTACCCCGAAGGGGACATCGAATCGATCGAGACGCTGTTGAATATTCCGATCACCAGTCCCAAGCAAGATCAGCCGGTACCGCTGCAGAACATCGCCTCGATCAGCCGTACGACCGTGCCGGCGGAGGTCAACCACACGACGCTGCAGCCGACGATCGATCTGACGATGGGCGTGGCGGGGCGCGATTTGGGGCACGTGGCCGACGATGTGGCCCGGGTCCTGAAGAAATTCGGAGAGCCCAAAGGCCGCGGCGTCTGGAGCCCGTACGAGGTCGGGGCCGCCGATCACAAGCTGCTGGCGGGCGGAATGCTCGAACTGACGGGCGAATACACCCGGATGCAGGACACGTTTCGTAACTTGAGCATTGGGCTCGTCTTGGCCGCTCTGTTGATGTACTTCTTGATGGTGGCTCTTGACCGCTCCTGGGTCGTGCCGCTGACGGTGATGGGGACGGTGCCGCTGGCACTCGCCGGCGTGTTGCCGATGCTGTATTTCACGCGCACCGCGCTCAACGTCCAGTCGCTGTTGGGAATCATTTTCATCGTCGGTATCAAGGTGGCGAACACGGTACTGATGAGCGATTTCGCGCAAGAGCTGCGGCGTCACGAAGGGCTCACGCCGACAGAAGCCATTCGCAAGGCGGCTTCCATTCGCGTGCGGCCGGTGACGATGACGGCGCTCGCGGCATTCTTTGCCATGGTCCCAGCGGCGCTCGCGATCGAGCGTGGGAGCGAAGCCAATGCTCCGCTGGCCCGAGCGATCCTCGGAGGGCTGATTGCGGGCGAGCCGGCGACGCTCTTCGTGCTGCCTTGCCTTTATTCGCTGTTCGTCAAAGCCGTGTCGTTGCGTCCCGATGAGCCGGACGAACAGGTGGGGCTGATCCCGCATCCGGCGGTTTGACGCGGCCTTCGCTCGGCGTTACTTCTTCGGCGGGGCGACGACTTCGTTGTCGGTCGGGCTGACCTTAGCGATCTCGACGGCTGCACCCGCTCTTAAATCTTCGGTCGGATGGTCGACGATCAGGTCGTCGGCAGCCAGACCCGACAGGATCTCCGCCAGAATTCCGTTATCGCGGCCGACCTTAACCGGCGTCGGTTCGGCGCGACCCTTGCGAACGACGTACACAGAGAATGATCCTGGCGTGCCGCCAGTCACCAGAGCCGAGGAGGGAATACTCAGCTCTTTTGTCGCCGCGGTTAATTGAATTGTCACTCGGCCGAACATGCCGTCGCGCAATTCGTTCGAGGTGTTCTTCAGATCGACTTCGACGCGCATCGTCCGGTCGGCCCGATCGAGCGAATTGGCGATTCGTGAGACCTTGGCATGAAAGACCCGTCCCTGCAGAGCATCCAATTCGACAGTGGCCGGGTCGCCGGGATCGCAATAGGGGACGTAGCGTTCGGGTAGTTTGATCACGACACGCATCACGTCGGTTCGCGCGACCGTGAGCAGCGGACGCTGTCTCGCTCCGCCTTCGGGGGCCCGGATGAAGTCGCCGACGTGAAAACCGCGCTCGGTAATCACACCGGTATAGGGCGAGACGATTTTCAGATAATTGACGTAGACCTGCGCCTTTTGTAGCAGGGCGACGGCGACGGCGACGTTGGCCTTCGCATTGTCGACAGCGGCGCGGGCCTCGGCGACCTTGGCATTCTTGGCGGCAACTTCGGTCTGCGCCGTGTTGATCGCCGCGTCGGTGGCTTCGACGGCCGCCTGAGCCGCCTCGCGCTCTTTCTTGCTTTCTTCGACGAGGCGCTGATCGATCGACTTCAACTCGAAGAGGTGCGTCATCCGTTCGGATTGGATCGCGCGGAAGGAGAGGTAAGCGTTGGCCCGCGTCAGCTCGGCCTTTTTCTGTGAGACGCCCGCCTCCGCGGCCCCGACGTCGGCCTGGGCGCGAACGACGGCGGCGTTCGCCAACTGCAACTTGGCTTTGGCCTGCTCGACCTCGGCCTTCGCCTGATCCCGCGATTGGATGTACTCCGGCGCATCGATTTCGGCGAGCACGTCTCCCTCCTTGACGAGGCTGCCGATGTCGACCTTCTGCACCTTGAGATACCCCGAGACATTGCAATACAGCTGGGCATAGTCAAAAGCGTCGACATTGCCCGGCTCAGTTTCCGAGCGCGCCATGCTGCCGACGTGCGGTCGCAGGACATCGACCCGAATCTTGGGGGTTGGATTCGACGGGTCCGCCGCCGAGGTGTCCGACGTGCTGGCAGGCGCCTGAGGCTCTTGGACATCGCCGTGTGAGCGCGACCAATGGGCGGCCGCGCCAACCAGGACTGCCACCACCGCAAACCCGATGACTCGCGCAGATGTCAGGCGTTTAACCATCGGCGGGCTCGGGAGAGAATGGATCCACGCAGAAATCGGCGAAAAGACGCCTCAACACAGATTTTACGGCGGGTGAGGTCTAAAAGGAAACACGTTCGAGCGGTGCTTCAAATTCCAAGCAGCCAAGCAGGCAGGGCAAGTGAGTGGTCAGAGCGTTCACATTTGCGGTTGGCACCTCGCGTTCGCTGGTTGGACAATGCACCGTCGTTCAGCGAACAAAGACGCTCGTTCGTGAAATGTCAGGTGCATTTTGTCTACCAGTTGCGACGGCGCGATAGTAGAATAGAGTAATCCATCTGAACGCTGCTATTTCCTGATCATCTTCGAGACAAAACGCCTCCGAATTTGCGTCAGGGATCTGTGATATCCCCGCGTTGACATCGATCGATGCGGGTGTTAGCGTTGGCCGAGTTGTTTGAGTGCATCGACGGATTGATTCCCCGACGATTCTTCCCTCTTCATCATTTTCTGTCTTACGCCGGAATCGTTCAGCCCGCGAGAGTGGGCTTCCAGCAGCCGATGCATACGGGTCCCTCGTTGTCGCAGACGTGAGTGTTGGCGCAAAGGGAAAGAAACCGTAAGTAGTGCATGGACGTCGTTCTGAAACGCGGGTAATTCCGGGAGCGCTCCGGATTGCGCGCGACAGATCGACGTGAAGTTAGTGTTCCGGCGTCTGGTGCGACAAAAGTCGCAGCTACAAGCACAGGAATTTGGACCCGGCCGAACGACTCGGCTGTGGGCCAGTTCGTCGGGCGGAGTTCCAACTCGATGTTGCAGGCGAAGTTGAAGGTCGTGGGTGGCAGACACCACGGCAAGATTATTCCGTTGGCAACGCGCAAATTTCTGATCGGTCGGGAGCAGGATTGCCACCTGCGCCCCAACAGCGAACTCGTGAGCCGCCATCATTGTGCGCTCTGGGTCGATGACTTCGCTGTTCGCGTTCGCGACCTGGGCAGCACCAACGGGACCTTTGTGAACAACTCGCGGGTCCGCGGCGAGCAGGTGCTCGGAGCCGGCGACCACATTCGGGTCGGCAAGCTCGACTTTGAGTTGCTGGTTGGCGACTTGGATGCCAAGCAGGGCGACTCCTCGCAGGCTTTGCCCGTCGATGCCGCCACGTCGGAAACGACTCCCCTCGTGGCCAGCGATACGTCTTTTGAAATCCCGGTGCCTCCCCCTCCGGAGGATACGGGCTCGAGCATTCTGGCTCCCGAGTCTTTGACCCCGGTTCCGACCGCGCCCGCCGCCGGACATAACGGCGACACGACGATGGTTTGGAGCCCGCAGTCACAACCTGGCTACGGGGCCGAGATGTATCCGCCAATGGGGATGCACTACCAGCCGCCGTATCAGCCGGCTTACAACCCGTATCTGCCGCCGGGGATGGGCTACCAGGCGTACCCGCAGATGCCGATGGGCTATCCCGGCATGTATCCGCAAATGGGAGGCTACGGAGCCGCGCCGTCGTACGCACCGCCGCAGCAACAGCAGCCCCCGGCTGCCGAACCGGAACTCGCTCCCAGCGAAGAGCCCGTTTCGATGCCCAATGTGCGCTTGCCGGACCCGAAAACGACGGGTGCCAAGGCGCCCGCGCCGCCGCCGGCTCCTGCCCCCGCGCCGGAGCCTGAAAAGGCGCCCGAGTCTCCCGCCGATCCAAACAACCCGGCGCCTTTCGCGGGCGAGCAAAAGCCGGCGGCGAACCCCAACGCTAAACCTTCGGACAATGCGGCCGACATCCTGAAGAAATACACGCAGCGCCGGCCCGTTTAAGTGGTCGCGCCGCGACTGACTCCGCTATGATGCGAGGATCGCCGACAAGCATTGGGGGTGGGGCCCACGCTTGGTTTCAGGCCTCGCAGATGCCACAAAACCGGCTTTTGGCGGATGATCTGCCGTCGCATCACTCTTCGAAACGGTCAAATCTCCGCCGCCCGTCGGCCTTGGACCTTTCCGTGACTATTCCGGAATCGATTTGGTTCTGACCGGAGATCTAGCTATGAGCAGTGACGCGGGCGAAGTCCAACGTCGTTATCGTGAGTTCTTGGATCTGCTGCCGTTAACCTTGTCTTTGGCCGGTCTTCCGTGCAGCGAGGGGCGGCTCTTCAACGAAGAGCAGATCGAAGCCCGGATGTTTACGTTGCGGCACGCCTACCGAGCGTCGCGGCAACTGGCTCGAGAAATTGTGCACGGCAGTCCCACGGGCCAAAACACCTGACTCCCGGGGCGATCTGGCTGCTAAATTGGGGGCTTGCCCCCTCAGGTTCCCTCCCGAAGCCGGCCGCTGAACATAAGAACCGGTTTTGAGGCTCATCCAACGCGTTCGCTGAAACCCCGAGCCCTCGTTTGCGGTACTTTGATCTAGGACACGTAGGGGGTCCCGTGACCGATGATGCGGCCCTGGTTCGACTCTGCCTCGACGGCAACGAACAGGCCGCGCGCCAGCTCGTCGAGCGGTTTCAGTCCATGGTGTTTGCCGTCTGCGTGAGGATGTTGGGCCAACGCGAAGATGCCGAGGACGTTACGCAGGACGTTTTCCTGCGGGTCTTTCGGGCATTGCGGGGTTGGGATCCGCTGCGTCCGTTGCAGCCGTGGATCCTGGCGATCGCCGCAAACCGCTGTCGCACGGCGTTACGGCAGCGTCCTCGCGACGCGGCTCGCAGCAGTGCGGAAATCGGCCGTGTTGTCGCCGACGAGTCGGGTGAGTCGCGGGAGCTGTCCGACGAGCTGGATTTGGCTGTCGCCGCGCTGCGCGAAGAATATCGTCTGTGCTTTGTGTTGTTCTACCAGCAAGAGTTGAGTTGCGCGGAGATCTCCGCCGTATTGAATCGCCCCGAGGGAACGGTCAAGACGTGGCTGCATCGCGCCCGTCGCGAGTTGGCCGAGCGTCTGAGGCGTCGTGGAGTCGTGAACAATGCCGACTATCAGTTGCACGGAGTTTAGCCGCCAACTGGCCGAAGCAGTCGAGCGGCGCGAGTCGGTCGACACAGTCTGGCTGCGCGAGCACGCGTCCGGATGTGCCGATTGCCGCGCTCAGTGGCTCGACGCGCTGGTCATCGATCGCGCAGTGGCCCAATGGAAGAAGCCGGTCGTGTCTGCCGGGCTCACCGATCGAATCGTTGCTCAAGTGATCGCGGACGCGGGTGCTCCTCTGACCGTCGCCGAGCCTTTGAGCACGGAAATGGTGCCCGCGGTAGCGAGCGAAGCCGATGTCGCTGTGCGGCCGAGCCGTCGTGGAAATCGGACCGCGGCTGCGGCCGTCACGGCCCTGGCTCTCTGCGTGTGCGCGATGCTGCTGCTCAATCGCCCGCGTCCGCAGAACCATGGTGAACCAACAGAGGCGAGCAAGGCCGATGTCGCGCAAAACTCCCAGCACGTCGGGGTCATGAACCCTCACGCAATCGAGACGATTCCCGGACCGGCGACGCGGAAGACACTAGCTCCGGCGGCTGCGGTACCCGCGAGTGGGGCGCCCGTGGAAGTGATGGTTGCCGACGCGGGCTCCGCCTATCTGCATTTGGCAGGGGATGCAGCCAAGGCCGTCACCGCGGCCTCAGTCTTGGTTCCTTCGGCCGACGCTGTTGAGGAGCCAGCTTCCTCTCCGAAGGATGAAGAGCCGTGGGTCGACGGCATGCGTCGCGAGATTGCTCCCGTGACGCACCAGTTGAGTCACGCGTTCGAGTTTTTGATTCAAGCAGTTCCTGAAAAACGGGCCCCGGCCACATGATTGCGCTCAGCCACCCTCTGGCGAATGTTCGCTCGCTCGAAACCGCTCGGACACAGGGCCGAGTGCTTCGCGCCTTGCGGATCTTGCGCCCGGTGCTCTGTCTCGCGCTGTGTGCGGCGAGTTCGCTGACGTTCGCGGACGATGCCATCGATAAGCTAGTCCGCCTGGTCGGTCCGGAAGCGGGGTTGTGTGTCGAGATTCCTCGGCTCGAAGAAACGGTGACTGCTTTCGAGCGCGGCGAGTTCTTCCAGCGCTTGCAGCGCTCGCGAATCTATGCCGACTGGCAGGCGGGCGACGAGTATCGCCACGCCCGCGGCGTCGTGACAGTGATCGAGAATTTCACCGGCAAGTCCTTTCGGCAGTTCTTTCACGATATGTTCGGTCGGGCGGTGGTCGTCGTCGTCTATGCTGAGCCCGGACGGGAAATGTCGGCCATCATGCTGACGGAAACGTCCAGCCGCGAGGCTTTGGACGCGGTGATTGAGGGCTGGAACCGGGCCGAGCCTCAGCAGACCGATGCGATCGAGTTCGCGGGGCAGACCTATTACAAGCGGGTCTGCGCCCAAAACGGGGGACCCGGGAAGCTGGTCCTATTCTATTGCAAGCTCGATCGCACCTTGATGCTGACTGACCGTGAGGAATGGATTCGTCGTTCGCTTACGCTGGCGCGGGCCAGCGATCCGAACGAATCGTTGTGGGGCCTCCCGGGATATCAGGCCGCGCGAAAGTCACTGCAGGGGGGAGAGGCCGCACGGGCCTTCGTGAATCCTCGCGCGTGGGACGGCGTGCTTGGTTTCACTCACACTTCGACTCCCGCCGCATCGGTCCCCGCGGGTAACTCCGCATCGACCCCGTCCGCTGCCGGTGCCACGACGCCAACAAGTCCGACGACGACGGCTCCGGCGCCGACGGCCTTGGTCAAAGCCTTGGAAAAGGCCTGGAAGCGATGCGAATGGCTAGCGGTCGGCCTACAACTGGACCGAGGCATCGTGGTTGAGGCAGTGGCCCACTACTCATTGAACGGCATCACGGAACGCGGGCGCCAATGGATTCGTTCGATGTCGGGGCCCGCCGATTTTCTGCGACTGGTGCCGCGCGACGCGCTCTTCGTGGTCGCCGGACGTCAGGCGTTCGGCAACCTGTTCAAGCAATTGGCTCCTCAGACCGAAGCGGGAGCGTTCGACTCACTCCGGCAGGTCAGCCGCGGACTGCTGTTGGGACTCGACCCGTTCGAAGACGTGCTGCCGGCGTTTCGCGAAAACTTTGGCGCCTATCTCGTTCCGCGCAAGGACTCCAAGCCGGACGAACTGCCCCTCGATGGACTGCTGGCGGCCGAGCTGCCTCCGGCTGAAGCGATTATCCCAGCCAGGGCAGGGGGCACCACGGAACACCAGCCGTCGTTTCGCGACGCGCTCGACAACGGTTTGAACATCGGCCTCAATTTGGGCGCTGGTTACTTCAACATGCGCGCCACGGGCAAGCCGGCCGTCGTCCGCACTGAGACCACTGGACTCGCTCGCACGCGCTGGATCGACAGCCTCGGGCCCTATCAGCCGGCCTACTCGCTCACCACGCGATTCTTGGTCTTCGCGACCAGTCCTCAGGCGGTGCGCCGCTTCCTCGCGCGCGAAGCCTCGAGCGCCTCTGGCCAGAAATCCGGCGACGGCCCGCCTGCGATGGCGGCGCTTGCCAAACGGTATTTTCCGACCGAGAACCAGGTGATCTACATCGACACCGCCGCCATCCGCCGGTTCCTGGTCGAGCACGGTAAGCAGTTGGTGCAGCATGCCACGCGCGTGCGATCGATCAGCGCGGGCGACGCCAACGACGTGCTGGCGCACTTTCTGGATGTGGCCAGCTTGTTCGACTCTGTCTTTGCTGCGGGACGCATCGGCGAAGGCTCAGCTCGCCTGGTCGTCGGAGGCGTGATTCAGGAGGCGGTCGCGAACGCGGCCTCAACGTCGGGCGCCCCGTCGTTCGCTGGCGCCAGGGCGACGACGGCCTCTCCTCCCGCAAAATCGTCACACGCGGAATAAGCGGGAAGACTGCCGCATCCGCACTCTTTGCCGGGCTTTCCCGTCTTTCTTGGGCGGCAGAGACACCCAAGGTTAATTCCTGCGGGAATAATTAAAGCGGCTGCTCCAGGCCATGAGGGCCGTCCGAACAGCCAAACCACCAGCGACACGCCGACACCCAATCTTCGACCTTGCGACATGGACTCTGCCGAATCCCCCAACCGCCTTCGAGATCCAAAGGGTGAAAGCGTCATGATCAGGCCTACGTCTACCCCGAGTGAAGTTGTCGTTGATCGCCGCCGTGCCGGTCGCCGAGACAACGATCGCCGCCGCACCGCGTCTTCGGTCGCTTCAACACAGGGCGAGCATCGTGCCGCCGAGGCGCAGCACTCCGAGTCGGCCGACCAGCGCCGGCCGGACCGACGCAAAGTCGAACGCCGTCGCCAAATCGACCCGACCACCTGCGAGCGCGACTACACGCCGGACCAGGTCGACTTTATGAAGGCCATGGACCTTTACAAGCGCCGCAGTGGGCGTCAATTCCCGACCTGGAGCGAAGTCCTCGAGGTGCTCGAGAATCTCGGGTATCGCAAGGTCGCTACGCCCACCGACATCTACAAGCGCGTCGAGCAAGAGTAGTCGGCTACTACGTCGGCGCGACCTTCGGCTGCAGATCGGCAGGCTTCCGCCACGCCAAGGCGGAGCTTGCCAAAGCCGACGGATTATTTGCCGGTTGGGACTACTTGCCGCTGGTCACGACCAGATGCTGCTCGGATTTCCAACGCTCAATGTCGTTGTGAACCGCGGCCATCGTGTGTTCGGCAAGTTTGGCGATCCCTTCTTCCGTCAGGTGGCAGGGATCTGAAAAGTAGGTGCCGCTCTTCGGCATTTGCTTCTCTTCGTCGAGGAAGATCGCGTTCTTATGCTGCTTGGCGATTTCGGCAAGCACGCGATTGTGCGCCGTGATCGCCGCCTCGATCCCTTCGGCCGTGCCCCAAACATCGGTGCCTAGTTCAAACTTGCCGCGGCCGTAGCCGAGTTGGTGAGCGCGAAAGGCCTCGTCGGTGTAATTCTTGGGCAGGCGGTAAGCGAACGTCATGAGCAGCAGGCGACCGGCACCGCGGTCGACGGCGTCGGCGAGCGGTTCCAGGTTCTGCCGATAGGCCTTGGGCGTCTTGATGCGATTGCTGAACTGTCGATTCTCGGCAATATCGAAGGTCAAGATGCCGCGGTTGAGCCTCGAGGCCAGGATGTCGGAGACGGAAAGCGTCCCTGCTTCGAGGCGCGTCTCAACCGCGTCGTACCAACTGAAATGCCGATAGTCGTCACGATAGACGTCGTCCGGACAGCAGTTCATCCGACAGTCGTTGATGCCGTCGTAGTAAATGACCAGATCGAATTGCTGGTCGGCCAGCCGTCGCTGTTTGAAATAGGTGTCGCGCGACGTGTGGGCCGACCGCGCGAGGTTGAACAAGCGAAACCGCCCGTCGAGTTCCTTACGTAGGGACTGCTCCAGTGTCGGGGCGATTTGCTCCAGCACCGAGCCACCCATTAAGAGCACGTCGTAGGAACCGTCGTCGGACGCGAGATGAGCGTCGACTGCGCCGGTCGAATACATCTCTTCGTAATGCAGTCGCCAGACAGCCTCGACGTCTGGTTTTTGCGTCACCCCCACGCCAAACCGCCACCACCAGAAGCCCCGCACGCCGGCCCAGCAGAGGACGACCGTCCAAAGGCCCAGAGCCAGCGCGAGCAACGCCACCGGCACGCGACGCTTGCCTCGTTCGGCACCGACGACCTGGCTGGACGACATCGACCCGTTCCCCAACTGCCGCAAATGGCGGTTCGAACGCGAAGCCACATTCAGGTGGCTGCTCAGCGTTCGTTTTCATCAAGCTGACTTCGTTTATTTAACCGCGTCCCCAAGTCGCTGGAAAGCGCTCGATCCTCTCCTTGTCGAAAAATCTGTTCGGCTTTCTGTCCAAATTCGACAAATCACGGCGATCAGCGCATCATTGGTGCGTAGGTGAAGATCCCAGTGTCCGTGCGCAGGCACCCTTGAGTTTCCGTTTTGAAGAGTTGGTTCGTAAATGGCTGGTTGACCTGGCTTTAGAGACGATCCCCACTGCGGAATCAATAGCCGCCGGTCGTCAGCGTACGGGTTTCTTCTAAGATTCAGCAATGAAGCGAGTCTTGGTTGCCTGGAGTTCGGGAAAAGACAGCGCGTGGACGCTCCACGTCCTACGCCAGCAATCGGACGTCGAAGTCGTCGGCCTCTTGACCTCGTTCAATCAGGCTGTCGGTCGAGTCGCTATGCACGCCGTCCGACGTGAGCTGGTCGAGCGTCAGGCCGTGGTCACCGGACTGCCGTTGTGGAGCGTGCAGCTTCCGTGGTCCTGTCCGAACGACGTGTATGAAGCCCGCATGCGAGAAGCGGTGGAGCGAGCGCGGGGCGAGGGAGTCACGCATATTGCGTTCGGAGATTTGTTTCTCGAAGACCTCCGCGCGTATCGTGAGCGAAATTTGGCCGGCACCGGTGTCGACCCGATGTTTCCGATTTGGACGTCGTCCTCGGACACGGGGCGGCTTGCGCGCGAGATGCTAGCTGCCGACCTGCGGGCCGTGATCACCTGCGTCGATCCGAAGCAACTCGATGGGCGCTTCGTTGGACGGCAGTTCGATGAGGAGTTGCTGGCCGACTTGCCGGCAAAGGTCGATCCCTGCGGAGAGCGGGGCGAATTCCACACGTTCTGTTGGCGAGGCCCGATGCTCTCGCTCCCGATCGCCGTGCGGGTGCCAGGCGTTTCTTTCCGCGACGGCTTTTGGTTTGCCGACCTTTTGCCATCGGAGCCGAAGCCCGCGCTACAGATGTCGGGCGTCAGCGGCCCTTAAGAGCCGTCACGCACGCTCCGGGCTTTCGCACGCTCTTCGTCGCAATCAGTTGGCTTCCGCCTTGATCGCTTCGACGAGGATTCCGCCCATCTTGAAGAAGCGATGGACCGGAGTGAACCAAAGCTGGGCTTTCCACGGGAGGCCCGCTTCGTCGGACGCGCGCTCGAGTTCGTGGCGATTATAGGTGCGGCACCGCCAGGTGCGGCTCACCAGCGCGCCCGACACGGTGTCCTCCGTCGCCAGAATCAGAGCCCGCCCGCCCGGCCGCAGCACGCGGCCGATTTCACGCAAGCCAGGCCGCGGATCGGGTAGATGTTCGATCACCCAGCCGCAGGTGACACAATCGAAAACTCCGTCGGCAAAGG
>DASRXU010000498.1:0-18649 GCA_035687365.1 Planctomycetaceae bacterium | reverse complement strand
GTTGGTGAAATGAGTAACGGCCACCTGCAATCCAGCACAGTCCCCGCGGCTGCCTCCGTCGACAACGGAACGCCGGCCATTGAGTTTCGCCATTTGCACCGCTATTTCGGCCGGCTGAAGGCGGTTAACGACGTCTCGTTTCGCGCCTATCGCGGGCAGGTAATGGGGTTCATCGGCCCCAACGGCGCGGGCAAAACGACCACGATGCGGATCCTGGCCACGCTCGACGTGCCGACTTCCGGCGATGCGTTCATCAACGGTTACTCGGTGATCGACGATCCGGACAAGGTTCGCAGAATTGTCGGCTTCATGCCCGACAGTTTCGGCAAGTACGCGAACATGAACGTGCTGGAGTACATCGACTACTTCGCGCGGGCCTACAACCTGGCCCCTCGCGCCCGGCGCGACGCCGTAGAACGCGTGCTCGTCTTCACTGAACTCAAGAATCTCGTCGAGAAACCGATCAACGCCTTGTCGAAAGGCATGTCGCAGAGGCTGGGATTGGCCCGCACGTTAATCAACGATCCGGCCGTCCTGATTCTCGACGAACCGGCCGCCGGTCTCGACCCCCGCGCACGAATCGAGCTGCGCGAACTGGTGCGACTCTTGGCTCGCGAGTTGAGAAAGACCGTGCTGATCAGCTCGCACATCCTCACCGAGCTGGGAGAAATCTGCGACTCGGCGGCGATTATCGAAGCCGGCCGGATCCTGGCGAGCGGAACGATCGACGAGATTCAGCAAGCCCAGCGCGCCTCGCAGGGTCGCTCGGTCGGGACCGCGGTGGCGGTGCGGGTCCTGCGCGACGTCGAACGCCTCGAGCGATTGCTCTTAGAGCAACCCCAGGTGAGCGGCGTCTCTTGCGTGGCACAAACGGCGACTTTTGAATTTAGCGGCGACGAAGAGCACCTGTGCAACCTGCTTAAGGTGATGATGCGTGAGCAATTGGACGTCGTCGAGTTCCGCGGCCGCGCGGAAACACTCGAGGACGCCTTCCTGGCGATCACCAAGGGGATCACCCAATGAGTGCCCTCAACTTCGCGATCGGCCGGCTGGAGAGCGTCGGCGACCACTGCAACGCGATCGTGGTGAAAGAGGTCCGACAATCGCTCAAGAGCCGGCAGTTCGTCGGCACTTTCGTGCTGTTGCTCTTGGTGGCCTGGGGCGGCTCGGTCTTCAACATTTCCTCGATGGGTGACGCGATCGAATACGGGTCGTCGGCCGCGCAGTTCTCCTACTTATTCTTTTGGATCCTGTGCGTGGCCTCGCTCGTGATCGTGCCTTTCGCGGCCTTTCGCAGCATCGTCGAGGAACGGACCGAAAACACCTTGGAACTGGTGCAAATCACGGCGCTTGCTCCGCGTCAAATCGTCTGGGGGAAATCGCTCAGCGCGATGGTGCAGGTTCTGGTTTACTTTGCGGCGATCGCACCCTTCATTGCGTTTACCTCGCTGCTCCCCGGCTTCGACCTGCTGCACACGGCATTCGACCTGGGCTTGCTGCTGATCGTGTCCTTTGGCTTTTCCTCCGTCGCGCTGGCGATCGGTGCGCAGACCCGCAACAAAATCTCGCAGGCGTTCGGATCGTTGGGCGTGATCGTGTTGTCGATTATCGGGACGAGCATGTTCGTCGGGATTTCCTTCGACTTCGACGCTCGCTTGGCGCTCGATGATCCGGCCACCTGGTGGGGCGTGGGGTTTTCTCTGTTCCTCATCCTTTCCACGGCCTTTCTGTGCCAGCAGGCTTCCATCGCCCAACTGACATTCGAGTCGGACAATCGCAGCTCGGGCATCCGACTGACGGTGACCGTGCAATGGCTGGTGAGCTGGTTGGCCGTCCTGGGCTCGACTCTCTTGCCCAGTCATTCCGATGTCTATTTGCTTCCGCTGGTGACGATGTCGGCGATCTACCTGACCGTGGCCGGATTGTTCGTGACGGCGGAAGCCGAGGGGCTGTCGCGCCGAATCAGCCGAGGGCTCCCGCGGTCCCGTTGGATGCGCGCCTTGTGGGTGCCGTTCCTGCCGGGTGGCACGCGAGGATTGCTGTTCGGGTTGGGCTCGCTCGCACTTCTGGCGGCGATTTCCGAGATCGCGACATTCCTCGGACTAGACAGATCCCATATTCACTCGGAATCTTCCGAAATGCGGGCTGCCCGCGTGGCGATCTGTTATGGCGTGATTTATTTGGGCGCCGGCGCGTGGCTGACTCGCTTGTTTCGCCGAGTGATGTCGGTGTTCTCGCCCGGGCATCTGATTGCCGTATTGGTCCTGATCAATGTCCTGCTGATCATGTTGGAGTTTCTGTGGTACTTCCTTTCCAAGAACTATACGGGGGAATTTCAACCGATCGCGATCGTCAATCCGATCACGACCTTTAACGCCATTTTGGATCACCGCGTCGACACGGTCTTTGCCAGCGTGGCAGTCGCAATGGTGGCTGTGTGTGCCGTGACGATCAATATGCGAGCGATGGCGCGCGCCGTGCGTGAAGTCTTGAACGACCCGACCCGCGCCCAGGTCGATCGCGAGGCCGATCGTCGCAAAGAGGCGCAGGCTCGCTTGGTCGAAGGTGCCGTCACGGCTTGATGAGGCGGGTCGGAACATGAAATCCGTACGGCACGATCCCGAGGTCCAGCAGGCGCTTGCCGTGTATCGCCTCGCGTCGCCTCGGTTGCCGGTCGCGGGAGCGTCGGGAGAACTGCTGGGCCGTGGCACGGGAAGCTCGCTCGAGTTTCAGGAATACCGCGAGTATCTGCCAGGCGACGACATTCGCCACGTCGATTGGTCGGCCTATGCCCGTAGCGACGCGCTGATGGTTCGTCTGTATCGAGACGAGATCAGCCCGCGCACCGAGATTCTGCTGGACGCGAGCCGCTCGATGACGACGGGCGGCGAAACCAAGTCACGAGTGGCTCGGCAACTGGCCGCCGTCTTCGCCCTGCTGAGTGCGCGGGTCGGGGGACGCCCCACTGTGGTCCTGCTGGACGATGCGCGACCCTCGCGCACACTGGCCCTCGATGCGCTCGACAATCTTTCCGTCCTGCCGTTCTCGGGCACGGCGACGTTGCCCGAACTCTTTGCCGAGAACGTGGTGCCGCTCAAACGGCAGGCCGTGCGGATCGTCGTTTCCGATTTCTTGTTTCCCCACGATCCCGATGCTTTGGTCCGTCGTTTGTCGCGAGAGTCGGGCGCCCTCTGGCTGATTCAACTGCTGAACGGCTGGGAGGCGGATCCCCCATCCAGCGAAGGTCGAAGATTGATCGACGTCGAGACCGATGGATCAGTCGACTTGTTGTTGGATCGCAAGACGGTCACCGCCTACCAAGAACGGCTCGCCCGCGTGCAAGAGGGCCTGCGTCGAAGTTGTCGCTGTGCGCACGGCCGCTTTGTCACGCTGATCGCCGATCGCGGCTTGCCGACATTGTGCCTCAAGGATCTGTGCGCGGCCGGTTTACTCATTCCGGCGGCGTGAGAATCGATCGATGACCTTTGCCAACCCTTGGGGACTACTCGGATTGCTGGCTCTGCCGGCGATTGTGATCCTCCACTTGTATTACCGGCGGTTTCCGCCGCTGCTGATCGGTGGCTTGCATCTTTGGGGAGTCCAGACCCAGGTTCGACAGGCGGGCCGCCGCCGCGAACGCTTACCGATCACGGCCTCTCTGTTGCTCGAATTGTTAGCCGCCGCCGTACTCTCGCTGGTGATTGCTCAGCCGCACTTGGCCGAATCCCGGCATGTGGAACATCTGGTCGTCGTGCTCGACAACTCGGCCTCGATGCAGGCTCGCCCTCCTGGAAAGAATTCCTTTCGTGATGCGGCCGTGGAGGAGATTACCAAGCGCTTCCAGAATCTTTCTGCGGGCAGCGTCGCCACACTCGTGGTGACCAGCCGCCGTCCCGAATTACTGGCCGGACCGACCGTCCCGTTGTCCAAGGCGAAAGCCGCGCTCGAAGCGTGGCACCCGGGTGCCGTGGCGCACGATTTCGAGCCGGCTTGGGATCTGGCCTCCCAATTGGCCCAAGACAGCGGGCGAATCCTGTTCGTCACCAATCATCTGCCCCCCAAACAGTCGCCGACGCCCAAAGCGATGGAGATCGTGTCTCTCGGCCGACCCTTGGAGAACACGGCGATTACGGCGGCCCGCTGGAGTTTCGATCCCAAAACCAACCAGGGCCGTATCTTTTTGAGAATCGCCAATTTCGGCAAGCAGCCGGCCGACGTCCGGGTCCGCGGTCGCCACGGCGATCAGCAACTCTTTGAAAAGATGCTCGCATTGAATGCGGGCGCCGATGCCGCGCTGGAGACCGACGTGCGGGGCGGCCTGGGCGAAATGACGGTCGAAGCCAGTTCCGCAGCCGACGGTTTGGAGATCGACAACCGGGTGACGTTGATCGAACCAAAAGTCCGCACGGTGACGATCGCTCTTACGTTGCCCGCCGACCACGCGGCACTGCGACCGGTGCGGCGGGCCCTGGCCGGCATCGCGGAGACGCAGATGGGTTCGCCTGCTGACGCACAACTTATGATCGGTGCGGCGAACGCATTGCCCCCTTCCAAGGCTGGTCTCACCTGGCTCGGCATCGGACCGATCGATCCCTCCGAGGCCGCTCGCAAAAAGGCCAAAGACATCATCGGCCCGTATCTGCTCGAGAAGCGGCATCCGCTGTTGGACGGCATCGTGCTGGGCGGTGTGGTGTTCGGCGGCGCGCAGGCCGTGTCGCTCGAGGCCACGCCGCTCGTCAGCGCGGGACAACAACTCTTGCTGTGCCGGTTGTCTGGCACGCAGACGGCCGCCTATTTGCTCAATCTCGATTTCGCACGCTCGAATCTGGCGGAAAGCCCCGACTGGCCGATTCTCGTCAAGAATCTGGTGGAAGTGTGCCGCGACGGGCTGCCGGGTTTGAAGCGCTGGAACTACCGCCTCAACGAACAGATCGCCTTTCGCCTCAACGTGGACGATCACAGCGGCGGCGATCGGTTGACGCTGACTTTTGGTGGGAAGACGCAACCGCTGGCTCGCGCCCCAGTCGTCGAGATCCCGCCGCTGCAGGAAGCCGGGATTTACGAAGTCCGCGACGGCGACCGCTCGATCGGCCGGTTCGCCGTCAATTTTCATGATCCGATCGAGTCGGATCTGAGCACGCTGGGCCCCGGCGTGCGCGATGCGGTGAGCACACCGGCCCCCTTGAGCTATCAGCTCGATGATCCCTTCTCGTGGTTGATCGCCGTCGGAATCGTGCTCATTCTGGTGGCCGTTTTGGCCGACTGGTTTGTCCTCGATCGCACGGCGCGCGCGCGACGAGTGCCCCAATGATCTGGTTTCAATACCCCGAAGTCCTGCTCTTGGCGATCCCCTTGGGGATTGCTTACACGCGCCTTAGCCGCGCGACGGGGGTGACTGCAGGGTTGCGAATCGCCCTGTTGGCAACGCTGGTCGCCGCCTTGGCCGGTCCTCGGCTGGACCTTGGCGGCAAAGGCATTGATGTGATCGTCGTGGCCGATCGCTCGCGATCGATGCCCGCCTCGGCCCAAGACAACGTGCTGGCTCTGATTCACGATCTCGAGCGCAATCGAAAGCCGGGCGATCGCGTCGGCGTGGTAACGTTCGGCGGCAAAGCGCAGATCGAGCATCCGCTGTCGGACAGTTCCTCGCTGGGCAGCTATGGCAAAGAGATTCTCCCCGACGGCAGCGATCTGTCCGAGGCGATTTCAACTTCGCTCAATCTGGTCGATCGAAATCGTCCCGCCCGGCTGCTGGTCCTTTCTGATGGCGAAGCCAACGGGGCCGATCCGCTCTCCGCCGCGCGGCACGCGCGCGAAGAGGGAGTGCCGATCGACTTCCGGCCGTTCGAGCGGCCGCGATTGGGCGACGTGGCTGTGGAGTCAATTCAACTTCCCGAGTCGGTCGCGCCGCGCGAGCCGTTTCAGTTCACGGTTGATATCTACGCGGATCGCGAGGCTCACGGACAGGTGCGAGTGTTTCGCGGTTCTCAGCAGATCGCACGGCGCGAAACGGATTTTGTGACGGGTCGCAATCGGCTGACGTTTCGTGACCTGCTCGAACAGGGCGGGATGCAGCCGTATCGCGTCGAGGTCGATGTCCCCGGCGATCCGCTCGCGGAGAATAACGTGGGTTCAGGCGTCGTCTTTGTCGACGCGGGGCCGCGGGTGTTGGTCGTCAACAGCGACGGCAAAGACGGCGCGCTCGGCCGCGCCCTCAAATCGGCTCATATTCCGGTTGATATCGTAGCGGCCGGCAATGCGTTCACGTCGGCCGATGCGCTCGACAGATACCGAGCCGTCGTCGTCGAGAATGTGCCGGCCTCGGCATTGGGGCGCGTACGGATGGAACGCCTGGCCCAATTCGTCGAAGATCTCGGGGGTGGCTTCTTGCTGACGGGCGGCGAGCGCAGCTTTGGCGTCGGCGGTTATTTCAAGAGCCCGCTCGATTCCCTCTTGCCCGTATCGATGGAGCTGCGACACGAACACCGCAAGAACCGTGTCGCGATTGCCATCGCGCTGGATCGCTCGGGAAGCATGGCCGTGCCGATCGGCGGCGGAAAGACCAAGATGGATCTGGCCGACTTGGGGACGGCCGAGTGCGTCCGTCTGTTGTCGACCGGCGACATGGTTTCGGTGATTGCCGTCGACAGCATCCCGCACGTGATTCAGCCGATGGGGCCCGTCGAGGATCCCGAGGCGATCTGTGCCAAGGTGCTGCGGGTCGATAGCGCCGGGGGCGGCATCTTCATTTACGACGCGCTCGTAGCAGCCGGCGAGCAACTCACGAAGGCCGAAGATTATTCGACGCGGCACATCATCCTCTTCGCCGACGCCAACGACAGCGAAAAGCCCGAAGACTACCGCACTCTGATCAAAAAATTCGCCGACGGGGGCATCACCGTCAGCGTCATTGGGCTCGGCACCGATCACGACAGCGACTCGGAGCTGTTGAAGGACATTGCCAAGCGCGGCGGCGGGCAAGTGATGTTTGCCAACGATCCGCTGGAGTTGCCCCGTCTTTTCACTCAAGACACGATGAATATCGCCCGCAACACGTTCATCAAGAAGGAGGGCGATCATCCGCAGGGAATTCCCGGCCGCCTGCTCGGCGAATCCCGCCTGATGGGCGAGTTGGGCAGCGGTCCTTTCCCCAACGCCGACGGCTACAACCTTAGCTACCTCAAGCCCGAGGCGACGCCGGCTGTCGTGTCGGCGGACGAGTACCAGGCCCCTTGGTCGGCCTTTTGGTACCGCGGCCTGGGTCGCGCCGCCGCGTTGACGTTGGAAGTCGATGGGCAATACAGCGGGCAATTCGGGCGGTGGAACAAGGTCAATGACTTCTTGATTACGCACGTGCGCTGGCTGCTGGGCAACGCCAGCCCCGACGACGTTTTTCTAAAGATCGATCGGGCCGGCGAGGATGCCGTTGCCACGGTCGAGCTCGATCCCGATCGTCCCGATAAATCGCGGCACGGTCCGCCAACGTTGATCGTCGTGCCGCCCGGTGCAGAGCGCGAGGCGGCCCTGACGCCGGATTTCATTTGGACCGGGCCTGATACGCTGGAGGCCCGCTTCCGGATGGACCGCACGGGCACCTACCGCACGCTGGTTAAGACGGGCGAACGGAAGTTCGTCCGCGGCCCCGCAGTCACGCTGCCTTATTCACCCGAATTCGTGCCCCGCGCGGGATTGCCCAGCGGCACTGACACGCTCAAGCAGGTTGCCGAGATCAGCGGCGGCAAACTGCGCACCGACGTCCTGGAGATCCTGGCCGACCCGCCCCGCTCGGCCAGTTCGGTCTCGCTGATCCCGTGGCTCATGGCGTGCGCGATCGGACTTTTACTGACGGAGATCGCCGGTCGACGGCTGGCACTCTGGCAGCGGGTCGCTGCGTGGATTCCAGAGAAAGAAACGGCAACAGCGAGCGTCGAGACGGCCGTGCCGTCGGCGTCCCGGAAGTGGTGGGATTTACCTCGGCGTCGCGTAAGTGCCAAACGCAGAATGCCTGCGACGACCGCGAGCCCTGCCGGGGGGGGAGCAGCACCCACGTCGGCCGCGCCGTCTGCGGGGGGAAAGTCTCAGCCGCCCCGCGCAGCCACGGAAACCCCAATCGACGTGTTCCAGCAGGCCAAGGACCGGGCACGCCGCCGTTCGCAGTAGGTGCCTGAGGAAATCTGGAAGGGCGGCTCAGCGGGAGCTTCGCCCTCCCGTAACCGGGCCGATCGTATCAAACGAAATCGCCGTCACCGTTCCGAGGGGAGAACGATGACGGCGACTCCTTGACTCTGCTCGTTCGCACTTCCAGATCTTGTATCGGATGCTCGCGCACAGAATTCGAGCGTTTCGTGTCTCACACGAGACGCAGCGGTTTTAACACTTTTGTGGACAGCCTGCGCGCAGCTGCGATACGATCGGCCATGGTCGATACCACCGAGCGGTCCCATTTCCTGAAACTTGCAGCCGTGTTCGAAGGCGGGCTGATCTTCGTGGCCCTTGCGCTGGGTCTGCTCGTCCGCATTGATCCGTTCGCCGACTTCCAAGTGGATCGCGCGGCCCTGTTGCTCGGGTCGGCGGCCGCTTTGCCTCCGTTTTTGCTCTTGGCACTGACCGATCGTTTCCGGTTCTCCGCTTTGGAGCGAATCAAGCGGCTCGTGCTGCAAGTGCTCGGACCGGCGCTCGTGGCGTGCCGGTGGTATGAGCTGGTCTTCGTGGCGGCCCTGGCAGGTTTTGGAGAGGAGCTGGTCTTCCGCGGCGTTCTACAGAGGTGCTTTGAGCGCTGGTTGGATTTCGGCGGATCGGGTCACATCGCCGGGTTAATCGCCAGCAATGTGATCTTCGGACTGCTGCACGCGATGACGCCGACCTACGCGATCCTGGCCGCCATGATGGGCATTTACTTCGGTGTGCTGCTCGACATGACGCATCCGTCCAATCTGCTCGTACCGATCCTCGCCCACGCGCTGTATGACTTTCTCGCGTTCCTCTTGCTGAGGCGCGAGGTACGAAAGCGAGCGCCTGCGTTTCCGGCCGCATCGTAGCCCTGATTCCGGGCTTGAGCCTGTTTCAGCCGGCGACGCACTTTTTCGGCAGTGCGAGTCCTACAGCCGTCATAACCGGATTTTCGTGCACAATTGGGTAAGTGCCTGACGACCAATTCGACGTCGCTGGATCGAGGAACCCTTCGCGCAAGTCCCTCAAGCACCTGGTGTTGAGCCCGGGCTTGTTCAGGACCTGTCGAATCCCGGCCTGTTGTTTGGCTTCAAGCGACCTTCCGCCCGATGTCGATGCTGGAGAAATCAGGGTGGGCCGCTGTGACAGTCGGCTCCCCGAAGCCTGCGCGCCGGCAACCGGGCCCCTCCGGAACGGCAGGCGAGAGATTGGATGACTGCGGACTTTGACGCGGTCCTGGTCAGGAACGACCAAGGCGTTCGCACGGATGCAGCGCAATAGCTCTACGAGCGAGGAGTCGGCGGCGGGCCAACGCGGCTCGGCGATCGGCTATCCGCTACGCGCCCTCACCCGTATTGCGGCCCGCTGGCCGCGATTCGTCATGGCGGCCGTGATCCTCGCGTCCTGCACCTGCGCCGGCTATTCGTTCTTCTTTCTGCGATTCAAAAGCGACCGGTCTCAGATGCTCGAGCGGCAGGCCGAGCTGCGCCAGCATTGGACCGCTTATTCCAAAACGTTCGACCGCGCGGCTGACGTGATGGTCGTGGTCGAAGGCAAAAACCTCGACGAGATCAAGCACACGCTCGACGATCTAACCGATCGGCTGAAGCGCGAGCCCGAAAACTTCAGCAACGTCCTGTCCCGCTATGAAGCCGGTGCTCTGCAGCGTAAGTGGCTGCAATATGTCAGCCCGCGGCGACTGCAGGCCGGCCTGGCGCGGGTCAATCAATACTCTCCGATTCTGCGCGGCGATTACCGTCCGATCGAACTCGACAATCTCTACGCTCAGTTGGGAGAGCAGATCGAGGCCCGGATGGAGCAGGCAAAGGACAAGCCGCTCACGTCCGCTCAAACGGCGCAGGTCTTCAAACACGCGGGGCAATTGACGTCGAGCCTCAACGACTTCATCGCCAATCCGCAGGATTTCCATACTCCCTGGCCGAATCTCGTCCCCACCGACGCCCAGACGAACGCGCTTCGCGATCAGACCGTTTACTTGCTGAGCGATCGCGGCACGATGGGCTACCTGAGCGTGGTCCCCCGCCATGATTCGGCCGGAGAGGCCGAGGAGTCGCTGGCGCGGCTGGAGCAGATCAACGCGGAGGTGGCCGAAACTCACCCGAGCTGTCAGATCGGCCTAACCGGCATCCCGATTCTCGAACGCGAAGAGCTGCAGCGTTCGCAGTTCGACATGGTGCTCGCGATTACGGTGGCCGCCCTGAGTTGCCTGCTCGTCATGGCGGTTGGCTTTCGAGGAGTCAAACATCCCCTGCTGACGCTGGCGATGCTCGCCGTCGCTATCACTTGGGCCCTTGGTTTCACCACGGCCATGATCGGCCACCTGAGCGTACTTTCGCTTGCGGTGGTCGTCGTGCTCTTCGCCCTGGGTCTCGATTTTGCCATCGCCTATATGTCGCGCTATCTCCAGTTGCGGGGCGAGGGCTGGCAGCTTCGTGCTGCCTTGATGGAAGCGACGGCCAATACGGGAACGGCCAGCCTGACCACGGCCGTCACGACGGCCCTCGCCTTCTTATGCACACTGCTCGCCGACTTTACGGGAGTCGCCGAGCTGGGGATCATCGCGGCCGCGGGCATCATGCTCTGCGCGTTGGGGGCGTTCTTCGTCCTGCCCGCTTTGATTGCCTTGGCCGACGAAAATACCGAGTCTTCGCGGTTGCCGCGGCCGTTTGACGGTCATGTGCTCCGTCGAGGAATCGGACGACTGCCCGTTGCCGCGCTTGTGATCTCGGTGGGACTCGTGCTAGCGGTCGGATCGCAGATCGTGAAAATCGAGCGCCGGCACGTGGCCTGGCGGATCCATTTCGATGCCAATCCGCTGAGCCTCCACGCGCGGAACGCCGAATCGGTGCGGCTGGAGCGACGGCTGTACGAAGAATCCTCGAGCCCGCTGCTCTACGCGGTTTCCGTCGCCGACAGCGAACGTCAGATGCGCGAGTTGCACGCCAAGTTTGCGGCGTTGCCCAGCGTCGGCCATGTCGAGAGCCTGGCTTTACGGCTGCCCCAGGGGTACGCCAGCGAGACGACTCGTCAGCTCTTAGCGCAGTACCGATCGCAGCTTTCCTACTTCCCGTCACAGCTCCCGCCGCTTCGCAGATCCGACCCAGCGGCGATCGGCAAAGCGGTCGAGAACTTTTATCAACGCATCAAGAAGTATTCTGCGGACGAGTCGTCGCAGAGAGTGATCCACGCGACGGACGTGTTCCTCGATCGCTTTGAAAAGCTGACCGTCGAAGATCAGTCGCGACTGCTGAACCAGTTCCAATATCGCCTGGCAACGGACATCTTCCAGCGGTTCCAAACGCTGCGCTACGCCGCCAGTGATGAGCCGATTCAGGCCGACGACCTGCCGAACGAACTGGTGACCCGTTTCGTTACGCCTGTGGACTCGGAAGGCAAACGGAAATGGCTGCTCGAGGTCTATCCGCAGGAGAAGGCTTGGGACGGGGCGACGCTGGCCAAGTTCGTCGCCGACGTGCGCAGCGTCGATCCGAACGTGACGGGTACGCCGATCCACAATTACGAATCGGTGCGACAGATTCGCCAGAGCTACGAGACGGCCGCCCTCTATGCTTTTGCCGTCGTCTGGATCATCCTGCTCCTCGATTTCCTCGGACGTGAGGCCCGCTGGCTTTCCTTGCTACCCACACTGCTCGTCGGCGTGCTGGCGGCCGTCATGCTGCACGCGAGGCACATTGCCGTCGATCCGATGTTGTTTACGGTGGCGTACGTGGTCGTGACGGGAGCAATCGCGCTCGTGCTCGATGCGCGGGGTCTGTTGAATGCCGCGCTGGCCTACCTGGCGCCGCTAGCCGGCGGGCTGATGATGTTCGGCATCTTCTCGATCGCGCACATCGACCTAAATCCGGCGAACTTGCTGGTGCTGCCCTTGGTCTTGGGCATCGGCGTCAACTACGGCGTGCAGGTGATGCACGACTACCGCAGCCGCACGGGCCCGTACGAGATGTCGGGCAGCGTGTTCAACACGCTGGTGCTGACGGCCGCGACATCGATCGTGGGCTTTGGCAGCATGATGATCGCTTCGCACCGCGGGCTATTCAGCTTGGGGCTGGCGCTGGCGATCGGCATTTCGAGCTGTCTGTTCGTCGCTCTCGTCCTCTTGCCGTCACTCTTGATGGTCATCTCGCGGCCCGCAAAGGCCGCCAGGTCGGCCACAAAAGGCGAGGCGAACGCCCCCAAGCGTGCCGCCGAGCCCGAGCGACGCAAAGCCGCCTAGGCGGAGACGTCGGTCCGAGTGAAGCTGCTTACTTCGCGCTGGCCTGCTGCCTGCTCGGATCCTTCATCTGAGAGATCCACTCTTTGAGCAGGGCAACGGCGTCATCGGGCACCATCCGCCGCGGCAGTTCTGGCATCATCACGCCGGGCTCGGTCGATTCCAGGCGATAGATCACGATGGAGTCGTCGGGCTTGCCGGGGACGATGTCGAAGCGGTGTTCGCCCGAGCCATGACCCGCGGCGACCGGTGACTTCCAGATCCCCAGCTTGGCGAAATCGGTCTGGCCAATCGACAGATCGAGACCGGTCGTTCGGGCGGGGCCGGCCGGATTGTGGCAATGGGCGCAGTTCACGTCGAGCCACGCGCGGGCCCGTTGGTCGATGCTGCCGGTGGTCGGATCATCGTAGCGAGCCGCGCGAGGAGCGTGCGCCGGTTCGGGCGAGCCTTGCAGCGCGCCGGCCGAAGTCCAGTGCGCGAGCTGATTCTCCTTGCCTTCCGTGTAGGTGTACTCTTTGTTCAAGTTTCGCGCCTTGATCCCCAAGGGCAGAAAAGTCTTGCCGGTGGAAACGTGACAACTCTTGCATTGGTTGGCATGGGGAACAACGTAGTTGTTGTTACGCGTTTTGCCGTCGGCCGCCTTCCAACTGGCTTCGATGGTGCTGCCACCCAGGGCCAGCGTGGCTTCAGTTTGTTCGTCATTCCAAAGGTACGAGTAGCCGTACCAGCCGGCGGGCTTGCGCTCGAGGATTCGGGTTTCCAACAGGCGCTCGCCTTTGGAAGCGTCTGCCGCATCGCGCGGATAGCAGAACGTCTTGGCGACGAGCGACCCGACCGGAAAATCGAAGGCGTCGTTTTCGCTGTATTGGGCCTTGGATCCGCTGGGTAGCTGCACGAAGCGGTGCTTCGAAGTGTAATCCGAAAAGAGCGGCGTATTGACGTCGTAGGGGATGACTCCGGCGACCGGCTCTTGAGTCGAGCCGTTGCCTTTGAACAGGCCGTATTCGGACAGCTTCTTCAGAGCCGAGCGATAAACGGCGGCCGACTGATCGCTGCTCGGATCGGCCGGCCCGTGCGGCTTGAGGTGAATCTCGGCCAAGCGGGGAAAGCTGCCGGTGTAAGCGGTAATGTTCCGGTCGATGCGGGCCTTGCCAGAGGCAATCTTTTCCGGCGAGAGTTCGTCGAAGTGGATGTTGGCGAACCCAATGTTGCCGTTGCGCTCGAAGCGGATGCCAAATTCGGCCGGCAGTTTTCCATCGACGAGCCGCTTCGGATTCACCACGCCGTCGTAAAAGATCTCGGGGAACGGCTTCCCGAGGATTTCCGCCAGCAGCTTGCCGTAACGGCCACCGGGTTGGGTGCCGCCACCGGAGATATGGTTGTCATGAATGTAGGCGTGCTCGGGATACGGGTCGTAGTGCTTATCGTTGATCGGATTGCCGGTGAGGATGTAGCTGATGACCTGGAGGCCGCAGGTTTGGTTGTCGGTGATCTCATTCTCGAAGATTTCGACGTTGTCCATCGCCAAGAGCAGAACGCCCGTGCCCGGCGCGACGTTCGAGACGCTCGAGCCAGGCGCGCCGAAGTTCGCATGGTTGTTCTTGGGCACTTTATTATGGAACACGCGAACGCGTCCGCCATTGTGCAAATCGAGGCCCGGCAGGTCGAACACCAGGATGCCGCCGCTGTTGTTCGTCGCGTAGTTGTCGAACACGTCGGCGTCGAAGGAGTTTTCGATCTCGATGCCGGCGACATTCTCCATGACGTTGCAGTTCTTGACGACGATTTGTCGCGACTGCCCGACGTAGACGCCGGCGTCTGCTGCGCCGCGGACGATGCAGCCGTCAATCAACACGTTCTCGCACTGCACCGGATAAATGCCGTAAGCGCCGTTAGCGGTTTTCGGTTCACCGGTCCAAGCGGTGCGGACATTGCGAAACGTGACGTTCTTGGCCCCGACGACCTTGATCGCGTTGCCCCGCGTGTCTTCGACCGACAAGTTCTCGATCACGAAGTTGTCGCCCGTCGCCTCGATCCCCTTGGAACCCATCTGCTGGTTTTTGAAGGAGAGGATCGTCTTATCAAGGCCGGCTCCGCGGATCGTGATGTTGTTGGTCGTGACTTCGAGGTCGATGTCGAAGTTGAAGGTGCCCTCTGCCAACTCGATGACGTCGCCCGGGCTCGACTGGATGAGGTTCGCGAGGAACTCGCGCTGGGCGTTGGGGCCGGGTTTGATGGTGTAAACCGTGGTGTTCGCTGGGCCCGAGGCCTTCGTGGCGGCGGCCGGATCAGTCGGGGATCGCAGGTCGGCCCGATCGGGAGTCACCTCCAACAGGCACACGAGTGCAACGAGGACGAAGACCGTAACGCAGACCGAAACCATGGGCCGGGCAGCCATGCTTTTCCCTCGTCTCTGAAATCCACGAACGCGGCGGAGAAGTGATCGCTCTCACCCTTGTAGTCCTTGCACCAGGGCGTGTCAAATAGCCAATGACGTCTAGGAATTGCCTTGGTTGAGGAAACATCCATGTCTCGCGGCATTGCCCGTAGCCGGAACGACACTCCCATCTTGTCCGACCCACAGAGTCAGTCGTCTGGGAGGTTGTGGTCGCTGGATGCGCTGCGCGGCTTCGACATGTTTTGGATTATCGGCGGCGAGGAGTTGATCCGTGCGCTGGCGAAGTTGACCGAAAACTCGACCTTCATCGAGCTGGCCAACAAGCACACGGATCACCCCGAATGGCACGGCTTCACGCTCTACGACTGCATCTTTCCGCTGTTCATGTTCATCGCCGGCGTGGCCATCCCGTATTCGTTTGCGTCGCATTTGGCGCGCGGGCAAGGTTCGCTCGCGCTGCACCTCCGCGTCATTCGCCGCGGAATCCTGTTGTTCCTGCTGGGGCTGGTGATCAACGGGGCTTTGGCATTCAACTTCTCGCTGCATTTCGATCAGCTGGCCGACGGGACGCGGCATTTGGTCACTGACTTCTCACACATCCGATTTCCCAGCGTGCTGGGACGCATTGGCATCGGTTACACGTTCGCCGCCCTGATCGTGCTGCATACGAAGCCGCGGAATCAGTTGCTGACCTGCATCGGCCTCTTGATTGGCTATTGGGCCGCTCTGAAGTTCATCCCGGTCCCCGGTTTTGAGAAGGGCAACTTCTTCCCCGGGCAGAACCTGGGCGACTACATCGATCGCCATCTGTTGCCAGGCCACCTCTACAGAACGTTCCGCGATCCCGAAGGGCTCTTTTCCGCGATCCCTTCAATTGCGACCGTGCTGATCGGCGTGATGGCTGGCCATTGGCTCAGGCGCGGCGAGTTCGGCGGAGCCGCCAAAGCGGCGGGACTGGCCATTGCCGGCGTGGTCTGCATCGCGGCCGCCTTGGCTTGGGATCGAACGTTCCCCATCAACAAGAATCTCTGGACGAGTTCGTTCGTGCTGATGACGAGCGGCATCAGCCTGGTACTCTTGTCGGTCTTTTACCTGGTGATCGATGTCTGGCAGATCCGGGGTTGGGCATTCTTCTTCGTCGTGATTGGCGTGAATGCCATCACCGTCTACGTGGGCCAAAGGATCATCAATTTCGACGAGCTGGCCACGCTGGTCTTCTCCCACCATTTGCACGGTGTTCTGCGCGAGTGTGGCGGCTTGTTCTTGAAGTGGATCGTGTTGTTCTTCTTGTATAAACAACGAATCTTCTTGCGAGTTTGAACGTGAGCGAATCTTTGTCCAAGCCGAACTCGGCGCTCGAGTTGTTGAAGTCGGTGTTGGTCATTCCGGTGGTCGTGGCCATCGTGATGGGCATCGGCTACGGATTGACTCGCGTGGCCGAGCGAAAAGGAGCAGCGAGCGGCAAGGTCGACGTGAGGCCCTCGGATACGGCTGCCGATGGCTCGATCACGTTGTCGACGCACCTAGCCGTGGTTACGGGGCAGATTTCGCGCCACGGTTCGACGATCACCAACTGGCGGCACCCGGAGGATTTCGTACTGTTTCACTTTCCCGTCGACAAGCCCGGACGCTACGCGGTCGAACTGACTTATGCCTGCGACCTGGCCAATCGGGGCAGCACTGTAGAAGTGCAAATGGGCGACGCCGATTTGATCGTGAACGTGGCCGATACGGGCGGCTCGGGCACTTATAAGAGCGTTCGCGCGGGCGAAGTCAATTGCCCCACAGCCGACTGGTACAACTTGAAGATTTCGGCAACCCAGATCGCGCACCAAACCGTGATGAACCTTCGCGGCGTGAAACTGATTTCCGTCAAGCCGTGACGGCGATTTAATGCCCGTTGATTGCCCTTGACCCCTGTTTGTGATTTGGGCATCATCCCGCCCTCTTCGCCGGTCTCAACCGGTCGACTTCTACTCAGCCAAATCATTTCTTATTTCTCGACGCGATTTTTCTGATGCGGCCCGAACCGCGGGCGGGCATCGTGCGTCGATGTTTTCGGGCCATGGACCTTCCACAGTACTTGCAGGGGCTTTCGTTTCGGTTTATTCAGCCGGAGCAAAAGCGAACGCTGGCGGCGCGAGCCGCATCGGTTTTGACCGCGCTGCGCGTGCCGCTCGACGGGTTCAACACGCGGCTGCCCCTGGATCGCTCCGACATGCGCCGCAAACTGCGCGGAACGCGAGTCGGATCGGCCGGTCTGCCCCTGGCCGTTCGCGCTATTCTCAATCGGGGCGTCGCTCATCTCGAAGCTCACGAAGCGTTTGTCGCCTTCAGCTTGGGCGGCGGAGATTCGCTCTTGGCGGCGATCGCCAGAAACCACGAACAGGTTTGTATCGGCATTCACGATACCGATTCGCACCGAGACCCATTTCGACGCCGGTTCGCGAAACTCTCAAACGGCGAAGCCCACTTCCTGGAACCGAGCTTTAAGAGCTGCGTGTCCCGTTTGGACGACCGTTCGATCGGCTTGTGCTTCGTCAGCGCAAATTCGCATGAGCCAATCGCACGCAGGCTCGTGGAATGCGAACCCCATCTCGCGGAGAATGCCTACCTGCTGCTTGATAACGGCAACTGTCACCGCACGCGGCAGACGGCCTTCGATTTCGTCGCGGCCAGCCGCAATCAATACCGCGTGTTGGTGGACGCTCGTGGGACCGAAAGGGACGCACTCACTTGGGGGCGAGGACTACTCGTCGTTCAGCTCTTGGGTCGCAACCGAGTCTCTCGCCCGCTTTCTGGCCGCGGAACTTCTCCGGTGCTCGTTCCGGCCGCTTGACGCGCTGATCTTGGATTGGGGCGCAAAAAAAGACACTGGCGGACGAGCCGCCAGTGCCACCCAATCATTCAACTTGCGCGGGCTTTAGACTAGTGGGTGCCCGTGATTTCGTCCGCGAGCGCTCCGGCGTCGTAGACTTTGCGGAGCGCCTCGGTCAGGGCCAGGGAGTGTACGGAGACCGCTCGGGCTTCCTTATCGGTGTAGAGGAAGTCGAGCACCAGCGACTGGATGTTGCCGTCGAAGATCAGGCCGACGATCTCGGCGTCTTTATTGATCACCGGGCTGCCGGAATTGCCGCCGATGATGTCGGCCGTCGACACGAAGTTGAACGGCGTGTTGAGGTCGAGTTTGTACTTGCGCTCGACCCAGCGCTTCGGCAAATCGAACGGCTCCTTGTCGTGGTGTTCCGCGGCCCGCTCGTAAAGGCCCGCGAAGTGCGTCTCATAGGGGATATGCTTTCCCTGTTCTTCGTAGCTCTTCACCGTTCCAAACGCGAGACGCAGCGTAAAGGTCGCGTCTGGGTAGGTGTTCTTCCCCTCGATCTCGTACTTGGCCTTGGCGATCTGTCCGTAGGCCTGGCGTTCCACTTCGTCGACCTGGGCCTCCATCTGCTTGCGAACGGCGCGGGAGGCCGGATCGACCAACCGAGCCAGCAGGATCATTGGATCGTTTGAAGCATCGACGGCCGTCTTGCCGCCTTCGTAGAGCTTCTTTCGCAGCTCGACGCTCTTCAGGCCGCAATTCTTTACCAGGTCAACGGCGCGATCGGTCGGCGACTTGTCGGCCATGATCTGGTTGTAGAGCTTGCGGTCGTTGATCAACTGCGAGGAAAGCCAAGTGAGTGAATTGGTCAACTTGATGACCTCGAAGTCCTGGTAAATCGGCTCCTCCGAGAACAACTGCAACTCGAGCGACGAACGGCGCGACTCGGTGAATTCGCGGAGCCGTTCGCGGTCCGGCTTCGCCTTTTCATCTCCCAACCGGACGAGGT
>DASRXU010000497.1:0-6496 GCA_035687365.1 Planctomycetaceae bacterium | reverse complement strand
CGCTTCGAGCGTCAGCAGCTTTTGGCCCTTGGCGACGGGATCGCCCGATTGGATTGCAACGGTGACGACCATACCTGGCATGTTGGCGCCGACGTGGTGCGGATCGTTGGCGTCGGCCTTGCGCGTTTTGCTTTCCTCGGGCTGAATCGACCGGTCGATCACACTGACGTCGCGCGGTTGGCCGTTCAGCTCGAAGAACACGCTGCGGCTGCCATCGGGCTTGGGATCCCCCGTCGTCAGGTACTTGACGATGAGCGTCTTCCCCGCCTCGATATCGATCGAAAGTTCCTCGCCCGCCACGGGACCGCACAGAAAGACCGGCGTCGAAAGGCCGCTCGTGTCGGAATAGTCGCGTTGATGCCGGGCGAAGTCCTCGAAAACTTTGGGGTACAGAATGTAGGAGAGCACTTCCTGCTTTGTCGGTTCGCGATGCAGAAAGCGGACCATGTCGGCGGCCGTCTGCTTGAAGTCGACGGCTGGCAAACTTGCCCCGGGTCGGCCGCGTACGGCCTCCTTGCCGTGTAATACGCGGCTGATGACCCGCTTCGGAAATCCGCCCGGCGGTTGCCCCATGCGTCCGCTCACCAAGTCGATCACCGATTCGGGGAAAGCGAGCTGACGGTCTTCGTCGAGCGCGTCTTCGACAGTGAGGTTGTTGGCGACCAAAAACAGCGCCATGTCCCCCACCGACTTCGACGTCGGAGTGACTTTGACGATGTCTCCCAACAACGCATTGACCTCCGCGTAGCGGAGGCGAACTTCAGCCCAGCGGTCAGCCAGTCCCAGCGCTCGAGCTTGTTGGAAGAGGTTGGTGTACTGCCCGCCCGGCATCTCGTGCCGATACAGGTCGGAAGTCGCCGGGAGTTCTTCGCTCTCGAACGGCGTGTAGAAGTGCCGAACGGCGTCCCAATACTCGGCCAGGCCGTCCAGGGCCGTCGCGTTGAGCCCCGTGTCGCGCGGCGTAAACCGCAGCGACTCAACGAGCGTATTGAGGTTGACCTGCGACGTGCCACCGGCCATGGGGGCCATCGCCGCGTCGGCAATGTCGAGATCGGCCTCGGCCGCTTTGAGAATCGAAGCGGCTTGGATGCCGGCCGTGTCGTGCGTGTGGAAGTGGATCGGAATGCCGATCTCTTGTTTGAGCGTTTTCACGAGCAGATGGGCCGCGTAGGGTTTGCACAGCCCAGCCATATCCTTGATGGATAGGAAGTGGGCGCCCATCTTCTCCAACTCTTTGGCGAGCGCGACGTAATACTTGAGGTCGTACTTGGGTCGGGCCGGGTTGAGAATGTCGCCCGTATAGCAGATGGCTGCTTCGCAGATGGTGCCCGTCTTGAGCACGGCTTCCATCGCCACCTTCATATTCGGCACCCAGTTGAGCGAATCGAAGATGCGGAAGACGTCGATGCCGGCGGCCGCGGCCTCGCGCACGAATTCGCGAACAACGTTGTCCGGATAGTTCGAATAGCCAACGGCGTTCGAGCCACGCAGCAGCATCTGAAACAGGATGTTGGGGATTTTTGCGCGCAAATCGGTCAGGCGCCGCCAAGGCGACTCTTTCAAGAACCGCATCGCCGTGTCGAAGGTGGCGCCACCCCACATTTCGATCGAGAAGACATCTTGGCAAAGCCGCGCATAGGCCTCGGCGACGTCGAGTAGATCACGTGTGCGAAAACGGGTTGCCAACAGCGATTGGTGCGCATCCCGGAAGGTGGTGTCGGTAATCAGTAACGCCTTCTGCTTCAGCACCCACTGCGCGAGTTTTTCGGGTCCCAGACGTTGCAGCTTTTGGCGACTTCCCTCGGGGATTGGTTCGTCGGTCGTGAAGGCGGGAACGGGAGCCGGAGCGCGGCGTGCCGGGGCTGGCCGTCCTTTCATCAAGGGGCTGCCGTTGACGATCGTCTCGGCCAGGTAGGCCAAAATTCGTGTCGCACGATCGCGTCGCCGTTGGAGGTGGAAGAGCTCGGGCGTGCTATCGATAAAGGTGGTTGTGCATTCGCCGGCGAGAAACTGCGGATGCTCCATCAACTGGATCAGGAAGGGAACGTTGACCTTCACACCGCGTACGCGGAATTCCTGCAGGCTGCGCCTCATGCGGCGGGCAGCGTCGACGAAGCGACGGCCGCGAGCGGTCACCTTCACCAGCAGGGAGTCGTAGTAGGGCGTGACGACCGCGCCCGAAAAGGCGGTTCCCGCGTCGAGGCGGATGCCCATGCCGGCGGCCGAGCGATACGCCACGATGCGGCCATGATCCGGCACGAAGTTGTTGGCCGGGTCTTCGGTGGTGACGCGGCATTGCACGGCAAAGCCCGTCGTTCGCACGGCCTCCTGCGAAGCCAAGCCAATTTCCGGATCTGAAAGCGGAAATCCCTCGGCTACCAAGATCTGCGATTTGACGATATCGATGCCGGTGACCTCTTCGGTCACCGTGTGCTCAACCTGAATCCGCGGGTTGACCTCAATGAAATAGAAGTCGCCCGTGTTGGCGTCGACGAGGAACTCCACCGTGCCGGCGTTTTCGTAGCGCAGCTCGCGGCCGATGGCAAGTGCCGCGTCGCAGACTTTTTGCCGCGTTGCCGGGTCGAGCGACGGAGCCGGAGCGATCTCGACGACCTTTTGATGGCGACGTTGGATCGAGCAGTCGCGTTCGTAGAGGTGCACGAGATTGCCGTGCAGGTCGCCCATTAGTTGCACTTCGATGTGCCGGGCGCGCGGGACGTATTTCTCCAGAAAGACTTCCGTCGAGCCGAAGGCGACCTGCGATTCGCGCTGCGCCTGCTCGAAGGCAGCGGCGAATTCGCCGGCCGCCCGCACGACGCGCATCCCGCGGCCGCCGCCCCCCTTGGAGGCCTTGATCATCACCGGGAAGCCCATCTTCTCTGCGGCTTTCTGCCCAGAGGCGGCGTTCTTCAATGGCTGCCGACTGCCGGACAGAATCGGCACGCCGATCCGTTCGGCGACGTTGCGGGCAGCGATCTTGTCTCCCAGTTGCTCCAAGAGTTCGGCGCGCGGGCCGACGAAGACGATGTCGTTGGCGACACAGGCACGGGCCAAGTCCGGATTCTCGGATAAGAAGCCGTAACCCGGGTGAATCGCGTCGACCTGGCGCTCTTTGGCCAGGGCGATGATCGCCTCAATGTTCAGGTAGGAACGAATGGGCTCGCCGGGTTGCCCGATCGGATAGGCTTCGTCGGCCTTAAGACGGTGCAGGGCGAAGCGGTCTTCGTGGGCGTAGATCGCAATGGTGCGAATGCCCAATTCGTGTCCGCTCCGGAAGACGCGGATCGCGATCTCACTGCGATTGGCAACCAGCAGACGGGAAATACGCCTCATTGAGCCTTTTCGAGCGGCGGGCAATCCAGTGCTGGTCGCGCCCGGCTTACGAACCTCCGAGAATGGTGACTTCCGGGAGTTTCTCTTTGAGATGCCGCTTCCCTGTGGGCGTGACTTTTGTTCCGGCGATCGACAGGAATTCCAAGGACTTGAAACGCGCCAGGTGCAGGATCCCCTCGTCGGTGACGGGCAAGTTCTCGATCGAAAGAACCCTCAGATAGGGAAAGTTCAGTTCTCCCAGGGCGGCCATCCCGGCGTCGCCGACCTTGGTCGTCGAGATATCAAGCAGCTCGAGATCGGTTCCGCGCAGGTGCTTGATGCCCTCGTCGGTAATCATGGTCTTTCGCAGCTCGAGCCACCGCAGGTTGTGTCTGTTTTCCAGCTCGGCGAGCCCGACGTCGGTGACCGGGCAGTCATTGAGCGTCAGGCTCAGATCCTGATTGATTCCGACAATCCGCTGCATCAAGGCATCGTCCACCTTTCTAGAGCCGGCAACAACTCGAACCGTCTGGGTCATCGAGCTGAATGGAGAGAAACTGGCGTGACTGGGCTCTCCTTTAGAGAACATAACCTGGACGCCGTCCTCTTTTAATTCCTTTTGAAGCTGTGCTGCGGTGTTCTCGTCGTGGACCATCGACCAATAGAAATAAGCGGGAATGGCAATCAGTCCCAAGAACGCGGCCGCCAAGGTCGCGAGACGCTTGTGGCCCGGCTTCAGTGAGGCACTTGGACTAACCGGAGCCGCCGTTGCCTGGGCCGAAGCCTCAGTCGCACCTTCGAGGGGCATTTCGTGATCTGACATGGGACGCCTCACGACGAAGTCAGTGCGGTGGCTATCGGGCGGGCTGCTGCCTCGCGCGGCGCCGTTTGCACAAAAGCTCAAGGGGAAGGCCCGCGCGGTATAGCGATTTGCCACGATATCAGTGGTTTTCGCGCGGGTCAAGCCGCCGCGCGTCGGCTGTTCCGCGCCGGCAATCCGCGGTCAATGGCGATCGCGCGAATCGGTCCGCGAGCGCGCAGAGGGCTCGCCCTTCTCTGCATGATCAGCGACCGGCGGCTTGCCGATGGCGCATCACGCTGGCCTGAATTGTCCCCGCGGCAACGAATGCCAAACCGACGAAGAACGCGGGCGCCGGCAGAACCACAAACAAGAGCAGACCGATCGCGATCAGGCCATAGGGCAGTTGTCGCCAGGCCGCTGCCGCATAACGGTTTTGACGGAAGAGCATGAGTGCCAGCAACAACAGGAAGATCCAGGGCAGCATCCACAGCGTGCCCAGGAGCACTTCGAGTGACTTGCGGGGACGCAGTTCGACTGTGAGCTTGGGATCGCCGCCGGCTTTCGTGAAGACCAACATCTGCCCGTCTTTCGGGATGTCGAAGGCGAGCGAAAGCGTGCCGGGCGAGTGCGAACGGGAAGCCGCCTTTTTCGCCGGCTCGGGATTGCTCACCTCGGGTTGGGGAGCCGGAGCGGGAGCTGCTTGGGCAGGGGGTGCGCCGTCGCGGCCGGAGAACACCGGCGCGCCGAATTGTCCGAGTCCAGGTTTCGGCGCCTCCGGTCGATTCGAGTCTCCCGGTTGTTTAAGTTTAAAGCCTTCTGAGAGCCTACCCAATTGTTTTTCGAGATCGGCCGCACTTTGCTTGTCGGTAAATGTTTCGTCCTTCTCGTCACGACCGTCGGAGAATCCTTGAAGCCGGGGAAACGGATTCTTGGAGTTGTCGGAAGGCACCTCCGATTTGCGCTGGTTTTGAAAACCGAACACGCTTTGAGCCGGCGCCTTGGACTTCCTTCGAGAATTGGCGATCGCGTTCCCTTCGAATAGCTGCTTCGCTTGGGCGGCTTGCGATTCCGGTGTCAGCGTCTTCGACTGCGACTGGGCATCGTCAGTGTCCGATTGATCTTTCTCATTCTTGTTAGCCGGGCGCCGCTTGCGAATCTCGTTCATTTGTCGGCGCACTAACTGCTCGCGCTCGACCTCGGCCGGCGCGTTTGCCCCACGAGTCGACATTGAGCTACTCTGGTCCAGCGCGCCATTAATGCGCGAGAGGTTGTAGTACGCACGACTTGAGCTATTGCCGCTGGCTCCCGATTCAATGACCGACAGCAGTTGCTTGGCCTCGTCGACGAGGGCCGATCGCTCGAAGACAGTCGCAGCGAATTCGTCCGCTTGATCGAGATTCGTCTCCTGCGAAGACGTCAGCACGCGCACTTGCTCGTCCTTGGGGAACCAGACCGTCCAGCGCGTCCGTGCGACGGGGGTGCCGTAGTCGGCGTCGGTTTCCCAAGTCACCACTTGCGGAGCCATCAGCGACACTTTCTTGCCCATCAGCCGCACGCCTTCCGGCAAAGAACCGCCGGGCAGCCGGCCGGCAACCACCAGCTGCACGTCAAAGGACAGATCGCCCTCGCTGGCTTCCGGCAGGGGAATCAGGTTCAGCGTTTTGCCGCCCACGCTGGCGCGAACGGCTCGGGCCGGTTTATGCTGGACGATGACGGAGAGAATCTCTGACTGCTCCGGAATTTCGACGGCGAGAAACTGCCTCGCCAGATTCTTGACGCGATACGTCGCCTGCGTCCGCCAAGAGCCTCCCGGCTCGATGACTGTGACGAGATCCGCCAAATTGACGAACGCGGCAGCACCCCGCTTCACGGCGGGACGATCGAGACGCCAAGACGCGGGCGCGTCGGTGCGCGTCAAACGTCCAACCTGCATGGCCTGCTTAAGGAGTTGAGCGTCGAGTTGAATTGGCAGCCCGCCTCGATCGACGGCTTCGATCGGGTTCCCGGGCGCGTCGGAGAGTTGGCCGGCCGACTGATTGACCAGCACGATAAAGTGGCGTTGAGTGGCCAGAGGTTCGACTCGGTGCTCGGTACCTGTCGCGTCTTCGCTCTCGAACCCGAATGTCGGAGCGACAATCTTGCCATCCTTGGGCAGCGGAAGAATGGCGGTCGCCGTCAGGAACAATTGGTCCGCGACGGGATCTTGCAGCTCGATGGTCCAACGAACGCGTCCGTTCGGCAGAGCGGTCGAGATCGTTTGCCGGCGACGGGGGTTGGCCGCACTCAGCACGTGCGGATCGGTCAGGTCGAGCTTCGCCGCGAGCCAATCGGGCATCGTCAGGGCGAAGGTGTCGGCGGTCGCTTGAGAAATCGTCCACTGCA
>DASRXU010000496.1:0-5043 GCA_035687365.1 Planctomycetaceae bacterium | reverse complement strand
TGGGGAATGTTGTCCGCCGTGCTTGCGGCCCCCTTAGTTGAGGACTGGCTGATCCGAGATGCTGCGCGAAGCGAGAGTTGTATCGCTGACAGGAACGAATTTGAGCGGCTCGCACGCGAGTGGTCGCTCCTTCATCGTACTCACATTGCTCCTCGACAGCGAGACTGTCGCATCCTGTCCAGCTTTCTGCGCCGGCCGCTTGCGGTCCGTGGGGCGATGGCGCTGATGGCCGTCGCGCCCAACGTCGTCAAACCGCTCATCGGACACTTTTGGAATTCGGGAAAAGGCGTCGAGGTAATAACAGAGACTGGTTCAGTAGCGCAGTCCAGACTGCGCTGAACAAGAACAGGCTACGCGGAGCGAATTGGAGCGAGGGCGGAACCTCGAGTTTTAAAAGGATTGATCATGAGCGTTTGTATTTTGGGAATCGGAACGGCCGTCCCGGAACTCTCGATCGAACAGGCCGATGCGGCAGAAGCCGCCGGTGTGCTTTGCGGCCTGACGGAAAAGCAACGGCGGCTGCTGCCGACCCTGTACCGCCATGCCGGCGTGCGAAAACGGCACACGGTCTTGCTGACGCCCGAGGCAAAAGGGCAGCCCGGCGGACAGGTGTTCTACCGTTCCGTCGAGGAAGGCGGCCCCGACGGTCCCACCACGGCCGCGCGGATGCAGAAGTACGCGCAATCGGCGACCGGCCTGGCAACGGCCGCCTGCCAAAAGGCCCTTGCTGACGCCTCCCTCGACGCGGGCGCGATTACGCACCTTATCACCGTGTCGTGCAGCGGGTTCGCAGCCCCCGGGGTCGACATTCAATTAATTCGGACCCTGGGGTTGCCGCCGGACGTCGCGCGGACACACGTCGGATTCATGGGGTGCCATGGAGCACTCAACGCATTGCGAGTGGCGAGGGCTTTTGCAGATGCCAATCCGGACGCGCGGATCCTCGTCTGCGCGATCGAATTGTGCAGCCTGCATCACCAATACGGCTGGCACCCGGAACAGATCGTCGCCAATGCGCTGTTTGCCGACGGTTCGGCCGCGCTAGTCTGCGGTCACGCGGACGATCACGCGCCACACGAGGAGAAGCCCCGCTGGCTCGCGTCAGGCTCGACGGTCGTTCCTGAAACCGAGGATCTGATGAGTTGGAACATCGGCGACCACGGCTTCCAAATGACTCTTTCGGCACGTGTGCCGGACGTCATTCAAGGTTCATTGCGAACTTGGCTCGAGAGCTGGCTGGCCAGCGAAGGGACCGACCTCGGTCAGATTGCGCACTGGGGAATCCATCCGGGCGGGCCGCGGATCCTGCAAGCCTGTGTCGACGCCCTGCAACTCGAGCCGAGCGAAATTCAAACTTCCAAGGAGGTGCTGGCGGAGTTCGGCAATATGTCGTCGCCCACGATTCTCTTCATCGTCGAACGACTTATTCGCAACAAGACGCCGGGCCCCTGCGTGCTGTTGGCCTTCGGCCCTGGGCTCACGATCGAAGCCGCATTGGTCGAACCGTCCGTTCGTCCCTCGAACGGTAAGATCCGCCGCGAAAAAGCGACGCTTGGGTCAGCTTCCTAGGACTTGTTTGGTCGGCGTTCACTGCCGAAAGCCGCCGTCAGTCGTCCTTCGTGGTGACCGCTTCCAGAATTCGTAACTCGCGCCGCTGGAGCAGCCCGCCTTGGTAGTCGAGGACCGTGCGATATACCAAGAGCGTCACTACCGCCAACAACAGTGCCAGAATCAAGTAGATCGGGACCCACTCGACCCAGGCAAATTGCTGGAGAAGAAAGTGGCGGGCCAAATAGTCAATTCCCAGTGGCAACCCCAGCGGTACAAACGCCACGAGGAGCCCCAGCATGGCGGCAAAACGAAGCAAAACTCGCACGACTTTCGTGTCCGAGGAGCGCATCGAACCCTGCCGAATTGCCGACGGCAAAAGAATCGACATTTGATTGCCGACGAGGCAAACGATCAGGAACGCCGAGAACATCTCGACGAGCGTCGCGAGAAATTCGGTCGGTCCTAAGGGAAACATGAACTCGAGAATTCCCAGGAAAACGATTCCGGCCCCGGCGACGATCGGCGCCATCGCCAGATTCTTTCCCAGCAGGATCTGACGGCGCGGCGCCGGCGAGAGAACAAAGACCCGGAATGCGCTGCGGTCGAAGCCAAATTGATTTTGGAACACTTGCGACAGACTGACGACAACGGTCATGACAATCGCGAGCCCAAGAACCGCGCGAAGCTCGGCGGGCACCGGGGCGGCGTTCGCCCGGCCCGCCATGCGGGTCGTCATCATCACGACGCCCAGAATGGTGGGCGTCAACAACATCATCTTGACTTCGGGAGCGCGCAGCAGAGAGCGGAGGGTTGCGAGCCCTGTCGCGGCCGCCTGCTCCGAAAAACCCGGCACTTTCCTACCAACCAAGCCAACTGACGGCGGTTGCGTGGCGAGAGCGCCGGGCACAGCTCGTGTGCTTCGCCCCGCGACGCCCCCCGGCGCAACAGGCCTGGGTAACGGCGACGACGGAACCGGGGTCGTGGATTGGTCCGAGCGGAAATCACCCAAATAGAAGCGCACTGTCGTGCGGTATGAGCGCCGCAGGCTCGCTCCGGCAATCACGCTTAGCAACAACGTCCCGACAATTCCGGGCCAGATTTGATGCTCCGCCGCCCGATGAGTTCCGTAGGCTAACCAGCCTGGGGGAAGCGCCAAATCGGCAATCGAGACCCAACGTTTCAGTTCTGACAGAAGTGCCTGAGTCTCTTGTTCGTTCTTCTTGCGTTTCGCAATAGAAAGTGCTTCGAGGCGGTCAGTGAACTCCTTCGGCGAGATCTTCTTGGCCCTCATTTCCGATTCAAGCCGTTCGACGTCGGCGGTGTATTCCCGTGCCGGATTGTTGTCGGTCCCGCGGAGACGCCTTCCTTGATAGGTCAGGTTAATCAAGTTGGGCGCTTGACTGATCAAGATGATTGATCCCGTCACGCAAGCCATGATGGTACGGCGCCTTCGTTTGTTCACCATTAAGGTCGCGAGCCATCCCCGGAACTGATATGTGATCGTGGTCACCATCAAGATGAAAGCGATCAACAGCGGCAGGCTGATCAGCATCCAAGGCCCCAGCGCATAGACCGACGCGATGGCGAGCCCGAACATGGCCGGCAGAAATAGAATCAGCGACAGGCAGACAAGCGAACTCAGATAGTTAATGAAGAACGCGCTGCTGGGCGAAATCGGAAAATGGAATAGCTTTTCGATCGACAGCACTTCCGACCGCTGCAACTCGGTCATCACCCCGAGCATCCAGAAGAAGAGAAAGGCAACGACAATCCCGGTCCAAAGGTACAGGACGTAATCGGGTGTCGCCTTTGGCAGGAGCCACACCCCCAAAACCAACGACGTGAAAAACATCGCGACCGATGCGACGCCGGCGAGGACCATTAGGATTTGGGTGACGACGGCATTGAATTTTCCGGCGCGCCGCATTCGGTTGCGAAACAGCCGCCGCCGGAGCCAGACCAGAGACCGAAAGTGCTGCCAATTCATGTCGCGGCTCCTTCGAGCCACTCCAATTTTTTCGAGGCAGACGGATCACTTCCGACCTTTTCGAGAAACCGGCTCTCGAGCGAGCTTCCTTGCCGGATTTCGTCCAGGCTCGCCTGCTCGACCAGTTGACCGTGCGCGATGATGCCGACGTGCGTGCAGAGCCGCTCCACGATTTCGAGCACGTGCGACGTCAGAAACAAGGTCGAGCCGCGCGAGACATAACCGGTCAGCATGTCGCGGATCACTCGCGAGGTAACGGCGTCGACTCCCTCGAAAGGCTCGTCCAGAAACAACAGATCGGGATTCGGCAAGAGAGCGGCCGCGAGCGCGAGCTTTTTCTTCATTCCGTGCGAATACTCGAGCGTCAGCTTTTTCTCTTCCCCCTGCAGGCACAGGAGCTTCAGCAAGTCAGTGCTGCGGCTTTGGATGGTGGTGGCGGGAATGCCATACATCCGGCCGACGAACGTCAAATACTCCGGCCCGGTCAGGTTGTCGAAGAGTGCCAGGTCTTCCGGCACCACGCCGACGTGCCGTTTTGCCTCCAACGACTGCTCCGGAACAGACATATTTCGGCCGAGAACGGTGATCTGGCCGGAGCTGGGAGCCAACAAACCGGTGAGCATCTTGATCGTCGTCGATTTACCCGCGCCGTTTGGCCCGAGGAAGCCGTACGAGATGCCGCTCTCGACCTTGAGATCGATTCCGTTTACTGCGCAAAACTTGTCAAAGAACCGCGTCAATCCGCGGGTTTCGATCGCCAGGCTCATCCAGCTGTCTCCACTCCTAACGCTCTCTGTCACGCAGGCGCGAACTTCGTGCGGCAGTGACCGAACTCGCCGCCCAATGGCAGTTTATCGGAAACCGTCGCACGATGCCGCACACTCGCAGACCCGGTGAGATCTCAACGCGAGTCCTTGTCGCACGGATCAAAAAAGCGGATAAACGGTCGCTATCCGTGCCCGGATTCGACTCACTTCGCCTCGCACAACAACTGACCCGACCGGAGGATGCGCCCATGCGCTCTGCGCAACTTCTCGCACCGTTCGATCTCCGCTCGCCCGCCCCTTCGCGCGGTCCCGTTTTATTCCGGTCCGCAGTTCTAATCCTGATTGGATGGGGGCTCGCACCAGTCGCAGTGCAGGGACAGGTCTCGCCGCTGTCGCTCAACGATTACTCGCGATTGGGAAACCGCCAAACCGCTGCCCAAAAGGTGAACGATGGGATTTATTTGGCGCTCGGATTCAGCAACACGTTTCTCGTTCGCACCGATGACGGCAACGTGGTGATCGACACCTCGTCTCCGGTGAGTGCCAAGAAGCACCACGAGCTGTTGAGCAAGGTGAGTTCGGCTCCGGTTCGCTATGTGATCCTCACACACGATCACACCGACCACACGGGGGGACTTCGTTACTGGATGGGGTCTCAGACCAAGTTGGTCGTTCAGCAGAATTACGTCGAGTTCCATAGTTATCAGGAACGATTGCGCTCTTACCTTAGTCGCACAG
>DASRXU010000495.1:0-15786 GCA_035687365.1 Planctomycetaceae bacterium | reverse complement strand
CCCATCGCGGGGCACTCGAGGCGGGCGGACGCACAATCGCCGTCGCCGCGACCGGCCTGTCGAAAGTCTATCCCCCCGAGCACAAAGAGTTGGCCGCGCAGATTGCCGAGCAGGGCGGAGTGGTCTCGGAATCGTGCCTCGATCAAGAGCCGATCGCCGGCCTCTTTCCCCAACGCAATCGCATCATCAGCGGCATGTCGCTGGGCGTGATCATCATCGAGGCGACTCGCACGAGCGGCGCCCTCCACACCGCGCGACACGCCCTAGAGCAAGGGCGTGAAGTCTTTGCTGTGCCGGGTCGAATTGACAGCCTGATGAGCGAGGGCTGTCACGATCTAATCCGTGACGGCGTCCCGCTCGTGCGCGGCGTGGATGACGTGCTCGAGGCGCTCGGGCCGCTGATGTCGCCCGTCGAGCGCAGCCCCAGCGAGACGGTGCACACGCCGCGTGAACTCAATCTCAGCGATCAGGAGCGGGCGATCCTGAATCTCGTGACCGTCGATCCGAAATTGATCGATGAAGTCGTCCGAGAGGCGGCCCTCGAGCCGTCCCGCGTACTGGCGACGCTGACGGTGCTCGAAATGAAGCGCCTGCTCAAGCGGCTCCCCGGTGGGCACGTGATTCGAACCGGTTACTAAATCACGTCCCCAGGGAAGCCGACTGAGCTGCTCTGGCGTGTGCTCCGAAGTTAGCGCTGCGCCTGGGCTTCGGTAGGGCGGACCGCAAACGCGTAAAACTCGCAGGACGTCTTCGGCTTGAAATCGTTATCGACGCAAATCCAAAGCAACCGGCGTCCGTCGGCCAACGTCGGTCCCCAGGCCAGACCTTCTTGCTTTTCAGCCAACTGGGGGCCGGCCAGACCGTAGCGCGAATCGAGCAAGTCGATGAAGGTCGTCTTCGCCACGGGTTTGACGCCCTTCGGCACTTTCTTGTGAGGCAGCGACTCGATGCCGCTAATATCGCTGGCTCCCGCGATGTCGATCTTCATGATGCGTTTGAAGCCCGCGTTTTGCCCAGGCTGATTGTCTCGCTCGATCACCAGAAATCGGTGGTCGTCGAGTGCCAACATTTCGGAAGTCTTGTTCGCGTCTGTATCAAGCGGATACAGCAGTTCGCGGGTCGCTCCCGAGGCGAGGTCGATCTCCAGCAGCCGGCAGTTCAGGCCTTTCATCTTTCCCTTTTTGCTGCGCTGAGAATCTTGCAGCAGCGGGGCCTGGATCAGTGCGTAGAGCCGTTTGCCGTTCGGACTGATGGCCAGGCTTTCGAATCCGGCGTTCGAGACGCGGCCCGACTTGTTCCCTTCGATCTCCGCTTCCTTGGTGGCGGCGGGGTGGGCGATCGAATAGCGGGCCGGCACATCGAGAGCCCCCACCTGGTGTCCGGTCGAGTCGAATTCGTAAATGTAGGGGCCGTATTCGTCGGAGATGAACACCGACCCGGACGGACCGAGTCGCAGCCCTTCGGGATCGAACCGATGGTTGCCGCCAGGCCCATTCGGATCGAAGGCCGTCGAGACACCGATTAACGGCTTGCCGTCGGCGGCGGTGAGCAATGTGGTTGCCACCACTCGGGCCGATCCCTTGCTGGTCGTTCCGACGGGTGGCTTCAGCTCGATCATCTGCCAGCGGCAACGATATCGGGCAGAGCCGTCACCCGGACCACGATCGGGAAGGGCGTAGTAGACGTCGTCGTGCCCTGAATACTCCAGTGCCGACAAGCCGCCGAGTTGGTTGTGCGGCACTTTGCCCGCGAGCACGTCAGTCAGCCCCGACTTGTCGAGTGTGCCGGGGGGCAGTTGCAGGGTGCCGAGAAACTGGATGTCGTCTTCGGCTCGAGCCGCGCGATCGACGGTGGCGAACCCCGCCAGCAGCAACCCGGTCGCGAGCAACCTGGCGAAGGAGGAACCGAGGCACTTGTATCTGTTCAACATGTTGTTGCCCTAAGAAAAAAGGCGCGCCGGTCGCAGCAAACAACCGGCGCACCGAGCAGATTTGCGCCTCAACCCAAGATCGAATTGGCGGCCGACGCGAAGCCGCGCAAAGTCAGTTTCAACCGACAAGAATCCGAACCAAAGCTCGTTTCCTATCGAGCGGACTATTCAGCCTGCATTTCGGTGGCGTTCCCGTCGCGCGGATGCACGAGATTGCAGAGCGTGCGAATGTCCATGTTCTCGCTAATGAACGTGACGGAAGCATCGCACATGGCAACAGGCAAGCTGCCAGGATGGAAGCAGTACATTTCGCTAGCGTTGTTGCAGTTCATCGCGCAGGGGCCGTTCTTGGCATACCCGCTAATATCGGTTCCGTCGATCTTCCAAGCGTTGGAACTGGGATCGGGCCAAGCGTCGCCGTCATTCACAACAACCTTGCCGGTGGTCGGATCGATACCAGCATGGCCGGCCTTATAGGCGTTTGTGAATGTCTGCTTCGTGAGCGCGGCGCCCCGCGTCCAAACTTGAGGATGGCCGGCAGACTCGGACCACATGATGGTGTTCGTCAAGCCGTCCGTGATGTTCCGGAACGGAACCGGAACGCCTTGCGTGACCTTGCCGTTGACCCATGCCGTGAACGCGCCGCAGAGTTCGGCTGGCGGCGTCAGGCCGTTGGTGCTGTAGAAGGCGGCATCAACACCGGTGCCGACGGTGGCGTAGTCAGTGACCTGGAGGCCGCTCACGAACGCCAACGAAACTCGTCCCTCGCCCGGAGCCGAGGGGCAGTAGAATTGGCCGATAATCGCCTTTTCTTCGCTCGCTACGTTGGCCGTATGAGCCCAAGGCAGGTGGGAATCGATGAGTTTCTGGAAGTTGCCCTGCTCGTAGAAGCCGAGCAACTCTTCGATGATGCCCGCATATCCGTCGCTGCACTTTTGGGTGTTATTGGGAGTGCCGTTGGACTTGAGGGTGGTATCTAACCCCCAACCGAGGGCAGTGACGTCGACCGTGCCCGCCTTGGTGCACAGTGCGCTGGCCCATTCCGATGAAGAGATGACCTTCGAGCACGGCAGCGAGTGGAACACATCGTGGTAGTTATGGCAGGCCAATGCAAATTGCTTCAGATTGTTGCGGCACTGGGTGCGCCGAGCGGCTTCTCGGGCCGCTTGCACGGCTGGCAGCAGCAGCGCAATCAGCGTGGCGATGATGGCGATCACCACCAGCAGCTCGATTAATGTGAATGCTTTTCGACCCCCTCTTGACATCGACTTACTCCCCTTTAAAGAACATTGCTTTGGAAAAATGTCTCAAGACTCGTCGACTCTTCCGTTTTCAGTGCGGCGTGACGAGCGCGCGTGGTTATCCGCACGATTTCGCTAGTTTGGTGTGTTTGATGTTTGCTGCTGACCGTAGGTCGCCAGATCCCATGGAGTGAGTGCGTTCTCGCCTTCGGTGACCTCGACCCTTATTCTCGACATGCGCGGGTTTCGAAACGCCGGAGCCACCTTTTCGGGCCGATCATCGTCGTCGCCGGCAACTCCGACCTCACCTGCGGGTCCGACTGCGGGACCTTTCCAGGAAACAGTGACCGAGTATTTCCCGAGGGGCGCACCGTCCTGGGATCCGTAAGTGGAAACGCGAAACGACCCATCCTCCTCTGTCGTCGCATGGGGCCGAATCGACGAAGTTCCCTTCGGAAGCGGTTCGGTCGTGTAAAAGCAGATCTGAGCGTCGGCCAGCGGCTCCCCGTTCATCATCAATTTGCCGGTCACGGGCACGACGGCCAATTGCCCCTTGATCGGTTTCAGCTTCGGTCCGCCGCAAGACGCCGCAAAGCTCAAGCAGCACAGACCCACGGCGATCACAACCACACGGCGTCCGATCAAACTGCTACGAAAATGCCCGCTCACAGACGTGTTCTCCGTTCGATTACCGGCTGACGACTCAAACTCAGTCCATCTCAAATCGAGAAACTGCTGTCCCTCATGCCCTCCGACCGTTACGCAATGAGTGCCGCGACGTCATGCTCGCGATTTCGCGATGCCCCAACCGGGCGGCAAAAACACAGTTTCCGGACGAGTCAACAAACGGTGACTCGCAAGTTCCAGAAAACTACAAGCAAGCGAGATTTTGCGACGGCTTGTGCCGTCGAGTCGAGGAGGGAGCCCTAGTGGTGCCAGCGAACGATACATGTCAAACGTGTGATTTTCGTGATGTCAAAATGTAGAAATTGTTAATTCGAAATGCTGACCGCGTGCCCCGCTGGACAGCGCGGTCTGACTAAGAAAGTAGCGGGCGAGGAAATGGAAGAGAGCTTCCCCTAAGGACTTAGCGGCGACACCGGGCACGGCGTCAGCCCCATCTCGCGCAAAGCCTGGCGGGGCGGCTGCAACGTCGCAAGTCGCGGATTAAGAAGGGCTTACTTTGGCCGGACTAGGCCGAGAAGCGCAGTCCGCGCAGCTCGCTGAGGATCGTAGCGAGCGCCTCTTCAGAGAGTCGCGACTGGGGGCCGTCAGCCACGAGCAACGAAAGCTCCCCGATTCGTCGCAGCTCGGCCGGAATGCCCCGACCGGCGGCAACCAGGTGCTCCCATGCCCCCTCGAACGCATTCGGCCGACCGGCGGCGATCAACATCGATTGCAAGAACGAGTGGCTTTCCAACGGGCTCAGCGGTGCCAGTTCCACGCGCAAGTCGCTGCACTCACGCCATTCGCGCGGCACCATCGGAAACGATCGTCCGGAAAGTGCCAGGATCCAAGTCTCAGTATTGCGTCCTGAGCCGCGAGTCGAGAGTCGCCGCACCAATTGCTGACAATCTCGCGTCGCCCGATCGAGATGATCGATGACGAGCACGCAATGCTGTCCGGCCCGTTCCCGACCGGCAAGTGCGTCGCTGACCTCGGTCCATAACGCGCTGGCCCGCCCTCGAGCGCGCGAAGTCACTCCTAGCCGTTGGGACAGACGCTCGAGAAACTCCACGCCGTCGCGACCCGTCACGTCGATGGCGACTGTCTCACAACCGATGGCCCGGCAGTCCTGAGCGAACACGTTGAGAACGGTCGACTTCCCGGTCCCGCGAGGACCGACCACGATCCCGCATCGGCTGCCGCCCTCGACCAGATGCTCGAGGCGCGCCATGGCTTCCTGATGCACCCCGCCCGCAAAGAAATGCGAATCGCCCGCCGAGAGAATGTGGTCGGAACTCTCCAGTCCTTCGCGCGCAATCGACACAAGGGCCTCCTTGCCGGTCCGGCACTCGGCTGTTATCAGGTATGATCGGCAGTCCGGTCGCGCGGAGATAAGCGTGGGGTTGTCGGGCGATAAGGCCGCCCGCGCCAACGGCTTTGGTTGCTTCGACATAGGCTCACAGAGCCGCGCATGCTTTGAGCAGGCTGCAGCCGCCCCTTCCCCTCTGAATCGCCGATGGTCTCGCGTTCTAAAACTCGTCGCTCGATGCCGCCCGTTCGCGTCGCGGTCCCGTCGCCTGCTTCGACGTGGCGAACCACGCTGATGTATGGCGTGCTCTTGGCGGCCGGCACGTTGGCCGTCTACTCGCAGGCCTGGACCCTTTCCTTCATCAACATCGACGATCCCGAATACGCCTCGCTCAACCCGCACGTGCAAGCGGGTCTCTCGTCACAAAGTCTGCAGTGGAGTCTCGGCGTTCACGATTGCAACTGGATCCCGCTGACCTGGTTGTCGCTGATGCTCGACAGCTCGATCCATGGAATCGGTCCCGCTGGCTATCACATCACGAACGTCCTCTTACACACGGCCAATGCGCTGATCTTGTTCGTCACCTTGGCGATGGCCACGGGAAGCCAAGGCCGCAGCGCTTTCGTCGCGGCTTTGTTTGCAATCCATCCCCTGCACGTAGAGTCGGTCGCTTGGGTCGCCGAACGAAAGGACGTGCTCAGCATTTTTTTCGGCTTGCTGTCGCTGCGCGCGTACGTCGGCTACGCCCGCGAAGGCAAAGCGTGGAGATACGTGGCAGCGTGCGCGCTGTTTTTGTGCAGCCTGCTGTCCAAGCCGACGCTGGTCACGCTGCCGTTTGTTTGTGTGCTCCTCGACTATTGGCCGCTGGGGAGGCTGATGAACGGAACCCCGGCGCGGTCCGAGATGGCAACTCCCTCATCGACCGGCAGGTCCATCCTCGGCACGATCGTGGAGAAGCTTCCTTTCCTGGCAGTCGCGGCTGGCTTTTCGACAATTGCGGTGTTCGCGCAGTCGCGCGGCGGAGCGATGACGGCCCCCTTTCCTTTACTCATCCGCTTCGAGAACGCGGTCTGTGTTTACCTGGCTTACCTCGAGAAGGCCGCTTATCCGACCAACCTTTCGGTTTTTTATCCCCATCCGGGCCAGGCGATTTTGTGGACGAGTTTCGCCATCGCCGCCGCGGTGCTATTGGCCGTCACGGTGGGTGCGATCAAGTGGGTCCGTCGATGGCCGTTTCTATTTGTCGGCTGGTTTTGGTACCTGGGGACGTTGGTGCCGATGATTGGCTTGGTACAAATCGGCACACAACAGATGGCCGATCGGTACACCTACTTTCCGTTGATCGGAGTCTTCATCGCCGCGGTCTGGTTACTCTGGGAGGTGATCCCGGTTGGGTTTTACCGGTCGCGAGTGTTGCCTTTCGCGGGCGTCGCTTGGCTGATGCTGCTCTCAGCAATCACCTTTAGCCAACTGAGCTATTGGCACGACAGCGTGACTCTGCTGCGTCATTCGCAGTCGTGTACGCCCGAGAACTCGATGCTTCACGAATTCCTCGGGGCTGCGCTCATGGGCGATGACAATCTGGACGAAGCTGTCATCGAGTATCAAGCGGCGATTCGCCTGGCCACGCCGCACGCACCGCTGCACACGGGCTTGGCGTACGCCTACGAGATGCTGGGCCGCAAGGACGACGCACTGGGCGAGTATCGAATCGCCGCCTCGCTCGACCCCCAATCGGTCGACGCTCTCAACGGGATCGCACGGGGCCTGAGCGAGCGAAAGGAGTTCGCGGACGCGCGTCATTATCTGGACCGTTCGCGTGAACTCAACCCGGACAACCCTTTGACCTACGCCGACCTGGCCTCTCTCTCTGGGAAGACGGGCGATTTCGCCGGTGCCCTGTCTTACGCCGAACGCGGTCTGCAACTGAATCCGCGGTTGTACTCGTGCGAATTGGAATCGGCGCGGGCCCTGCGCGGATTGAAACGTTTCGACGAAGCGATCCAACGGCTGCAGCACCTGGCGACGGTTGCCCCGGACGATCCTCTCGTCCAACGGGAGCTGGCGCAAACTCTGGAACAGAAGCGCGCGGCCTCCGGCAAATAGATCGAGCTCGAAACGAAGTAAGGCAGTTAAAGATGACAGCCCGCTACTACGCTCCCCACCTTTCGGACGACGACTCTTGCGAGCTCGGCGGGGGCGAGTTTCATCATTTGACACGCGTCATGCGGGCTGGAATTGGCGATCGGATTGTTCTCTTCGACGGACGCGGCAACGCGGCGGAATGTAAAATTACCGGACTCACGAAAATCTGTGCCTCGCTGCAGATTCTCGAGCGTCGCAGCGAACCGCCAGAAGTTGTGCGGCACGTTGTGTTGGCAACAGCAATTCCGAAAGCCGATCGTTTTCGTTGGCTGGTCGAGAAGGCGACCGAATTGGGAGTCAGCCGGTTGATTCCGCTGCAAACGACGCGGAGTGTGACCGAGCCGGGGTCGAACAAGCTCGACAAGATGCGAGTGACAGTGATCGAGGCGTGTAAACAGTCGGGTCGCGATCGGTTGATGACGATCGATGCGGTGACGGACTGGAAAGCGTTTCTGAGTGAAGCCTCCGGCATCGGAAAAATCTTCGTGGCGCATCCCGGCGGCACGCCGGTTGCCGAGGCACGCGAGATGACTCAGCGCGACCGGGCCATCGTCCTGACGGTTGGTCCCGAGGGGGGATTCACAGAGTCGGAAATTGAACAAGCGGTTGCAGCCGGTGGTCGTCGTGTTTCGCTGGGGTCCAACATTCTGCGCACGGAAACCGCGGCCATCGCGCTGGCCGCACTCTGTTTGCTGTCCGCACCGTTCTTGGGGTCCGGCCCCGGTTCTGCTCCGACATTAAACGATTCCGAGACGTAACTCATGCCCGTTCCCGTCTCTCTTGCCAGGTTGGTGAGTGCTTTGCAGTTTGCCGAGACCGGCGGCGTGCGTGTCGACAGGCTGACCGGAGAGATAGTCGAGGGAAACCAAGCGCCATCCGAACGCTTTCGGACCATCACGCTCGATTTCGACGAGCGCGAAATCGCGAAACGCTTTTGCGAAACGCTTGCCGATCAGGGCGATCGCCGGCGGCTCGAAACGGCCCTGACTAGCTCTCAACCACTCGAGAGCTTTGAAAACGGACTCTACCGCGCGAGCATCGCGCACCAGTGGTTTCCGTTTCGCGAACGCTACCTGGGCGAACTCGCAAAAGGTCAGCTCGCAGCGCAGGGGATCGCGTTCGTCGACGATCTGAGCTGAGGGCCGCGACGACGAATCGGCTGGCCGGTGATCAGTCCACGTCGGGAACGAAGGCGTGGCCGTTCTGCGGCGGTGTCGCGTGGGCTTCGGGGAGACGCGATCCATTCTGCAACGTGACCGTCGTACCGTCTTCGTTGAGCCGATCGGCAATCGCCCTCGGGATGCGGCAAACCAGTTTGACGCGCGAGTCGAAGTATTCGCGGCTCTTGATCTCCGCGCGTTCGGCCAGATACGCGAACAACTTGCCGTTTCCTGCGCTGGTTTCGATTTCGACGTCGGCGTAGCCGTTGGCCAGTCTCGCGGCGACCGCCTCGGCCAGACGGTCCAATCCCTGGCCGGTGGCCGCACTGATCGAAACCGAGTCTGCGAATCGCCGTCGCAGCACGTCGACGATCCCGCGGTCCTTCACGCGATCCATCTTATTGAGCACGATCAGCGCGTTGCCCGCATCGACGCCAATTTCTTCCAGGACGCGATTGACGGTATCGATCTGAGCTTCCGCCTCGGGGTCGGCCGCGTCGACGACATGAATCAAAAGGTCGGCATGCCGGGCCTCTTCCAGCGTCGAACGAAACGAAGCGACGAGATGGTGCGGCAGGTTGCGGACGAAACCGACGGTGTCGCTCAGCAGCACTTCGCCCCAATGGGGAATATGCCAGCGGCGCGTGCGGGTATCGAGCGTGGCGAATAGCTTGTCGGCCACGTAGACCTCGGCGCCGGTGAGCGCGTTCATTAACGTGCTCTTGCCGGCGTTGGTGTAACCGACGATCGAGACAGTGAGCTGTTCGCGGCGGGCGGAAACTGTCCGTTCGCGGCGCTTCTCGACCTCGCCCAGCCGTTTCTTCAGCTCGGCGATTCGCTTGTCGATCAACCGGCGGTCGGTTTCGATCTGCTTTTCGCCCGGTCCACGTCCGGCGCCGACGCCGCCCTCGATGCGCTCGAGGTGGCTCCATCGCTTGCGCAGCCGATTGCGGAAGTATTGCAGCTGGGCCAGCTCAACCTGCAGCCGCGATTCATAGGTGCGGGCCCGGCTGGCGAAGATGTCGAGGATCACTTCGCTACGGTCAACGATGACGCGGCCGGTCTCTTTTTCGAGGTTTCGCTCTTGGGCAGGGGTCAGGTCGTTGTCGAAAACGACCAGGTCGGCCCCGCAGACGTCGACCATCTGCTTCAACTCGTCGAGCTTGCCCTTGCCCAGGCAGGTGGCGGGAATCATCTTCCCACGGTTCTGGGTCAGGCGGCCCACAATCTTGACGCCGGCCGTCTTCACCAACCCAGCCAGCTCGTCGAGAGCGTGCTCCCGATCGAGCTTTTTCGCAGCGTCCAGGACGCCGACCAGGACTGCCTTGCTTTGCTGGACACGCAGATCTTCGCGTTTTGGATCAGTCAATTGAGCGAAACATCCTCCACTTGGACTTTCTTGGCCGTCTTCGCCGCAAAGAAGCCGACGGGCGCTCGCGGCGGCACACTTCAGTCTACGGCCAGAAATCGGCGCCGGCAATAAGAGACTTTGTTGCCGCGACGACACTTCTGACTTACGACACACACTGCGAGGGACAGGTTCGTGGTCGCAGCAGTGGCTGACCGCTGGCGGTCGGCAAGCGAAAAACTCCCTCGCTGACGCTTCGGGTTAGTAGACGCGCCTGCACCAACCCGAAGCGTAAGCGAGGGGCATTTGCCCTTCTTGGGTCGGCTTTGTTCGATCGTCGCTCTTCGAAAGGAAAGAGGCCGAGGCAAGCGGGCCTGCCTCGGCCTTTGATTGGTGTGTCGGCAAGGGGTGCCGAAAGCGGTGGGATGTAGCCCGTCTCCACGGGCCGGTGGGAAAAAGTCTCTCTCACTCCTCGTTTGCATTTCCGCCGGGCTCTCACCTCCGGCGGCCGTGCAGTGCGACTTCTGGGTCTCACTCACGCTTTGGACTAAAAGCAGCTTCGGTGCCGACAACGCCAAAAAAATCGTTTAGGAGGGATATTTCGTCGCAACGTCTTTGGTAAATGGGCGTAATGAAGAATGGGTCCCCTGGACCCCGGTCGAGTGCCGCTCCGCAAGGATTGCAATTTTTGCAACTCCTACCAGATCGGCGCCGATCGCCTTGCAAGTCTGACAAAGGAAGTGAGGCAGGCCGGCCGCCGTACTCTCGTATCCGACACGCTCATACCTAACCCGATGCGAGCCGGGACGCTCGGCCCCGCAGGTGTACTTTCCAAAGACACGGGCTCTATAATGAGTGTCCCGCCGCTGTTGCCCGCGCCTGACTCGGAACGGACGTTCAGGTTGCGCGGTCCCGCCCCGCTTCCTATTGCCGGCTAGATGCGCTTTGACCCTGTGTCGGTGACGAGATTTCCGCGATGGCCCGTCAGAAGCTGAATCAACCGACCCAGCCCCTCTTCGTCCGCTCGATCCTGTCGCTGTACGAGTTCTTCGCGTCGCTCAAACTGGCGGTGGTGCTAATCCTGCTCGTGGCGATCGTGCTGGGATCGGCCACTTTCGTCGAAGCCAATTACGGGACGGCCGCGGTCGGCTTTCTGATTTACCACACCTGGTACTTTGCCGCCCTGCTGTCGCTGCTGGCGCTGAACATCTTTTGTGCGGCGGCCATTCGCTTTCCTTGGAAGCGCCACCAGACCGGTTTTGTGATCACGCACATCGGATTGCTCACGCTGTTGGCTGGCTCAGCCATCAGCGACCGTGGCAGCGTGAACTCGCAGATGCTGGTCTATTTGGGCGAGTCGAATCAACTGGCGATCGACATGGACCAGTCAATTTTGAGCGTCAGTAACATCCCCAGTCGCCCCCAGCAGCTCGATGTCCGGTTTCAACCCGGCCCGTTCAATTGGAGCGATCTGGCTCCGTGGCCCATCACGCGGCGGATCAAGTCGTGGTTCGGACTCGATAACCCGGCCCAAACGTGGCAGCACCCGCCACAAGTCATCTACAACGACGGCAAGACGAAGCTCGAAGTCGTCGACTACTATTCGCGCAGTTCCGTGGTCAGCACGCCCTATCTGGGTCTGCGGTTCTATCAGCCCAAGTTCAAGCTCGAGATCCCGGTCGACCTTTCGACGCGACCCGGAGAGCCCTTTGCGAAGTCGCCTCTCGGCCCGGTGGGCGACGTTGCTATGTGGCATGCCGACGAACCCGATGCGCTCACCGCCTTCAAAGCGTGCCTGCCCGACCGCTCGGTCGAAGGAGACGGCACCGTCTGCTTCTGGTGGAAGGGCGAAACGACCTGCGCGTCCGTGAAGGAATTGAAGAAGCTCAAATCGCAGGGCAAGCGGTTCGAACTGAACGGGGGACTGACGGTTGAGCTGAACGCCTACGGCGAATCGGTCGATTTGCGAGCGCTCGTCCGCGGACAGGGATTGGTCCCGCCCGGCCCCGACGGAGAAGACATCGGCCCCACGGTCGATTTATCGCTCTACGAAAAAGTCGCAGGCAAGGAGAACAAATCGCAGGTCTTGCGGTTTGCCGAATTGCCTTACATGCCGGCCGGCAAGCAGCCCGCTGGCTTCCGTGCCGACTTCTATCATCCGTTCGTGAAAGGCCGGGTCGAAATCCTCGTCGGTGCGAATGACAAAATGGCCTATCGCGCCTGGCAACAGGCGGCGAAGCGAGTCGTCGCGGCCGGCGATTTGGAGATCGGCCGCACGGTCGACACGTTTTCGATGGGCGGCGACGACCCGACCGGCGGTGGCCGATCGGTGATGACCATGACGGCACTCCGCTACGTGGGAGCCGGTCAGGAAGGGACCGAGCGGATTGGCTCCAACCAGCTCATCGTCCCGTTGCCCTTCGAAAAATCAGACGAAAAGGCGGAGCGCGGTCTCTCCAAGGCCGTGCGGATGCGGCTCACTTGGACCGAATCGTCGGGTCAGACCAAGCAAGATGACTTTTGGTTGACGCAGAATCTTCCCGAGCCTTGGGCCCGTGCGGGCCGCCGCCAGGTGCATCGGACAGACATCGGCGGAGACAAGCCGATTCTCACTTCGCTCAACGTGCGCGAGACGAACGTCGGCTTTGCGATGAAGCTCATCAATTTCGATCTCGAAGTCGATCCGGGCACCAAGATGGCCGGCAATTACACAAGCCATGTGGTGCAGGTGGACGTGCGACACGACCCGGAAGTCGAGCGGCTGCGCGAGAAGTTCGACGAGGCGTCAGACCCCGTGCGAAAACAATCGGTGCGGGTCGAGTTGGATGACGCCGTCACGAAAAAGATCGACACTCAGCTCGAGACCCTCAAGGGCAAATCCGAGGTCGAGCAGCGAAAGATCGTCGAAAACAGTCAGGACATGGCCAATCTCGTCGTGACGATGAATCGGCCGCTCGACTATCCCGATCTCGACGGTCGTCAGTTACGCTTCTTTCAAGAGAACTACCTGGCTCCGGACAAAGAGCGCGCGACGCCGCTGGGATCGGTCTTTCGCGTGAACTATGATCCGGGACGGCCGGTGAAGTACCTCGGTTCAGGACTGATCGTCTTTGGGATCTTCCTGATGTTTTATATGCGGGCTTACTTCTTTAAGCGGCCCGCAGGAGCCCTGTCATGATCCGAACGGCCGTTTGCCTCGGCTTGCTGTGTCTCACACAACTGCCGGCAGGCTCGCTTGCTCCGACGCACGCACGGGCCGCTGATGCCCCCGCGGCTGCTGCGCCGGCCACGACCCCGTCGAACGGTGCCGTGCCTCTCGTTGCGCATCCGAATTTCAATTGGTCGGATTGGCAGCGGATTCCCGTCTTCAGCGATGGCCGTCTGAAGCCGCTCGACACGTTGGCGGACGAAACCGTCAACGTGGTGACCGGTCGCTCGAGCTGGACCGATCCCGATCCGGACTCTTCCGGAACCAAGAAGGCCGCGACGTTTTCCTCGTCCGAACTGCTTTACGGCTGGGTCACCCGCCCCGACGAGTGGATCGATCGCCCGATCTTTCGCTGCGAGTATCGTCCGCTGCGCGAGAAACTGAATACCGACAAAATCAAGATCTCTGTCAACGGGAAGTTCGTCGCGCTGGGCCAAATCCTCGACTGGAAGCAGTCGCAAGAAACGGGCCGCCCCGTTTACTGGTCGAAGGATCTGGAAGAGCGCTTGATCGCCCTCGACAAGGCGAAGGCAAAATCGCCGGATAGCGTAGGCGACACCCCGGAGGATCGCGCGATCAACGGCAAAGTGGCTGAGCTGTTCCACCATGTGAAAGCATTCCTCGACATCCGCCACGGAAACAATATCTACGTCGTTCCGGGTATCGATCCGCGGGCCCTCACTCGGCAGACCGATCCCGACGAGCGCCTCAATGCGTGGGTGGCGTTGGGACCGCTGCTTGACGCTGACAAATGGAAAAACGGGGACGACGTGACGATCTCCGGGATCATGGCGGCCGATCGCGACGAGTTGGCGCGGGTGCTGCTCGATCCGCGCCGTGCAGACCGGTACCCCTCCAACGATCCGAACAGCCCGCGCAACATGGTGTCGATGCTGCCGCAACTCGCTCAGGCGCAAAACGTCAAAGGGGAGCTGCAAACGGAAATTCGCAACTTGAAACGAGCGCTCGACGAAAGTCGCACCGCTTACGACGCGAATGACAAAAACACCTTCGATTCCTCGATGCACGCCTTCGTCCAGCAATTGCGACGCCTCGCCGCGGCGCTTGAGTCGGCCCGCACGCAGATGGTGCCTCCGGCCAAGAACGCCTTCAAGTTCGGACTGGACGACAAGCTGAACGAGATCATTTGGAACCGGTACGAGCCGCTGCCCCTGTTCGAGCCGCAGATGCGGTTCTCAGCTTATCCGCCGGCGGGATCACTCGAGACCGAAATCACTTACAACAAATATCAGCCCTTTGAGTGGGCGTGGATCGTGTTTTTGGTGGCGCTGTGCACGCTGGTTGCCGCGGGCATGCTCAAATCGTCGAAGGTCGTGTTCGCCAGCGGATTGGTGATCACGTTCTTGGCTTTGGCCTATGCGGCGTGCGGATTCTCGTTGCGAATTGCCATCGCAAAACGGCCCCCCGTCACCAACATGTATGAAACGGTGATCTGGGCCTCGTTCGTGGTCTCGGTGCTTGGCTTCTGGTTCACGTTGCTGCCGCTGACCTGGCCCGGATTGAGCTGGGCCTGGCGATTGGCCGGCCTGCCGGTTCGCCGACGCGCGAATGACGCGAGCTTTCCGCCGCATCTCGAACTTGACCGGCCGACGCCCGAGGACCAGGGCAAAATTCTGAGCCGCGTCAAGGTGCCCGTGCAATGCGTCGCGTCGCTCGCGCGGTTTGCTGCCTTCGCCGCCACGGTTTGGTTTCTGACTCGCAGCGACACGTCGTTCCGCATCATCAAGCTGACCCCGCCGATTTTCGGCAAGGCTGTCGCGATGTCCTCCGTCGGGACGTGGCTCGTGGGGATGGCCGTCGTCTGTGGCTGTGCCTGGTTCGGCTCGCGAGCGGTGATCACACTGCTGCTGACACCCCTCACGCTCATCCCCGAGGCGGCCAAGAGTCGCGGTCAGCTTTGGCAGCAGACGTTTCAGCGCCGCTACTTCTTGTTGGGCGCGCTGCCCGTCGCCTGCTTCGGCATGATGTTGGCCCACTTCGTTGGCATGACGAGCCCTGAGATCTTCAACCCGCGGGTCGGTTCGATCACGGCCGTGCTGCGGAACAATTACTGGCTGGCCATCCACGTGCTGACGATCGTGTCGAGCTACGGAGCCGGCGGATTGGCCTGGGGCTTGGGTAACTTGGCCATGCTCTACTACCTGTTCGGAAAATATCGCGCTCCGTCGACGGCGCCGGCAACGGCCATCGCTAGCGCCCCGCAGAACGGCGGACCGATCTTTGATCTCGACGCGCACTATCGCGGCGGAGAACCAACGCTTGCCGCCCGTCTGAAGAAGGCGGGTGCCGCCCTCAAGCCGGCCATGTTGCCCCGTACGCTGGCCGCCGGGTTCGAAGACTTCGGCACGGGCGATCAACACTTGACGTCGTCCAGCACGCGACCTCCCAAAGAAGTCGCCACGCTGGCCAGCTACACCTACAAGGCCCAACAGGTCGCCGTGCTGCTGCTGGCGGCCGGAACGATTCTGGGCGGACTCTGGGCCGACGTCTCGTGGGGCCGGTTCTGGGATTGGGACCCCAAAGAAGTCTGGGCGTTGATTTCGCTGTTGGCGTACCTCGTCGTGCTGCACGGTCGCTACGCCGGTTGGGTCGGCACGTTCGGCACCAACGTCGGCGGCGTGCTGTGCTTCTCGGCGATCCTCTTCTCGTGGTACGGCGTCAATTTTGTCTTGCCGATGGTCAACGGCTGGCTGCAAGGGACCAACATGCCAACGGAGGTCGGCTTACACGCCTACGCCGTCGGCTCGGGCGGTCTCGG
>DASRXU010000494.1:0-13410 GCA_035687365.1 Planctomycetaceae bacterium | reverse complement strand
GTCAGCGAACGTTGATTGCAGCGAGCCCCTCGACGGTCGGGACTAAGCGGGAAAGAGGTCGAGAGCCCGCTCGCTCAAAAATTCGGCCAGCTCGGCGGCGTTAAATACGCCCGTTGTCGCGCCGGTCGCTTGCACACAGCTGGCGCCCAGCGCGCTGCCCACGCGAACACATTCACTCACGTCGCGGCCGTCCAACAGCGCGTGAATGTAGCCTGCAGCGAAGGCGTCGCCCCCTCCCGTGCCGTCGACGAAGGCGATCGGAAAGCTGTTTGTCCGGAAGACGCCACTGGGGCTAGCGACGACCACGCCTAGTTGGCCCCGCGTAATTACGACGGTCTCTGCGCCCGCGTCGCGGAACGCGCGGGCCTGATCGGCCGGCTGGTCACGGTGAGTGAGTGCCCGGGCCTCGTCCTCGTTGGGCAAGAAGACATCGGTGTAAGGCAACACGGATTCTAGAAACGATCCGCGGCTTTGCCCTTCGGGAACAACCACGTCGAGCAGTGTTTTAACGCCCCGTTCGCGGGCTGCTCGGAATAGGGCGGCGATCTTCTCCGGGGCCGGCTTGTCGCTCAGCCCGAAACCGCCCACGTAGACGGCGCGCGTCTGCGCGAGCAGGTCAGTGGAAATCTCGTCTCCCTCGAGCCGTGCGTTGGCCCCGGGGGTATGGATGAATCGCCGATCGTCACCCTGCACGTTGATGATCATCGAAGTGCTGGTGGCTTCCCCCGGCAAGCAGCCGATATGACGGATGTCGGCGCCTGCTCGGCCCAGCGCCTCGATGAGAAACAGCCCGAACGGATCGTCGCCGACACGTCCGACGACGGCCGCCTTTCGGCCCAAGCGCACCAGGTCGACGGCGACGTTGGCCGCGCAGCCGCCGATGCTCAGATGAGTGCGCGGCGTGAGGACCAACTCGCCGGCCTGTGGAAGGTGCGCAATCGGTTCGCAAACGTGGTCGGCAACCACGATTCCCAGGCACAAACAATCAAAGGCGCAGGCTTTGGGCATCTCGGCGACGGCTATTTAGGTTGGCCTTCGCACGCTCTGAGCATGGCTTCGAGCGAGCCAAGGTCGGCCAGGCGGTGATCCGTTCCGACCTCAATGAGCACGGAAGCGGGCAGGCGGCTTTTGCGAACGAGTTCTTCGCTTTCGGCAAACGGGATCACTTCATCGCCGCGCGAGTGGAGAATCATCGTGTTGCCTTTGACCGTGTTGGCCGAGCCAAAACGCCGCCAGGCTGGGCAGAGCAGCACCAAGGGCGTGTCGCCCGACTCCAAATTCATCGCGACCGCGCCGCCGCGGCTCGAGCCGACAATCACATCGGGACGGTGCCGGTCGAACTCGGCTTGAGCAATCCGCACGGCCTCCGCGAAATCCTCATCGGGCAGTGCCGGATTTATCACCTCATGACCGTGCTGGGCGAGATAGGTCGGTTTCACGCCGCCAGGCACCGACTGCCAGCCGTGCAGGAACAGGATCTTCATGGGACCTCTCGTGGCGTGCGAGCGAAGCCGACTCCGTCGTCGGTCCGGAACGACAGCGGAGCTGTCGGTTTGGGAAAAGTGTGCCCCATCAAAACACGCCTCGTCGAGTGATTCAATCGGGCGCGTTCCGGACGACTGACTCGTTGGTACATCTACGGCAAGTGTCGGGGTGGCTGGGGTCGGCGTCCGCGCCGCCCCCGGAGCTACACGCTCGCTCAACGCCTGGGGGCGTGAGTCGGGGTGCCACGGCTGAGCTCGCTCAGCCGTGTCTTCAACGAGCGACGTGCTAGCCTGCTTGCGAAACGCGACATCGACTTCGACGAGAGCTTGATATCTGTGGCGAAACCGCACGGCTGAGCCGAAACGTCTCAGCCGTGGCACCCGGCGCCGGACCATCGACTAACTACGCCCGGTCGCCAGGAGTTTTTCGACGAGCGGCACGATGTCGCGCTCGTATGTAAATTCGGGCGTCTTGGGCACCTGGCTGTTGTCGAACCGCTTGACCAGTTTTCCACTTGGGTCGTAGACAAAGACCGCGGGCGGGCCCCCTAAGCGGATCTTGTTGTAGAAGTCCTCCGAGGGGTCGCTGCAGATCACGTTCAAAAGCCCGGCCGCCCCCTGCTTCGAAAGGAATGCAAGCACCGGTTTGCGGAATGAGTCGGCGGGCTCCCGTTCGGCTCCCGAATAGTCGGTGTCGAACGAAATGCAGCGAACCTTGTCGCCGAAGCGTTTCTGCAGCGCGACGAGATTCGGAAACTCGCGGACACAGGGGTCGCAGTACGTCGACCAGACGTCGAGTACGACGACTTTGCCGTGAAATTCCTCGCGGCGCTTTTGCGTCTGGTCCCAGCTCAAGATCTCGACGGTTGGCGCTGGGACCGCCAGTGGCGCCGTCGACCCCTTTGGGGGATTGAGCGGCAAGCCGGTTGCCGGCGGCGATTGCGTGCAGCCGCCGGTCAAGACGGCTGCCGCGATTGCCAAAGCAATACTGGCAAGATGCCCGAAGAAGCGCACTCGATTCGCCGCCGCGTTAGTTCGCAACCGCGAGGCGTTCTTCTTTTTCGGCCCGACGGCGCGTGATGACGTCTTCTTGCAAGCTGGAAGGCACCTGCTTGTAGCGGAAGAACTCCATACTGAACGAGCCCTTGCCCTGCGTCATCGAGCGCAGCTCGTTGGCGTAGTCGAACATCGTGGCCAGCGGCACCTCGGCGAGGATCACGCTCACGGCGTTACGAACCTCGGTCGAAGTGATGATACCCCGCTTGCTCGAAATGTGGCCGGTGACCGGTCCCTGAAATTCTTCGGGAACCTCGACCTCCAGCTTCATGATCGGCTCTTGCAAGGCCAGCTTGGCCTTCTTGAGCGTGTCCCGCATGCAGTTGAAGCCGCAAATGTTGAACGCCATTTCCGACGAGTCGACGTCGTGATAAGTGCCGTCCTGGAGAATCGCACGCACGCCGACCACGGGGCATTCGCAGAGCGGCCCCTTCTCGAGCGCTCGCTTGAACCCTTCGTCGACCGGCTTGATGTACTCCTTCGGAACGCGCCCCTGAGTGACCTCGTTGACGAATTCGTAGGGCTCGGCCGCATCGTCGGGGAGCGGTTCGATCTTGCCGACGATATGGGCGTATTGGCCCGAACCGCCGGTCTGCTTCTTGTGCTTGAAGTTGTACTCGGTCTCCCTCGTCGGGCACTCGCGATAGGCGACTTTCGGCTCGCCGATGATCGTCTCGCACTTGTACTCACGACGAATGCGCTCGACGTAAACCTCGAGATGCAACTGGCCCATGCCGGCGATCAGTGTCTGGCCCGATTCCTGGTCGGTCATGACGCGGAAAGTCGGGTCTTCGCGGCGAAACCGCTCGAGGGCCTTGGACAGACGATCGGCCCCGTCGCGTTTCATCGGCTCGATCGACAGACGGATGACGGGCTCGGGCACGAAAATGCTTTCGAGCGCGACATCGACGCCGGGACCGCAGAACGTATCGCCCGAGGCGCAGTCAACTCCGACCACGGCGACGATGTCGCCCGCCTCAGCCGTATCAACGTCTTCACGCTGGTCGGCGTGCATGCGGACCAGTCGGCCGAACCGCATCTTCTTGCCGGTTCGCTGATTCGTATAGCTTTCGCCCTTTTGAATCTTGCCCTGGTAGACGCGGAAGTAGGTGAGCTGACCGAAGGTCTCGACGACGGTCTTGAACGCCATGGCCACGAGCGGATCGTCGGGCGAACTGGTGAGTGGCTTGCGCGCGCCCTTGGCACCGTGGGCCGTCGAGGTGGCCGCTTCGCCGGGCGCCGGCTTGACCGAGAGGTCGATGGCCTCGATCTTGCGGTCCTGCGGGTTCGGCAAATAAGAGATGACCGCGTCGAGCAGTTCCTGCACGCCCTTGTTGCGGAAGGCCGTCCCCATCATCACGGGGGTCAGCTCTTGCGACAGAGTGGCCTCGCGAATGATCGGGCGGATGTCGGCCGTGTTAACCGGTCGCTCTTCCAACAGCGCGACCATCAGGTCGTCACTATAAAGCGACAAGGTCTCCAGCATGTGCATCCGGGCTTTGGCGGCTTCCTCGGCATATTGCGCGGGAATGGGCTCGCGACGGACGTCTTCGCCCTGCTCGCCGTCGAAGTAGACGGCCTGCATTTCGACCAGGTCGATGACCCCGGCAAACTCCGAACTCAGGCCCATCGGAATCTGCAACGGCAGCGGGGTGACGCCGAGTTTCTGTTGAACCTGTTCGATTACCGAAGCCGGGTTGGCGCCGATGCGGTCGACCTTATTAATGAAGGCGATCCGCGGGACGCCGTAGCGTTTCATCTGTCGATAGACAGTCAGCGACTGGCTCTGGACGCCGCCGACGGCGCAGAGCACGAGTACCGCCCCGTCGAGGACGCGCAGACTGCGCTCGACCTCGACCGTGAAGTCGACGTGGCCCGGCGTATCGATGACGTTGATCGAGTGGTCGTCCCATTCAACCTGAGTCGAGGCCGAGGTGATGGTGATGCCCCGCTCGCGCTCCAGGTCCATGTAGTCCATGGTCGCGCCGCCGTCGCCTCCCTTGACCTCCTGCATCCGGTGAATCCGTCCGCAGTAGTAGAGCATCCGCTCCGTCAGGGTGGTCTTCCCCGAGTCGATGTGGGCGGAGATTCCGATGTTGCGATGGCGCTCTAGGTTTTTCATGGAAACCAACTTAAGGTCAAAACAATCCAACCGGGTAACGGTTCCGTAGCCGCCGCTGGCTGCGGTATCTACCCAGAAACTACGAACTGGAGGGCCCCGATTGCGAAAATCGAGTCAAGGACGGCCCACGACGCGCCCCGAAACGGCCGCAGCAGCGACAGTGCGCCGGCCACGCAGGCGAGCTGACCACCCGGCACCTTCACCGCAAACGAACGGATGAACGGTTTAGGCGGGTCAGGGTGAACGTAACATCGTATCCGTTGCGGTGATCTGCGGAAAGGGGAATTAGGCCGTTCCGCGGGCTGCCCCCGTCGAATTCATAGGTTTTTTATAGTTTGTTCGCAAGCTCGCTTGCCGCTTGTCTGTTGATGTCCTGCCCTCAGGACTCTCGGATGCGATCGAGTGCGAACTGCGGTCGCACGCGGATACGCCGCCCCGGGGCTGCCTGAAGCGACATTGATGCAATTCAAGCTGCGATATACAGTTCCCGCCCATTGCTCGCTCCCAGAAGCCGCCGTTCCCATTCTCTCACGCAGGCGGACGCTTCGTGCTCACAAACTCCGGCAATCGATGGACTCGGCTCGCGGCGGCAGCCTTTGCTGCGGCCGCTATCGGGCTTGGTGCGGCGGGCTGCTTGGGGCTCGACGTCGCGGGCACCTTTCGTTGGCCCGGGGCCAGGACCGAACAACCCCTGGCCGGACGCATGACCGTCTCCTGGAAGAACGACATGCAGAAGAAAGCCGGCAAGAACATGCTCCGCGGCTTTCAAGGCAAAGTGCAATTCTTTGCCGCCGACCCGCCCAAGCCGGCTGGCAAAGATCCGGCGAAGACGCCCGAGGCCAATCCGAAAACTGTCCCCGTCGACGGCACGCTGACGGTTTATGCCTTCGAAGAAACGTCCGACGGCAAAGAGGGAACCGGACCGTCCAAGAAATACGTCTTCCCCGCGAAGGATCTGAGAAAGGTGCATCGCGAGGGGCCCGAAGGGCATGAATATGACGTCTGGCTGGCCTGGGATAAAGTCGGTGGGGCCGAACGTCACATCCGTTTGCTCGCGCGGTTCGATCCGGCTGGCGGCGGACAAGTGGTGATGTCGGACAACTCGCGCGAAGTGCTGCCCGGAATGAAGATTCAATACGCGTCCGGACAGGCGCCCGAGGATCGCAAACGGCCGCCCGATTCGGCAGGTCGTCCAATTTCCGAGGCGGAGTTCGAGAAGGAAGTCGAAGCGTCGCGCGATTCGAAATCGACGGCTAAGGCCGCCGACGCGAATCCTCTCGACGAAACGCGCTAGACCGCACGATTACGGTGCGAGTCTAGTGACAAATATCACCTCCGGGTGGCTGGGGTCGAGCCGAAGGCGAGCCTCCAGTCCGGTCCGGAAGCTCTGGGGGCGGCGAGGGCGCCGACCCCAGCCACCTGTCATTGTCTCGAAGAGACGCGCTAAGTCTCGCCAGTAGTTCGCTTCGCTCGCGCCGATCGCCAACGAGGCGGCGCCACGATCAGACTGAAAACGACCAGCGCGCCGAAGGCGCTGTAGATGATGGCAAACACTTCGGGGTCCGCTCGGTAGAAGAGAGCGTGATGCACCCAGCGCCCGATGAAGTCACCTTCTTCGACAGTTTGTCCGGCCTGCTCTCGCAGCCAGTTTTCCCACGTGGTGAGCGGACAAGTCAGGCCGCACCAGGCTTCGAGCACCACGACGAGAATGGCCAACAGGTGTAGCAGCCGAAACGTGCGATTGCGGATCCACCCCCAGCGCAACACGATTCCGAGCAGAATCGCCAACTCGCCGAAGATCACAAAACCGACGTAGGTGGCGTGCAGCACGACCACCGCATCGGCCGAGATGCGATACAGAGGCTCCATACTAATAGGAAGCCTCGAGCGGCCCGTTTATTCCCGAGGGATGTGGTTCGCCCGATGTCTCAGCGAAACAGACGCGTCGGGATGCGGCGAATTTTCTTCGACAGTCGCGAGACACGGATCGCCGGCCGCTGGGTTTCGTCTTGCTTGATCCGCCGACGGTAGGCGGAAAGGATGTCGCTCCGCGTGACGATGCCAATGAGCCGCGTGGGCTGGTCGCGCAACACCACCGGCAATCGGCCGATGTTGTGGTTGACCATGTGGTCGGCTGCCTGGCGGACAGTGCAGTCTTCATAGACGAACTTCGCCGGCCGCTTCAACAACTCGCGAAGGGTTTGGCTCTCGCCGGCCGTTTCCGCTTGCAGGTCTCTGCGGGTCAACACGCCGATCAAAATGCCCGTCGTGTCGACGATCGGGAAGCCTTGATGGCGGGCCGCCTCGACGTTGGTGGCCATCCAAGCCCGCGCGGCGGACACGGTGTCGGCCGCAGGCAGGGTGACGACCGGCTTCGACGCAATTTCGTCGACGGTGACTTGTTCGAGCGGATCGGGCACGTAGTCGGCCGGCGTGCGGATCCCGCGGCGGGCGATCTTTTCGGTCATGATCGAATGTTTGCCCGCCAGGCTGGCGACAAGATAGCTGGCCGCGCACCCGGCCAAGAGTGGAAGCAAACCGTTCGGCTGGCACGTCGTCTCAAAGGCGAAGACGGCTGACGCCAAGAACGCGCGGGACGCTCCCGCAAAGGTCGCTGCCATCCCGACGAGTGCCGCCAACCGCAGGTCAATTCCGGCAAATGGCAGGCACCACATCGCCGCGGCCCCCAGCACCTGACCGGAGCCCGCCCCGATTGTCAGCAAGGGAGCCAAAGTTCCGCCCGATGTGCCGCTGCCCAGCGAGATCGACCACGAGAGAAACTTCATCAAACACAACATCACAACGACTTGCATCGCCAAACCGTGATCGAGGATCGAGCGGATGTTGTAGTAACCGACGCCCAGCGTGTCGGGATAGAAATAGCCGATGGTCCCCACGGCCACGGCTCCCAAAGCGGGCCACCACATCCAGTGAATGGGCAGATGATCGAAGCTGTCCTCGATCGCATAAACGAGACGATTGATGCCGGCGGCCACGAGGCCGAGCACGAGTCCGAGCACGGCGTAGAACGCCAGCCCCGAGAACGGCACCGGCGATAGATCGCCCATCGCGAAGACCGGTTCGTGTCCGAACAGGAGCGGGCGGATTCCGGCGGCCGCCGCGCTGGCAAGTGCCACGGGAATGATCGACCGCGCGCGAAACTCGAACAACAATAATTCCAGCGCCAGCAAAACCGCCGCAACGGGGCTGCCAAACGTGCCTGCCATTCCCGCGGCGGCGCCTGCGGCCAATAGAGTTTTGCGTTCCGAAGGCGTGGTGTACGTGAATTGCCCGAACAGCGATCCGAGCGCTCCGCCGGTTGCGATAATTGGACCTTCCGCGCCGAACGGTCCACCGGTGCCGATCGAAATTGCAGCCGACAGCGGCTTCAAAAACGTCATGCGAGCCGGAATGCGGCTGTCTTTGGTCAGGATGCCTTCCATCGCCTCGGGAATGCCGTGCCCGCGAATGGCCTTGGAGCCGTAGCGTGCCATAAAGCCGACGAATAGCCCGCCGATGACCGGGACCGCGATCACCCAAATTCCCAATGTGTTGTTTCCCGGGCTCGCCGGATCGACAGAAAGGCGATGGAAAAACGCGAAGTTGGTGATGAAATCGATCAGCAGAATCAGGCCTTTGGCCACAAAGGCCGCCAACACTCCCAGCAGAATCGCGACCAGGCAGACCTTCACCGTGCGGCGATCCACGCCCGACGCTTCCGGCGGCACATGCTCGGCCTGGCTGACCAGATCGAGCGAGGGCGAGATGGTCAAGCCGCCCGTAGTGGCTGAATGGGCGTTTTCTGTTTTGATCATGCGCGGAGCTCTCAACGTGGTCCGGGCGAGAATCGGTTCGTTAGGCGGGCCGCAAACACAAGGCGCGGGCCGGCAAAGGTTGGACGACTGGCGGGAATTCCAAATGGATAAGGCATCCCGCCGGGCGGGACGCGGCATACCCATTTTGGGGGATAGCACAAAATGGGAAAACGCTCAACGCCGAGCGGCGTCGGAGGAGCGTTCGATCAGGCCAGCATTCGATCACACCGGTCGGGTGGTGATGGTCTCGCGACGCTGTGAAGCGGCCGACTCGTGCTCTAGCGACTTGAAGCAGGTGCGCAAGTGGTTCCGCGATCAATCGCCGGAAGTTTCGCCAGCTGTTGCTGCGTGGTCCGAGTTCGGCGGCCAATTTCGCTCTTCGGATCCAGGGCGATCGCCTCGTCCAGCAACTTCGTCGAAGTCTGCGGATCTCGCAGACCGAAATAGAGCTGCCCTTTGAAGGCCACCAGCAGTTGACGCTGGCTGCGAGACGGCTTTGCGTCAGCGATCAGCCGATCGAGTCGCGCGATGGCCACTCGGTACTCTCCGCGATCGACGAGCGGGTAAACCTCGTCTCGGACAGCGCGATCGAGTTTGTGATTCGTGACGGCCGTGTCGTATTTCGCGCGAAGGCCGGCCGAGTTTTTCGGGTCGAGTTCGGTCACGCGCTGCTCCAGCGCGCTGTATTCGGTATCAGCGAGAGGGCCGACGGCTTTCAAGACGGCGTCCAGGTGGCGGGCCCGCTCGAGTCCCGTCGTCGCGTCCGCCATCGCTAGTTCGCGATCGCGCCGGTTGCGCACTCTTCGCAGCCGACGAATCTCGCCGCAGTAGGCGATGGCCGCCTTGGCCACGAACTCCGATCGAGCGTAGGGAACTCCCTCCGAATCGAGCAGCACGAATGTCGGAAACTTGGTGACGGCCAACCGCATGGCCCACGCACTGACTTGCGCCAATTGCTCGGGCGGACTGTTGGGAGAGAGACTCACCCGCAACAGGACAAACGCGCTGCCAATCGGTCGCAGAAACGTGTCGCTATCGAGAACCGTGGTCGACGGAGTGTCCTTCGACGGCTGCGCACCGTTTGAACGCAACGGCTGCGTGAATTCGATCAGCAGATCTTTGTGCTCCGCTTTCGCGAGGGTTTGCGCCGCGCGCAAGTCACCGAGCCATTGGGGAGGCGGGGGCGCTGCGGCGTTCGTTGCCGCGGCTTCGGCAGGCTTCGGGGGTTTGTTCAAGGCATTGAGAGCAAATGCACCCGAGGCGCAAATTGCCAAGAACAGCAAAGGACGGAGAAGTAGGGCGAGATATCGGATGCGAAATTCCTTGAGTCTGCATGGGGCGACTCCGAATGATGCCGTCCAGCACGGCCTAACGGATGCGCAAGTGTTTGCAATCGTCCAATGCAAACTCGATGCCGTTGGGTCAACAACGAGCAGCGGGCGAATGACAACGCGTGCCGATTCAAGGCTTTAAGAGGATGCCTTGCTCACTCGGGTTTGCCCCGCCCAGTTGCGTTGATGGGCATTTTCGCCTTGATCGTAGGCACAAATCACAGGAGCGGCCGGGCGCCCCCGCCACCCAACCGTGGGTATAGGCCGCTGCTAGCTAGGGGCCGACGATCGTGCCTGACTCGGGGCTGCTCGCCGTCGCGTAGAGTTTTTTCGGAATGCGACCGGCGAGAAACGCTTTGCGACCGGCAACGCAGGCCAACCGCATGGCGCTTGCCATCGTCAGCGGATCGCGCGCGCTGGCGATTCCCGTGTTGAGCAGCACGCCGTCGCAGCCCAGCTCCATCGCCACGCTGACGTCGCTGGCAGTGCCGACACCCGCATCGATGATCACGGGATAATTCGGATCGTGCTCTTTCAACGACTCGAGGCAGATGCGGATGTTATTCGGATTGAGCACGCCCTGGCCGCTGCCGATCGGACTGCCGGCGGGCATGACGGATGTCGCCCCGGCTTCCTTCAAGCGCCGCGCCGAGATGGGATCGTCGGTCGTGTAGCAGAGGACTTGGAAGCCCTCTTTGACGAGTTGCTCCGTCGCCTGCAACGTAGCCACAGTGTCGGGCAACAGCGTCCGCTTGTCTCCGAGCACTTCGAGCTTCACCCAGTCCGCGCCCGGATTCTCCAGCCCCAACAAGATCTCGCGTCCCAAGCGAGCCACTCGGACGGCGTCCTCCGCGTTGAAGCAGCCAGCCGTGTTGGGCAGGATCGTGAATCGCGACAGGTCGATGAAGTCGAGGATGCTCCGCCCCTGTGCGTCGATCAGCCGCTCGCGCCGCACGGCGACGGTGACCACTTCGGCGCCGCTGGCGTCGAGACAGTCGCGCATCAACTCGTACGTGGCATACTTGCCGGTTCCGACAATCAGTCGCGACTCGAAGGTGTGCGAGCCGAGGACCAAGGGAGATTCGCAATGAGTGGCGGTCACGGTTTGTCTCGAAGGCAAGTTCTGTCGCGTTTGTGCATCAGACTGAGTCGATCATAGTGAATCGCTCGCTCAACCGCCCCCGACCAGCGTGACGATCTCGAGCCGATCGCCCGCTTCGAGCGTGCAAGCCGCATGCTGGCCGCGCGGTACCAGGTCGCGGTTCCGTTCGACGGCGACGAGTCGTGGCTGCATCTGGAGACGCGCCAAGAGTGTGGCGATCGTCGTCCCGGACGGGGCCTCGCACGGTTCGCCGTTCACAATCAGTTGGATCACAGGTGGTTCGATCATGGGCGGACTCTTTCAGGGATCGTCATGTCGCGCTCGCCGCCTGACGCACGTGCCAGCAAACGCCGCCCGGGTCGATCAAGTGGATCTCGCGGCCCCAGGGAAAGTCGGTCGGAGGCCCCACTTTCACGCCGGCGAACCGTTCGGGCAGAGACAGCCCATTGAGTGTTGTCCAGTAATCCTCGAGATCGGTGACCTCGAACGTGATCATCTGGTTCTCTTGCCACTGCGGGACGTCGATCTGCTGCAGCAGGAAGTACGCGTCGCCGAACTGCAAGCCGGCGAGTCCCTCTTGTCGCCAGCTTGTCTCGAAGCCGATGGCGGCGAAGAATTCGAGCGACGTTTCAAAGTTCCGTCCCGAAGGTACGAAGGGGTAAAGCCTGGTCGCCCGCGCTTTCATGCCACTGAGCTTTCCTGAAAATCGGCGCCTATTTTGCGAGAGGACGTGCTTGACCAGCACGGATCTGTCGCGGTTTCGACGGCGTGCGTTTTGATTCTCGCACAGATCGTCTGGTTTGGGGAGCAGGAGGACGAGCAGGATCCCGAACCGACCGCCGCTGCGCCGTGCGCATTTGTTGGGCACAGGAAGCCCCATAGTGCACGGTCGTCGAGCAAGAGAGATTGCACTCTCGTCGAGATCGAGTATGCTCAAATTTTCGCCCCGCCGTGGGCCCTTCTCGCGACGTGGCGCATCTGAGGCCGCATTGATGTCGACCGCCAAGCCGCTCGACGGAAACCGGATTCTGATCTTCGTCGGCGATGAGTACGAAGATCTCGAGTTGTGGTATCCGAAGCTTCGCCTCGAAGAGGCCGGCGCGCACGTCACGCTCGCCGGGCCCGAAGCGGGAAAGCTCTATCGCGGCAAACATGGTTATCCATGCGTGGCGGATGCTGCCATCGCCGACATGGAGTCGGCCGACTTTCAGGGAGTTATCTGTCCAGGCGGCTGGATGCCGGATAAGATTCGCCGAGACCCCCGGGCACTCTCGCTCGTGCGTGAATGTGCCGACGCCGGCAAGCTCGTGGCCGCGATCTGTCACGGTGGATGGATCCTGATTTCGGCCGACGTTTACCGCGGGGTGAAAGTGACCGGTTCGCCGGGAATCAAGGACGATCTCGTGAACGCCGGTGCGATTTGGCAAGACGCTCCGCTGGTGGTCGACCGTCATTTTGTGTCGAGCCGCAAGCCGGCGGACCTGCCCGAATTCATGACGGGCGTGCTGCGCGTCCTCTCGCGCTCGGCGAAGGTGGTCGCGCGATGAGCGAGCAGAGCCGGGCTAGCGGGTTGCTCTTCGGGGCCGCACTCTGTGCGCTTGTCTGTGTCACGTCTCGGAGCGATGCCGTGGAGATTATCGGGCACCGCGGGGCGTCGCGCGACGCTCCCGAGAATACGCTCGCCTCGATTCGTCTGGCCTGGAAACAGAACGCCGACGCTTCGGAAACCGACGTGCATCTGACCAAAGACGGCCAGGTCGTCGTGATCCACGATTTCAACACGCGGCGCGTCGGCGGTCGCAATCGCAAGGTTGTCGAGCAAACGTTGGCAGAACTGAAAGAGCTCGATATCGGCCGTTGGAAGGGCGAGCAGTGGGCCGGCGAGCGGATCCCCACTCTGGCCGAGTACCTGGCCGAAATACCAAAAGGGAAGCGGCTGTTTATCGAAATTAAGTGTGGCCCCGAAGTAATCCCGCGACTCGTGGAAGTTATTCGCAAGGCGCATAAACGTCCCGCGCAAACCTGTCTGATCGGCTTCTCGTATGAGGTGATGCAAGCGGCCAAACGCGAGCTGCCCGAACTCCAGTGCTATTGGATCGTAGAATTAAAACGGAACAAAGAGACGGGCCGCTGGAGCCCGCAGTTGGCAACCCTGATCCGCAAAGCGAAGGACGCCGGCCTGGACGGAATCGATTTTGGCGACGCGCCGGTGCTCGATCGGGAATTCGTCAGCAAGATCAAACAAGCGGGTTTGGGTGTCTACACCTGGACGGTCGATTCCGTTCAGGAGGCGAAGCGCTTAGAGCAGGCCGGGGTCGATGGCATCACGACCAACCGCCCCGGTTTTCTGAAGGAGTCACTGATGGCACGTCCCTGATTGAAGGGGGTGCGGGTCGTCGCTGTCCCGGCACAGTATTAATTTAATACAGTATTAATAAGGTGCTGGACGGGGACAGCGATCTCAAGGGAATGAGTCCTGTCGGAGTCTGATGGAAATGTG
>DASRXU010000493.1:0-6182 GCA_035687365.1 Planctomycetaceae bacterium | reverse complement strand
ATAACATCAATGGAGCACGTTCCGAGGGACAAACGGCGGTATGGACCTGCGTAAAAAAATCGAATCGGTCATGCGGTCGGTCGGCAAACAGTATCGTAAGGATCTGGTCGACGAATTTCGCGATGACACGGTACTTTTAGAGAGCGGCCTCGATTCGCTCGATTGCGCGATTGTGATCGGTCGGCTGCAACAAGAATTGCAGGTCGATCCGTTCAGTCGGCTGGATGATCCCGCCGCCTACCCTCGAACTTTCGGGGAATTCGTCCGCCTTTACCAGTCAGCGACCGGGTTGTCTTCCTGAATCGCCCCACTCCGCGGGCCACGCGAATTGGTGCTTGGTGTCAAACCGCGGCGCGACGATCGATCGATTCGGATCCCTGCTCGCCGCACTCGACATTCGAGCCGGCGACACCGTGCTGGTCCACTCCGATCTGCGCGACCTCGTCCGGCTGGCAGACTCAAGCGAGCTGACTGAGGCAAGCGACGTGCGGCAGTTCCTGCTCCAAGCGTTCGATTCGGCTCTGAACAGAGCAGTTGGTGACGCTGGGACGATTTGCGTGCTCGGCTCCTATTCCGACTATGCGCGGTTCGGGAAGCCGTTCGATCTGAAAGAGTCGCCTCCCGATCCGCAATATGGGGCGTTCAATCGCTACATTTTCGATCAGGGGGCGGCGTGCCGCAGCTTGAATCCGATCGTCGGGTTCCTCGCCAAGGGGGCGAAGGCGGGCTGGATTTGCGAACACGTGTCGGCCTGCGGCTTCGGCCCCAACACGCCCTGGGATCGCTTGGTCGCGCTCGACGGGACGATGCTCTTCTGGGGCGTTGATCTGCGGAACATGACCTTCGTGCATCATGTCGAGCAACTGGTCGGCGTGCCCCACTTGTATCACAAGGCGTATAACACACCGGTTGTCGTCGACGGGAAATCGATCGACCTGCCGGTGATCACAAGCGTGCGTTACCTCGATTTCAAAATCGTCTACAACTTCCGGCGGCTGAGCGAAGACCTCGCCGCGGCCGGCGACTTGAAATCGTTTCGGCAACCGCCGTTTCAAGCCTACACGGTGAAATGCCGAGCCGTGCAGTCGCACCTGGAGCGAATGCTGGCGAAGGACCCTTATTATTTACTGGCAGAGCGGCCTCAATTCGTGCCCGGCCAAATTCCGACGGACGGCCCGACCGGACCTCGTCGCGGTGAGGCTTATTCGGCTTGAGCACGGTGGGGAATTCCTTGTTTCATCTCGATATCTTTCGTGAGATCTTGAAGCTGCGAGTCGGCATCGCGCAGGCCGACAACCGCCGCGAGTTCGAGTTGCTCTCTTCGATCTACCCGCTCGAGCTGCACACTTTCCCGAGCGGCACAGAGCACAACGGCTGGGTGATCCCCGACGATTGGACAGTCGAGAAAGCCCTGATCAAGCAGGACGGCCGCACGCTGTTCGACGGCACTGTGCATCCGCTGGCCGTCGTGCAGAACTCGCCTTCGATGCGGGGCACGTTTTCCAAAGAGGAACTCGACAAGCACATTTTCACACGGCCCTCCGTCCCCGACGCGTACGCGTTCCACTTTCTCAACACCTATCGACCATGGAACCGCAATTGGGGCTTTTGCGTTCCTTACCGCATTTGGCACACGTGGGGGCCGGGCGATTACGAAGTCGAGCTGGTCACCACCGACCGCCCGGGCACGATGATCGTCGGCGAAGCGCACCTGGCCGGGCAAAGCGAAGAGACCATCGTCTTCAACGCACACACGTGTCATCCCTGCCAATTCAACGATGACCTGGCGGGCGTCGCCGTGATTCTCGAACTCTTCCGCTGGTTGAAAGAGCAGCCGCGGCGATTCAGTTATCGGGCCGTGTTGGGACCGGAACACTTTGGGACCGTGTTCTACCTGGACAAGCTGCCGCGGTCCGAGCGCGAGCGACTCAAGCTAGGGCTGTTCGTGGAGATGGTCGGACTCGACGCGCCGCTCGTGCTGCAGCGGAGCTTCACCGGCACGGCGCTCATCGACCGAGTCGCCACGCACGTCCTGCGACACAACGATTCCCTGTTGATGACGGGCGATTTCCGCAAGATCGTCGGCAACGACGAAACGGTCTGGGAGGCTCCCGGTATCGAAATTCCGTTCGCCTCGCTCTCGCGCTGTTTCCATCGCGGTTACTACATCGAATATCACACGAGCCGTGACGACTTGGAGCTCAACCGCGTCGATAAGCTCGAAGAGACGCTTGAAATGCTCAAGCGAATGGTGGGGGTCTTCGAGGATGACTGCACCATCAAGCGCAATTTCGAGGGGCTGGTCGCGCTGTCGAATCCGAAATACTCTCTGTACATCGAGCGGCCCGACGCGACGGTGACGAAGACGTTGTCGGCGGAAGACAAATTGCTCGGCCACATTCAGGACGTGTTGCCCCGCTACCTCGACGGATCGCTGACGGTGTTCGAGATTGCCGAGCGGCTCAAGGTGCCCTTCGCAGCTTTGCGCCGCTACCTCGGCCGCTTTGCGGAAAAAGGGCTGATCTCATTGGCACCCACGAAATCGCTATCTGATTACGGCGAGGACGGAAGCCAGCGAGGATCGAAGTGACGCAGCCTGAGCGAGCACCGTTTCGCGCCGCCATCCTGGGCAGTGCGAATGTGCGCGTGCTGCGCACCGCCTTCGCCGCCGAAGCCGCCGAATTCCTGACGGATCGCAAGCTCGAGACCTGGGAAGTCCCTTACGGACAGTTACGGCAGGAGTTGCTCGATCCGAAATCGGCTCTGCGTGGCTGGCGGCCCGATTTGGCGATTTTTTGTGATCGCCTCGAAGATCTCGTCGGGCAAGCGCGTTTGGATTGCTTAACACCCAACCTGCTCGAGACGGTCGTGCGCGAGTATGCGGATCTCGTTGCGGCCTTTCACATGGCGAACGAAGGTTGGGCCATCGTGCATCGCTTCGCTCCGCTGAATCGATCAGCCGATGGGAACGGCGGGCCGGCATTCTCGCTTCTCAACGAAATGAACCAGCTGCTCGCCGAACGATTGGCAGGCCTACCCCAGGTACTCTGGGTCGATGTCGCGGCGGAAGCGGCCGGTGCACCCGTTGCGGCCTGCGATCCGATGCTCTGGCACTTGGGGCGACTGCCCTTCTCAGAAGGCTTTTCGCAGCGACTGGCCCGACGCTGGATCGGCCTGACGCTAGCACTGCTCGGCAAGAGCGCCCGCGTGGTCGTGCTCGATTTGGACAACACGCTCTGGGGAGGCGTGCTGGGCGAAGACGGACTCGCGGGCATTCGCGTCGGTGGCGATTATCCGGGCAACGCCTACACCACTTTCCAGCGCCTGTTGAAGACCCTTCCGGAACGCGGCATCGCGCTGGCCGTCTGCAGCCGAAACGATCACGACCTGGCGATCGAGGCACTCGCGACGCATTCAGACATGTTGATCCGTCCGACTGATTTCGTGGCGACGCGGATCGATTGGCGACCCAAATCGGTCGGTCTGCGAGAAATTGCCGGGGAACTAAATCTCGGGTTGGAATCTCTGTTGTTTGTGGATGACAATCCGATCGAGCGCGATCAAATCCGCCTGAGCCTTCCCGAGGTCAAGATTCTCGACCTACCCACTAGCCCCGCATTTTTTGCCGACTCTCTGGCCGACTGTCCGTGGTTGCAGTCGGCTGGCCGCACGGCTGAAGACGCGGGGCGAGTCCGAAGTTATCAGGCCAGGCGTCAAGTTCGGGAAGAGCAGCGGACCGCAGCCAACCTCGACGAGTTTTACGCCGGCCTGAGCATGCAGCTTTACCTGCAGCCCTTGGACGACTCGAACATCGCCCGGGCCGTTCAGCTTTCGCAAAAGACCAACCAATTCAACACCACGACGGCGCGTTACGATCAACGGGAGCTGAAACAGATTGTGGCCGAGGGGGGCGAAGTCGTCGTCGTCGGTCTGGAGGATCGCCACCTGCAATTTGAGAATATCGGCCTGCTCGTCCTGCGACCGGATTCGGCCGATACTTCAACGGCGAGACAAGGTCGAGTGGACTGTTATTTGCTCTCATGCCGCGTCCTGGGCCGCGGACTCGAGACGGCCGTGCTCAAGTGGGCCGTGCGACGGGCCGCCGCTCGAGGCTGGGCGACTCTGCGGGGTGCCGTCATCGAAACTCCACGCAACACGCCGGTGCGAAGCGTTTACCAAGACGCGGGCTTTCAGCCCGCGGGCGCGCCCGGCGATTGGCTGATCCAAACTGACACTTCCGTGGAAATTCCCTCCTGGTTCCAGATTCACGATCGGATGCCGACCGTATGACGCCGCTAGACGACTTGACTTTTCATCACATCGGGATCGCCTGCGAGCGGATCGAGGACGAGGTCCCACATTACGAGCGGATCGGCTATCGGGCGGAAGGAGCTATCTTCGAGGATTCGCGGCAAGTCATCCGCGGCCTGTTCATGAAAGCCGGTCCCATTCAGATCGAACTGATCGAACCCTTGCGCCCTGAATCGCCAGTCTGCTCATTCCTGGCACGGGGCATTCAGATGTATCACCAGGCTTTCGTCTCCCACAACCTGCGGGCCGCCGTGCGCACGTTGGTCGACAAAGGCTCAGTGATCGTCTCGCATCCCAAGCCGGCTGTCGCGTTCGGCGGGCGCCAGGTCTGCTTCTTGCTCTTGCCCAACCGCATGCTGATCGAGCTGATCGCCAGCGTGTGAGCGACGGGCTGGTGCGCACTCCGCGCGCCCGCAATAATCCAGGGCGACTTTTCGGTGCTGAACCGTCCGGGATTTTCGCGTGTCGTCGTGGCGTGGCGTTTCGCGATCTTCCTGGCGGCTTGTTCGAGGATTTGACTCATGCCTAGCTGTGTGTTGGCCTATTCCGGCGGACTCGATACGTCCGTCATTCTCGGCTGGTTGATGGATGAGGGCTACAAGGTCCACTGCGTCTATGTCGACCTGGGCCAGCCCTGCGAAGACCGCGACGCCATCCTGAAAAAGGCCCGCGACACCGGTGCCGCGTCGGCCCGCATCGTCGACGCCCGCGAAGAACTCTGCCGCGACTTCGCCTTTCCCGTCCTGCAATGGCAAGCCAAGTACGAAGCCGTGTACCTGTTGGGCACGTCGATCGCCCGGCCGCTCATCGCCAAAGCCTGCCTGCAGGCGGCCCGCGACGTCGGGGCCGAGGCCTACGCCCACGGAGCCACGGGCAAAGGCAACGACCAGTGCCGCTTCCAACTCGCCGCCGAAGCTCTCGATCCGGCCGTGAAAATCATCGCCCCCTGGCGGATCGAAAAGTTCCGTCAAACATTCCCGGGCCGCACCGAAATGATCGCCTACTGCAGCGCCAAAAAGATCCCGGTGAAGGCGACCGTTTCCAAACCCTACAGCTCCGACGAAAACTGCCTGCACATCAGCTACGAGGCGGGCAAGCTCGAAGATCCCAACGTCAACGGCTGCGAGATCGTCGAGTTCGGAATGACCGTCTCGCCGCGAAAAGCTCCCGACGCGGTCGAATCGGTGACGGTCGGCTTCGAAGCAGGCGTCCCCGTTACGCTCAACGGACGCAAGCGTTCGCCGTTCGAGATGGTGACCGAACTCAACCAGATCGGCGGCCGCAACGGCGTCGGGCGAATCGACCTGGTCGAGAATCGTTTCGTCGGCATGAAGAGTCGCGGTGTCTACGAATCGCCCGGCATGACGATCCTTTACGAGGCCCATCGAGGAGTCGAGCAGCTCACCATGGATCGCGACCTGATGCACCTCCGCGACCGCTTGGCCCCTGAGGTCGCCGAAATGGTTTACTACGGCTTCTGGTACGGCGCGAAGATGGACGCACTGATGGCCTTCATTCGCCAGGCCCAAAAGACCGTCACGGGCGAAGCCACGCTCGAACTCTACAAAGGCAACATGACAATGGCCGGCCGCAAGAGCCCGGTCAGCCTCTACGACGAAGCGGTCGCCAGCATGGAAGCCGGAGGATCCTACAACCAGTCGGACGCCGAAGGATTTCTGCGGATCGTGGGACTACCCGGCCGCGTGCAGGGCCGCATCACGCCGCGCAAATTCTAAGGACCTGTCGATGACGGTCGAAGGGAATTCCGTCGAGGACTCCGCCCCCGGGTCAGGGCGTCTCTTGGCGATCGGCGACATCCACGGTTGCCACATTGCGTTCGACACGCTGCTCAAACACCTGGCAATCACGCC
>DASRXU010000492.1:0-13628 GCA_035687365.1 Planctomycetaceae bacterium | reverse complement strand
ATCACGGTCTGACCCAGGTCGCCGCGTCCCCACACGAGATACGTTTCCGGGTGGGGCTCGTTCGAGAACTGGGGCAAGCCGACTCCCGCTTCGCCCGTGCAACCCAGGTGTACGACTAAGAGTTGAAATTCGCGTGTCTTCGGAGGGCGCTGCGAACGGTCGCTGGGCCAGGTCGACGGATCAGAAAACGTGACCGCCACATTGAGGCCGATCGCCGAGTTGACTTGAGTTGTGGCCCCGACGCCCGCCAACAAGTTGAAACTCTGCACGAGCGACGTCTGAAACTCCCAGGGCAGCCGGTAGTCGCCGATACCGATCGGCTTGTCCAGCATGCCCTTGATGTCCTGTCCGCGGCCGGCTTCGTAAATCGTCGCAAGTCCCGGATGCTCGGCCGTCGAGAACTCCTTGATGTTGTGCTCGGGGACGATCCTCCAAGGTGCGATGCTCTTGCCGGGATCGTTGAAGTGTTGATTGAGCGCGGTGATGTCGCCGGCGATCGACGGCACTCCGCTCAGGCATGCGATCACGATGACGATCGCAGCGAGAATCGCGCCGCGCAGCGTTACGAGTAAGAATTGAATCGGCACGGAACGGTTCCTTCGGCAGGTTTGCTAGCGCGGGGAAGTCGGCAGGTGAACCGAGCGGAAATCACGGCGAAGCGTCAGCATCAGCGGGCGGGTGCTTCATCGGAGTGTGAACGCGACTCCAACATACAGCTTGAATTCAAATCGCACCAACGCAAGACTGCACGGATAGAAATATCACCCGTCCGGGTCTCTTTTCTCCAAACGAATCGCGCTGCCATGTATTCACACGCTTTGCGGTCGATAGGCCTTGCCGCGTTCTTTCTTACGTTGTCACTCGCTGACGCGCACGGTCAACAACGCCCCGCCGAATTTCACGCGCCGGACGATATCGCCTTTCGCAAAGCGACGATCATCAGTGAAGGGACGCGGCTTGCTGCGGAAGTCTTTTCGCCGAAATCGGCCGACGGGAAAAAGCTGCCCACGATCGTAATGTCGCACGGCTGGGGTGGCACCGCGGCCAACCTGCGCGCCGATGCCGTGCTCTTCGCACGCGCCGGCTATCTCGTCGTGACGTTTGACTATCGCGGATGGGGAGCCAGCGATTCGCGGGTGATTCTGACTAAACCTCAGCCCTCGCATAGCGCCGACCGGAAGTTTACGGCCGAAGTGCTCGAAGTTCGCGAGGTGGTCGACCCGATCGATCAGACGGCGGACATTTTGAATGCCGTGAGTTGGGTCTACGGCGAGCCCAATTGCGATCGGGAGCGGATCGGCTTGTGGGGCAGCAGTTATTCGGGAGGGCACGTCGTGTTCGTCGCCGCCCGCGATCCGCGGATCAAAGCTTTAGTCAGCCAGGTTCCTGCTCTCGACTCTCGCCCTGTGGCGCTCGCCGGCGAAGCCCGCGACACGACTTTCAACGAAGCGGCCGCCCGCACCCATGGCGACTTGGGCTACCCGCCTCCCGGAGCCCGCGTAATCGGCAATCTGCGCGGCGCGCCGATCCGCGAGAGGCTGATGCAATACGCACCGGTCGAGGACGTTCCTCGCGCGAAGCACTGTGCCATGTTGTTTGTCCTGGCCGAAAAGGAAGAACTCTTCGACAACAAGGATCACGGCCTCAAAGCCTTCGAACGGGCGACTGGGCCGAAAAAACTGGTCGTCATCCCCAAGATCAAGCACTACGGCATTTATCTCGAAGCCCGCAAGCAGGCCCAACAGTTGGCCCTCGACTGGTTTGATGCTCATCTGAAAAGGTCGGGAGAATAGGGGGGATTCGGACGGCGCCGACGCAGCAAGAACGCGGTGTGGCGCTCAATTCGCCGTGCGATCCCCTTGAATTGCCGCGCTGTTTGTTTGACAATCGATTTCAGTCAACCCACCGTTGGCGGGCCGTCGGCGTTTCACATCTGTTCGCAAGCCGACAACCGGCATGGCTCTTGAATGGAGCTCTGGCCATGTTCACCAGCCCGACGGACAGCTCGTTTCTGCGAGCCGCCACGTCTCAGTCGTCGATTCGCCTCAAGGAAGCTCACGATCGACTCGACTCGGTCGTCGAGCATGTCGTCGACGGAATTATCACCATCGATGACGGCGGATTGATCGAAACCTTCAACTCGGCTGCGGAGAAACTGTTCGGCTACTCGGCGTCCGAGCTGAAGGGGCGCAGCGTCAGTCTGCTGGTTTCCGCTCCGCGAGAAGGGGGCGACACGGCCGACCTCGCCGTTGAACCCAAAATCCGGGTGGCCGAGATTGCCGGCACCGGGCGGGAGGTCATCGGCCGTCGCAAAGACGGTTCCATTTTCCCGATCGACCTGGCCGTCAGTTGCTTCTCACGTGCCGGCCGCCAGTACTTCACCGGCATCATTCGCGATATCTCCGAGCGGAAGAAGCTCGAATTCGAGCAGCAAGACGCCCACGAGCGGCTCGAAGAGGCCAACGAACGCCTGCGGTCTGTCGTCGATTATGTCGTCGACGGCATTGTCACCATCGACGAGCAGGGGAAGATCGCTTCGTGGAACCGCTCGGCCGAGCGAATTTTCGGTTACTCGAGCGAGGAGATGATCGGCGATTCCATCGCACGCCTGATGCCCGAGCCCCAGCGCAGCGAGCACGATGCCTACCTGGCTGCCCAAGGGCAAACGGGCGTGTCGCGGGTCGTCGGCGTCAACCGCGAAATGATCGCCCAGCGCAAAGACGGCACCGTCTTCCCGATCGACCTGGCCGTCAGTGAATATCTGCTCGAGGGCAAGCGGCTGTTTACCGGGATCATTCGCGACATCACCGAGCGCAAGCGGGCCGACGAACGGACCCAGTTTCTGGTGAGCGCGACGGCTCTGCTTGCCAGCGTCACCGATTCGGCAAGTTTGCTGTCGCGAGTCGCAAAGCTGCCGGTCCCAAATTTCGCCGACTGGTGCATCGTTGATTTGTGCGGTTCGCGCTCGGACGTCGACGCAGGCTGCGTGCGGAAATGGGCCGTCGCCCACACCGACGCCGAACAGAAAACGATTTTGCGACGCCTCAAAAAACGCTTGCCGAATTCGTTCAGCCCGGGATCGCTGGTGGGGAGCGTCTTGCGGCACGGCAAGGCGCGGCTGGTCGTCGACGTGGTCAATCCGTTCGAGTACGCCGAACCGCTGACGCCGGAAGACCGCGATCTGCTCTGTGGGCTCGATTCTCAATCGATGATCTGTGTGCCGCTCGCCACGCATCGCGTGACGTTCGGGGCGATCACGTGTGTTTTGTCGGGCACATCGCGCAGGTATTGTGCGGAGGATTTGGCGGCGGCCGAAGACTTTGCCCAGCGGGCATCGATCGCGATCGAAAATTCGCGGCTCTACGAAGAGGCGAAGGAAGCCGATCGCCGCAAAGACGAGTTTTTGGCGACGCTCGCGCACGAATTGCGAAATCCGCTGGCCCCGGTGCGCAACGCGCTCGAGATCGCACGCACCGAGGGCGTTGACCAGCAAGTCGCCGAAAAGGCCCTGACGGTCATCGATCGCCAGGTCGATCACATGGTGCGGCTCGTCGACGATCTGCTCGATCTTTCGCGGTTGATGCGGGGCAAGATCCAACTGCGGAAAGAACGTTTGTTGCTTAAAGACGTGATCGCCCGCTCGATCGAAACGGCCCGACCCCTGATCGACTCCAACGGGCACAAGTTGGAAGTCAGCGTGCCCAAGGAGCCGGTGGCCCTGTTCGCCGATCCCGTGCGGCTGGAGCAGATCATTTTCAATCTGCTCGACAACGCGGCCAAGTACACTGAGCGGGGCGGGCTCATCAAGCTGCGCGCGAAGGCCCGCGGGGACGAAGTGGTGATCAAGGTGCGCGACACTGGCATTGGCATCGATCCGCAGCTCTTGCCGCACTTGTTCGACCTCTTCCGCCAAGCCGAGTCCTCGCTCGACCGCGCCCGCGGCGGCTTGGGCATCGGCTTGACGTTGGTTCGGCGATTGGTCGATATCCACGGCGGCCGGGTCGAGGCGCGGAGCGAGGGGCCGGGGACGGGGGCCGAATTCGTCGTGCGGCTGCCGTTGCACAAGGAACAAGCCCCGGCGCCGCAGCCGGAAGTGATTCGCACGGCCCCGGGACGCGAGTCAGGTCCGCAACATCGCATCCTCGTCGTCGACGACAATGTCGACGCGGCCGAAATGCTTTCGACGCTCTTGCGGCTGGACGGACATCGGGTCTGGGTCGTTCACGACGGCAAGGCGGCGCTCGACGCGGCGCAGGCCTATCGTCCCGACGTGATTTTGCTCGACATCGGCTTGCCTGAGCTGAATGGCTACGAAGTGGCCAAATGGTTGCGCACGCATGAAAAGTCGCGACGCGTCGTGATCATCGCGATGACCGGGTATGGACAGGAACGCGATTGCCAGCGTTCGCTCGACGCCGGCTGCGACGCCCACCTCACCAAGCCGGTCGCTCCGCAGGCGCTGCGGGCCTATTTGCGCGATTTGAACGGACACGCGGCCGAGAATCTGAAAGCACGCGCGGCGAGCCTCGTCCGAGATGGCGTTACGCCAGGACCGATGCCACCGCCTTGACGGTCCGCTCCACATCGGATTCCGACGTGCGCCAGTTGACTACGCTGACGCGCATCGCGCGCTTGCCGTGCCAGGTTGTTCCGCTGAAGAAAGCTTCGCCCGTAGCGTTGACAGCCGCGATCACGGCATCGGTGTGCGCGGCGTGGTCGGCCTCGCTAGCCCCCGGGCGCGCGTCGAGAAAACGCACGAGTCCCTGATTGAGCTGCGGCATCCAGATCACTTCGGCACCGGGCAATCGGCCGATGCCAGTCACGATGGCCTTGGCGCGGGCGCAACTGCGGTCGATCAGTTCTTCGAGGCCTTGCCGTCCGAGTTCTTTGATCGCCGCGTAAACCGTGAATCCACGGCTGCGGCGCGACCATTCGGGGTTCCAATCGATTTCGTTACGGGCCTGTCCTTCCACGGTGATGTAGTCGGCGCTGACGGTCATGCTGACACGATGCGCGGCCCGATCGCGGACGAAGGCGAAGCCGCAGTCGAACGGGACGTTCAGCCATTTGTGTCCGTCGGTCGCCCAACTGTGAGCGTGCTCGATGCCGCGCGTCAGCCGTCGTTTCGAACAGCTGGCACGGGCCATCAGCCCGAACGCTCCGTCGATGTGCACCCAGGCACCGTGACTCCGAGCCAGAGGAATCAATTCCTGGAAATCATCGAGCGCTGCAATGTTCAGATCGGCCGCATTCAGCACGACGATTTTCGGGCCGCTGTGCTTCGTGAGAGCCGATTTAAGGTTCGCGACGTCCATCTGTCCGGCCGCATTCGTCGGCACGACGACGATGTTCTGGTTGCCGAAGCCCAGATAGCGGGCGGCCCGGTCGACCGAGCCATGCCGTTGCTCGCTCACGATTGTCCGGACGGTTGGAGCACTGAAGAGCCCCAGTTCGTTGAGGTCCCAGCCAGCATCGTGCAGCACGCCATATCGCGCGGCGGCGAGACAGGTGAAGTGGGCCATCTGACAGCCGGTTGTGAGCGCGAATGAAGCGTCCGACGGCAGGGCGAGCAACTCCGTCAGCCATGCTCCGACAACCTCTTCAACAACAGCGGCAGCCGGAGCCGTTGAGAACAGCGCCGCGTTCTGATTCCAAGCCGAGGTCAGCCAGTCGGCGGCGAGGGCCGAATCGAGCGCCCCGCCGATCACCCAGGCAAAGAATCGTCCGCTTGTGGACCCCAAGTGGCCGCCGGCCGTCTTCGCGACCAATTCGTCAATCACGTCGGGCGCGAGCATGCCGGTCTCGGGCAAGGGGCCGCCCAGGTGCGTTCGCAACTCGTCGAGTCCGACCGTCGAGCCCACGGGCCTAGATTCAAGGCCGTCGAGGTACTCGGTCGCGTGTTCGAGCGCGCGCTGCAAGGCCATTGCGTGAGCCATCGCCGATAGGTCCTCTTGTTGGTTCGCTTCTAAGAGATCGCCCGCGGCAGGGGTCTCGGGTTTTCCGCCGACGTGCCAGCATAGGGGAGGGCGCGAGGAGCATGCTCGCCGTTTCCGGCTCTGCAATTCGGATTGGAGACGTCTGCTCCGGTGACTCTGTGGGACAGGCAAACAAGACACGCGGGGAGCAGGCAGGATCGCGCAGAAATGCGATTCTGCGGAGCCGCGGCGGCTCAACCGGCCGAGATCGGGAGTGGCCGAACGGCCTGCGGCGAACGGCCGAAGGGGATGGCCGATTTTCTCGTCCGCTGCCCTTGCAACGACCTCGACGATGATCTATTCATGCATCCGTACGCCCGGCCTGTTCGGCACTTAGGTGCACTTCGAATCCCGGCCAAAATTCCCCGATAGCTCAATGGTAGAGCGAGCGGCTGTTAACCGCTAGGTTCTAGGTTCGAGTCCTAGTCGGGGAGCTTGAGGTGCGTTTTCGGCGAGCCGTGCCCACTCATGGCGGTGGGCATGGCAGCCGACAAATCGCTATCCACTAACGGCTAGCTCTTGCGCACCAAGTAGCGATCGAGATATTTCTCGAGCCCACCTGCGTCGGCTGGCTGGTTGCGGTAGCCGATGTAGCCGTCGGGCCGCACGACGAAAAGCGCGCGGTCGGTGGCTCCCAGGGCCTGATGCAAACGTCCCTCGGTGTCGAGCCAGGTCGCTACCGTCGAGGGGGCAGAACTTACGGCCGGCGTGCTGCTGCTCGCGTCCGCCTTCAAGATCAGATGGACGCCGAATAGATCGGGAAACGCACGCTGCGTGTCGGCGGCGATCTTCAATAGCTGGGCGACGGTCTGGGGATCTTGCGAGGCTGGCATTAGCAGCAAGTTATGTCGCGTGCCTCGAATGGCGGCGAAGAGTGAGGACTTCGTGCCGCCTACAGTCGAGGTGAGAGGCGCGTCGGGCAGGCGGTCTCCCGCTTCCACGCAGCCTCCGTGCCCGCGCCAATTGTCGGTCGACAGCGGTCCCTTTCGGTAATTGATGTTGAGTTCGCAGAGCGCGTTCGCGATTTTGTCTTGCACGAAGCCAAACGAAGTCACGATCGCGGCGACGTGATTCCGCATGTACTGCGCGATTGGGTTACGCAGCGTGGCGATGGTGGTGACCTTTTCGGCTCCCTTCAAAACCTGGTCGCCGATCGTGCTGCGCTCGATCGAATAGCTGCTCAGGAGTGGTTCGGCCTTGGCCTGACCTCGCTGCACGAGGGCCAGCTTCCAAGCCAGGTTGAAGGCGTCCTGCATCCCGGTGTTCATGCCTTGGCCGCCGGCCGGACTGTGAATGTGCGCGGCGTCCCCGGCCAGCATCACGCGGCCTAGGCGGTAATCGGAAACCTTGCGTTCGTTGATGCGGAAACCGGCCAGCCAAATGGGGTCGGTCAGTTTTATTCCGCCGGGACCTCGTTCGTCGACCTTGGCCTGCACGTCGGCCAGTGTGGGGTCGGGCGGCGCGTTGGGGCCGGCCGCCCCGAGATCGGCGATCACGCGGAAGCGATCCTTGTTGATCGGGAAGGCGATTAGCACTCCCTTCACGTGCCAAAAGACGCTCACTTCATTCGGAACCAACGGGCCCTGAACATGCACGTCGGCCAGCAACCAGTCGTTCGGCTCGGCGTGACCCGTAAAGGGCACGCCCAAGGTGTGCCGCACCGCGCTGTGTGCCCCGTCGCAGCCGACGATCCAAGGCACGTCGAACGCCTCTTCGATTCCGTTTGCGTTTCGTAGCGTGCAGGCGAGCTTGTCAGGCTGCTCGCTGAACGAGACCAATTCCGTGCGGCGCTCGATCGCGATGCCTTTCTTCGTCAGGTGTTCGGTCAGCAGCCGCTCGGTTTCGTTCTGCGGGATCATCAGCGGGAAGCCGAAGGGGCTGTCGACCGTATGGATGGAGATGTGCACCAGCCGCTTGGCGTCGCCGTAGATGCTCGCGCCGACGGCTTTCAAACCGTCGTTTACGAAGGTGTCGGCGAGTCCCAGGTTGTCGAGCAGCTCGAGCGTGCGGCTCCAGACGACGAGGGCTTTTGACTTGTCTGAGGGAGCGGCCACCTTGTCGATAATGCGGCAACGGATCCCGTGATGGGTCAAAGCGGCGGCCATCGTCAGTCCGACAGGGCCCGCGCCGACGACGAGAACCTCAACGGCTGGTAGCTGCATCCGAACGCCTCCTGAGTTCGAGTCTGGCCGATATCGTATACAGTCCGATCGAGCTACGCCGCAATGCCCGTGCCACGATGACGGCCGGCAGAATGCCGCTTTAGGAAAATAGCGGCGCGCCGTCGTCGTGGCGATTCTTTTCGAGGACGACGCGATTGCCGCGCTCGTTGTACTCGACGACGCTCAAGAAGGCCCGCATCAGCATGATGCCGCGGCCGCAAGGCTTTTCGAGATTCTCGTCTTCGGTCGGATCGGGGACGTCCTGGGGGCGAAAGCCGCTCCCTTCGTCCTCGATGATGATCCGCACCTTTTCGTTCGAGATCTGACAGGCGACCTGGACCTGTTTGTTGGGGTCGAGGCCGTTGCCGTGCTTGATGGCGTTGACGAGCGCCTCTTCAAGAGCGAGGCGGACGCCAAAAATGCCGCGAGCCGGGAATTCAAGCTCCTCCAGGAGCTTGATAATTCGCTCCTGGACCTTTTGCCCCTCCATGGTGGAGCTAGGAATCCGAACCTGGAACTCTTCTATCCACGTCATGCTGCGAAACAGCCTGGCGCCCTGTTGAGGGACCTGTTGCCGGTAAGGCTGATTGGCAAACCGCTCGCGTCCGTAAAGTCACCCGTTTGTCGTCAGCGGGCGAGTTTAACGGGGTAGGGGCTTCACCAAATCTGCGTTCCCGGGAAGGGGCCGCTCGAACCGAAGAACAAATTGTGGGAGTGACGCTTTACGAGGCAAAAAAAGCGCGAAGTCGGCCGGGTTTTGTCCGTCACGAATTGTCTGGTCGGTGGAGCACGCATCAGGCACAGGGCGGGCGTCCCGAACAGCCTTCAAACTCGGCAGGATGAAAATCGACGTCAAAAGCCGTCCAGTGCGCGCTCCTGGTCCTCGTAGATTTTGAATAGGCGATTCAGCTTTGTGATTGCGAATACTTCGTAGATCTCGGGCCGAATGCAGGCCAGTCTCAACTTTCCTTTGGCCGCCTTCACCTTCTTCTCCATCGTGATCAGCTTGCCAAGGGCCGCACTGGACAAATATTCCACGTTGGAAAAATCCAGGATGATTTTGGCGCGAGCGTCCTCGTCGACCAGGGCAAACAGCTGGCTGCCGATGATCTGAATGTTGTTTTCGTCGAGGATTTTCTTATCGATGAACTTGGCGATTGTGACGTCGCCGACCTCTTCGATGTCCAGCCTTTGGGTGCTGCTACCCATCGTAGACTTCCAGTGCCTGAATCGGGGCGCGGACCGAGAAATTACTGTGTTTGAACGATCATCCAGCTTGCGAATCGCGATGTCAAGGTCTTGTCCAGAGCGGCCGAGCCTTTTCCGATGACAGGAAATCTACCGGCAGCAAGGGATTACGCTGCTTGCCGCGGCGCGGGGGTAACGACCGGGCCGTGTCGACGACTGGTCGATGAAGCGGTCGGAAGCACCCGCCAGCTCACGCTGGCGGCTCGCCGCAGGTTTAGAACGCGCAGCAGTCAGGGCCAGCGGGCGGCTTCTTCGCCGTCCAGGCGGAGGGTCAGGCATTTGGCGCTGCCGCCGGCTTTGATGAACTCGTCGAGTTCTGTGCAGTGGGGGGTGTATCCTCTCTCGCTCAAAGCGGCCTCGAGCTTGGGGCAGCCCGTGTTGATCACGACGTGTTTGCCAACGACGACTGCGTTGCACGCAAACCGCTGGGCTTCTTCCTCCGCGACCGTGATCAGGCCCGGGATGTGCTCGATCAACGACCGTTGGGCGTACTCGTCAAACGCCGGCGGAAAGTAGAGAGCCTCGGTCTCGCTCAGCGGGCAAAAGCACGTGTCGAGGTGATAGTAATACTGATCGACGAGTTGCAGCGGCAACGTCCGGCAGCCGATCGCCTCGGCCAGCCAGTGCAGCGAACCGGCGTCGCTACGAATGATGTATCCGCCGAAAAGCGTGTCGCCGCAAAAGAGCGCGTCGCCGGCCCCTTCAAAGCTCCAGCGATCGGGCAGGGTGATACATTCAAAACCCTGCTCCCGAAACCACGCCTCGTCGACGGGCGTTTCGGGCTGCCGAGCCGGATAACGAAAGCGCGACAGATACATTTTATTGCGCACGATCAGCGACGCATTGGCCGTGAACACGAGGTCGGGCAGCCCGCGGATAGGTTTCAGCAGTCGAACTTCCGCCCCAAGTCGCTCAAGCAGTGCTTTGAGCGCGGCCCATTGCTGCTTCGATCGTTCCGGATCGCTTTGCCGACTCCGGCTCATCCACGGATTGATCTCGTACTCGATCCCGTAATGGTCGGGCGGGCACATCAAGATCGTCGGACTCGGCCGCGAACTCGACGAGCCAGGGGATGCCGGCGCAGAAACAGGGCGAGGGGGTTGAGCCATGGAAGAAGGACTGTTCCTGTCGGAAAGGGGTTTGCTCTTCGCCGGCGAACGATCGGGTGCGCCTGCCTTCGGAATCTTAGCAAAACCCTCCAAATCGCCAGATACGATTCGGCACTGGGCTGTCGATCCGGCCGGACGATTGCCCATTTTGACAGTCTCGCGAGCATCTGCTAAAAGAGCCCGTTCTTGAAAACACGGAGGTTTTCGATGCGCGTGTTTGGGATCATTCCGGCCCGGCTGCAGTCGTCGCGTTTGCCGCGGAAATTGCTGCTGGCCGAGACGGGCCAGACGCTGTTGCAGTACACCTGGGAGCAGGCCTGCCGGGCCAAGTCGCTGAGCGAAGTGATCATCGCGACCGACAGCCCCGAAATTGCAACCGCTGTTAAGAAATTCGGCGGCCGCGTCGAAATGACGGGCGAGCACCCCAGCGGCACCGATCGCATTGCCGAGGTCGTCCGCCGCAGTTGCCGCGAAGCGCAGATCGTCGTCAACGTGCAGGGCGACGAGCCTGAGATCGATCCGGCTCATATCGATCTGCTTGTCAAAACACTGCACGAACATCCGGGCGTCGAAATGTCGACACTGGCGACGCCGATCACCAGTCGCCGCGAACTCGACGATCACTCCTGCAACAAAGTCGTTTGCGCCGACGACGGTCGGGCCCTGTATTTCAGTCGGGCGACGATTCCCTTCGTGCGCGACGCGGTATGGGACGAATTGCTCCAGACCAATTCGCCCTGGTTGTTGCACTTGGGGCTGTACGCGTATCGGGTCGAGTTTCTGCTCGAACTGTGCAAGCTGCCGCCGTCGCGGCTCGAAAAGCTGGAAAAACTCGAACAACTGCGGGTGCTCGAAATGGGAGCACGCATTCAGGTCGCGGTTGTCGATCAACGCTCGGTTGGCATCGACACGCCAGAGGACTATGCTCGGTTTGTGGAGCGGGAACGAATGAGGAAACGCGCGGCGGCGTAGAGTGACGGCACGCGATTTGGGGTGAGGGGGCTCACCGCTCGCTCGCGTCGCAAAATCGTAAATCAGTTATTTTGCAGGATTCGGTAACACTGGCGGCTCGTCCGCCAGTGTTGTTTTTGAAGGCGGGTTGTTTTGAACCCGTGTTATTCTTGAATCCGCGGGTCTTGGGTTTGTCGGTTCGCTCGTTACCAAAGGGGGGCAACGCATGGCACAGACGAAGCACATCTTCGTAACCGGCGGCGTGGTCAGCAGTCTGGGTAAGGGGCTCACCTCGGCGTCGATCGGCTTGCTGCTCGAGCGGCGTGGCCTCCGCGTGCGGATGCAGAAGCTCGATCCGTATATCAACGTCGACCCAGGCACGATGAGTCCGTATCAGCACGGCGAAGTCTACGTGCTCGACGACGGCTCGGAGACCGATCTCGACCTGGGGCACTACGAGCGATTCACCAATAGCCCGCTCTCGCGCAAATCGAATTACACCACCGGCCAGATTTACCTCAGCGTGATCGAGAAAGAGCGTCGCGGCGAATACCTGGGCCGCACGGTGCAGGTCGTGCCGCACGTCACCGATGAAATCAAGGCGGCCGTGCGCAACCTGGCCGAGCCAGGCGTTGACGTCGTGATCACCGAGCTGGGAGGCACCGTCGGCGACATCGAGGGGCTGCCGTTCCTCGAAGCCATCCGTCAAATTCCGCTCGACATCGGCAAAGAGAATTGCCTGTTCGTGCACCTCACGCTGGTGCCGTACCTCAAGGCGGCCCGTGAAGCGAAAACCAAACCGACCCAACACAGCGTCGGCCAGCTTCGCCAGATTGGTATTCAGCCCGACGTCTTGATCGTCCGCACCGAGCGGCCGCTGGGTCGGGAGAACTGCGAAAAGATCGCGCTGTTTTGCAACGTCGAACCGAAGGCCGTCATCGAGGAGATGGACAAGGAGTTCTCCATCTACGAGGTGCCGACGGGGTTGGCCGAGCATCGGCTCGACGAACTGATCGTGCAAAAGCTGGGACTGACCTGCGGCCCGCTGAAGATGGACGACTGGCAGAGCTTGATGCAGCGAATCCGTCACCCTCAGCACGAGGTAACGATCGCCGTGGCGGGCAAGTACATCGATCACCGCGACGCCTACAAATCGATCTACGAGGCGCTCGACCACGCCGGCTTCGCGCATTCGACCCGCGTGCTGGTGAAGCGGATCGAGGCCGAAGAACTGGAGACGCAGGATCCCGACTCGTTGCTCGCCGGCGTCGATGGAATTCTGGTGCCGGGCGGTTTCGGAATGAGGGGCGTCGAAGGCAAAGTGCAGGCTTGCCGGTTCGCACGCGACCGCGAGGTTCCCTATCTCGGCATCTGCTTGGGCATGCAGTGCGCGGTGATCGAATTTGCGCGCAGCGTCCTGCAGTTGTCGGGGGCCAACAGCACCGAGTTCGAAGCGGGCACGCCGCACCCGGTGATTTGCATGCTGGAAGAGCAACGCGAGGTGACACACAAAGGGGGCACGATGCGGCTGGGCGCTCAGCCGTGCGTGCTCGAAGAAGGTTCGCGTGCGTTCGCCTGTTACGGCGAGCAGGTCGTCCACGAACGGCATCGTCATCGGTATGAGTTCAACGCGGACTACCAGCGCGCTTTCGAGGCGGCCGGTTTCGTCGTGACCGGACACAATCCGGATCTCAAACTGGCCGAGATCGTCGAGATCCCCGACCACCCGTGGTTCGTCGCCGTGCAGTTCCACCCGGAATTCAAGTCGAAGCCCCAACAGCCGCACCCGCTGTTCTTCGGCTTCATCGAAGCGGCGATCAACCGGCACCAAACGCGCGTCGGCGTGACGGCCTGAGGTAAAAGACGCCCGGCCTAAAGATGTTCGGGTGGCACTGGCGGCTTGTCCGCCAGTGTGCATTTGATCGCGCGCAAGACCACTGGCGGACAAGCCGCCAGTGCCACCCAGAACCAGTGCCACCCAGAAATCGACGCCTCGCGTCCCTCCATCGCACTCGCATGTCTTCCCCACCGCGGTTCGGCATTCTGAACATCGACAAGCCCGCCGGCCTTACGTCGCGGCGCGTGGTGGATCGCGTGGTCGAACTGGTTCGTCCCGCGAAGGTCGGCCACGCGGGAACCCTCGATCCGCTGGCGACCGGTGTGCTCGTGGTCTGCGTCGGCAA
>DASRXU010000491.1:0-3520 GCA_035687365.1 Planctomycetaceae bacterium | reverse complement strand
AGCCATCACGTCTTCCGCATCGGCGCTCTCGGTGAAGCCGGTGAAGCCGCGCAGATCGCAGAAGAGTGCTGTTATCTCCCGACGATGGCTCTCCAGTTGCTTCTCGCTCCCGGATGCCACAATCAAGTCGGCCACCTGCGGAGGCAGAAAGCGCCGCAGCCTGCCCATGCGCTCGATTTCGTCTACTTGATCGGTGACGCGATGTTCAAGTTGTTGGTTTAGGTCGGCAAGTTCTTTGGAGCGAGCGAGCAGTTCGGCCTCCGCTTTCTTGAGCCGAGTGAGATCGAAATAGGTTATCATCCGACCGCCGTCCGGCAGCGGTACGCACTGGAACTCCAGGGTCTGCCCGTCTGGTAACCGCCACTCCCTGGGTGCGACCAACCCGCCTTTGATCTCCGCCAGTTGTGCCTCGGCGTAAGCCTCCCAGTCCGAACTTGATACGTCGTTGTAGACCCCCGCTCTTCTGGCTGCATCCATCACGTCACGGAAGTGCGAATTGGACTGGGTCTCAATGTCGACCCCCGACAGTCGGACGAAGGCCTGATTGTACATCCTTACGCGCAGTCCTTGGTCAAGGATCAAGACACCATAGTCGATTGTATCGAGCACCACCTGTCGCTCACGCAGCCGCTGTTCTTCTACCTCGACCGCAGTGTCGCGGAAGACGCGGAGCGCCTCCGCCATGCGGCCGATTTCGTCCCCACCGGAGGCGGGCAGTGGTGCGTGCAGCTCACCGCCCGCTATACGCAGCATACTGCCGGCGAGCGCCTTGAGCCTGGCAATCAGCCGGCGATCGACATAGAGCCAAACAATCAACGTCGAGCTGAGGATGCTGGCCAGAACGATCGTGCTAAGCGCAATCGTACTGACTTGCCGCACTCGCCTCGATTCGGTGCCGGCGGCGGCAATGTCCAACTCGGCACCGGCAACGAGCCGATCGACCGCTTCGGTCAGACCACGCGAAAGGACGGCGTTCTCGGCCAGTATTCGCTCGCCTCGAGTTAGGGCTTCGAGTTCGCGCTGGCGAGCAGCGGGCAATCCTTCCGACCCTTCCGCAAGGGTACGCAATTCGCGCACCCGCTCAAGGAAGCGGCCCCGGAGCGACAGCTCAAATTCGGACGCGATCGCCTCGAGTGCGGAAAGCGAGCGCTTAAGCGGGATTGAGAGTATCGATAGATCACCGGTCGATGGGGCCTCAGCAATCTTGAGCAGGCCGTCATTAAACGCGGCGATCTCGAGCTGCGCTTTCTGCAGCGGAACGAACCCAGCAGCTGCTCGGGCAACGACCTCCTCTGATTCAGCACCGCCTGCGCGCTTCCACGCTGCAAGCTCAGAATCCAAGACGAGAACAACCGGCGCTACCAATCGGTTGATGCCGATCACTGTGGTCGAGAGGCGGTTCAGCAGCTTCGCTTTTTTCCGGGCGGTTGCGAGCTTTTCGGCGACAACCTTGTCGAGCGCATCAAGGTTGCTGCCAAGGCTGGCCACAGAGGCTTTGATTTGACCAAAATCCGACGAAGCATCGCTATCATGTAGTTTGGCGCGGATAGCTTCCAAATTTGCGAGTTGGGCACGGATATCCGCGACAACCTTCGTGCGACTGGCTTCATTCGGTGCGGCCAGAAGGGTTGGGGCGCCGGCGGCAATCCGCTCAGCTTGGCGCGACAGCTCCAACAAAGCGAGTGCCGCCGGGGCATTCTCTTCAGTGGTTCGCTGGACGACCCGCCCGAGTTCGAGGAACGCCCACATCGACGCCGCTGCCGCAAGCACGGCGAAAGAACTGATGCCGAGGAAGGCGAAGAGCAATCGCCCGCGTACGCTGACACCTTTGGGCATAATCTCGTCCCGCCGGCCGTAGTCGCAAGGAGCCTTCAGGAAGCCTAGATAGGATTGACTCTTTGTTCCAGCCGCGCAAGCCTCGCTGTCGGTTGCGGAGATGTCGCGTGGGCGCCTGGTACCGGGAGCCAAATGCTCTCAGGAGCGGAGATGGCAGAGAGCAACCGTGGGCCGAGCGAACCAGCACCGTCAGTTCCTGCCATGTCTGGCCGTTATTGCACTCCTAACCGCTTTAGGAACGGGACGCTTGCGAGCTGAGATCAGGGTCGCAGTCGTCGGTCCCATGAGTATCTCCCCCATGACCTCGCAATACGCCGCCTTCGGAGAGCAGCTGCAGCGGGGGCCGAGCTGGCAGTGCGCGACATTAACGAGAACGGCGGCATCAATGGCCAGAAAATCACACTTGTGATCGCTGACGACGCCGGTTGCGACCCGAACATTGCGGTGGAGGTTGCGAATGAGCTGTCCAGGCAGGGCGTCCTGTTCGTTGACGGCCATTATTGTTCGAGCGCGTCAATACCAGCCTCGCGGGTCTATAACGAAAAGCACGTTCTCATGATAAGCCCGGGCTCGACCAACCCAAAGCTTACTGAACAGGGCTTCCCGAACGTGTTCCGCGGTTTGCGGGCGCGATGACGTGCAAGGAAGCTTTGCCGCCGACTACGTTATCGATCATCTGCGGGCGGACAGCATCGCGGTTGTCCACGACCACAGCGCATACGGCAAGGGCATTGCCGACGAGTTCAGAAGGCGACTGCATCAGCGCGGCGGCCGGGAGACCATGTACGCGGCGATTGCCCAGGGCGATAAGGAGTTTGCTGACCTGATCGCAAAGATGATCGATAACGGCATCCAGCTAATCTACTTCGGCGGTTACGTTACCGAGACCGGGCTTTTTGTGCGCCAGGCGCGCAGTCGTGGCCTAACTGCAACGATGATGGTGACTTCGGGCTCGTTCACGCAAGAGTACTGGGATCTCGCAGACTCTGCGGCTGAGGGCACGTTGGTGACCTTCGGACCGGAGCCGCGCCAGCTGGCGCCTGCGGCTGAGGTGGTCAAGAGGTTCGAGACCGAGGGCTTCAATCCCGAGGGCTACACCCTGTATGCCTACGCCGCGATCCAGATTTTTGCCGAGGCAGCTAAAAAGGCGGGATCGACGTCGCTTGAATCGATCGAAAAGACGCTGCACCAGAGCACTTACGAGACCGTGCTCGGGCCAATCACCTTCGATGCAAAGGGGGACGTCCAGGGCTTCCAGTATTTGATGTACCGTTGGCACAACCGAAGGTACGAGGAAATCTGCTGCCGTCCAGGCGGAAAATCAGACTAGAGGTCATAGGCTGAACAAGGTGAACATGAGGTGTTACGCCGCCAACTCCTCCAGCAACGCCTTCGCATCCTTCAGATCGCGCGTGTCGAAGCCCTCAGTGAACCAGCCGTACACTGGAGCCAACAGTTCGCGCGCTTCTCGCACTTTGCCCTGGTCGCGCCAGAGCCGCGCGAGGCTGACGGCGGCTCGAAGTTCCCAGCCCTTCGCGGCTTGCTGTCGAGCGACACGCATCGCCACCTGTAGCTCCGTCTCCCCTGCCTCGATTGGGCCGTGGCCTCGCAATAGGATTTCGGCCTTGAGCTGATGCAAGGGGGCTACATACCACTGCTCCTTGCTCTGGGACGCGATGGCAAG
>DASRXU010000490.1:0-19826 GCA_035687365.1 Planctomycetaceae bacterium | reverse complement strand
ATGAACGCGATCAACTCGGCCGGCCTGCAGGTCAGCGCTCAGCTCAACAGTACGGGCGACGGCATCGTCCTGGTTGACAACGCGGGGGGATCCAACGCGCTGATCGTTAAGGACGACAACGGTGGCCAGACAGCGACGGATCTGAGAATCGCGGGAACGGGCACCGCGAATCAAAGCGGCCAATCGCAGATCGACGGGCGTACGGCCACCATCATCAACATCTCGTCGACCGACACGCTCAACAGCATCGTCTCGAAGATCGGACAGGCGGGGCTGGTCAGTGCGTCAGTCGTGAACGACGGCTCGGCCTTTAATCCCAACCACCTGGCACTCACCTCGAACACGGCGGGAGCGGCCGGGCAGTTCTTTGTCGACGAAAGTGGGATCAACCTGGGCCTTCAGACGACGACGCAGGCCCAAAACGCTCTGTTGCGCGTCGGCTCGGGCTCCTCCGGGTTCATCCAAACATCGAACACCAATTCGTTTCACAACGCGCTGCCCGGCCTCAATGTGCAGCTATTGGCCGTCGGCCAGCAATCGGATACGGCAACGGTCAGTCAGGACGATTCCGGCATCATTTCCGCGGTGCAGAATTTCGTCACAAACTACAACAACTTCGTTTCGCAGTCCCAAACTCTGACGTCATTCAATACGACGACCGAAACGGGGGGCATCCTCGAGGGATCGCCAACCGTCATGCAGGCTGGGAACCAGCTGACGTCGCTCGTCACGCAGCCGTTCAACTCGGGTTCGAGTGCGATTTCGACGCTGGTCGACTTGGGCATTACTATCAGCGCCAACGGCCAATTGTCGCTGAACCAATCGACGCTGCAAAACGCCCTGGACACCAATCCGTCGGCAGTCGCCAGCTTCTTCACGACCACCAAAACGGGCTTCTCGGCGGTGGCTCAGAATACGCTCAATGCGATCACCAATCCGAACACCGGCAGCTTCAGCGGGGCGACCAACACGCTGCAAACTTCGATCAACATGTACCAGAGCCGCATAACCGAGCTGAACCAAATCCTGACCGACCAAGAAACCGCCCTCACGAACACTTTCGCCAATCTCGAAACCTCGCTCGCGGCAATGCAGCAACAGCAGAAGTACATCAACCTCATCGTCCCGATCAATAACGACGGGAGCAGTTCGTCCAGCAGCAGCAGCAGCAGTAGTAGTAGCAGCGGCAGTAGTAGCGGTAGCAGTATCATTTAAGCGTCGGGCGGCGCCTCACAGCCGGCGCCGTTTCCACGGAAGGAATGCAGCGATGTCCTTCGCAACCGAGTATCTCGAAACCAAGATCCTGACGGCGACTCCGCACCAGTTGCACCTGATGGTGATCGACGGGGCGATTCGGCATGCGACTGCGGCGGAAACGGCCTTGCGGTCCCGCACCTTTACGCAGGCCGAAACGCACCTCAGTCGCTCGAACCAATTCGTGGCCGAATTGATCGCGGGCCTCGATTCGGGTCAGCAGCCACACCTGGTCGAGCAATTGAAGTCGGTATTCGTTTACGTTCAGCGCACGCTCGGCGAAGCCGACCGCAGACACGATCCGCAGCCGATTGGCGATGCCCTGGCCGTCCTCCGCCTCCATCGGCAAACGTGGCTCGCCCTGGGCGAGAAGCTCGCGCAGGAAACACCCGCACCGCACCTCGAACGAAGCGCCGGCTTTTCCTGGACGACGTGAGGCCGACGGAGAGTTCCGCCGCTCATCATGCCTTGCGCGCAGAACCGCGGGCGAGTATCATCGCAGAGCGCTTGAGTTGTCGACCGTCGACAGGCTGCGCCTGCACGCCGTGATGCTCGCTCCCAGACTAGGTCCAGCATGCTCCCGCGGATTCTCGAACCCGAGGTGATGGACACCGCTCAAGAGGCCGTCGAATACAACACGATGGATCACTCGGCCGTGAACCGAGTGTTCGTCGACGACCTGCTGCGATTGGTGAACAAAGCAGCGCGCGTCCTCGACGTCGGCGCGGGCACTGCTCTCATCCCGATCGAGCTTTGTCGTCGCGGCAAAGAATGGCATGTCGTCGCGGTCGACCTGGCGAAGGCCATGTTGGACGTCGCCGCCAAGAATGTCGGTGCGGCGAGGCTCGATCAGGCCATCGAGCTGAAGCTCGTCGATGCCAAACGGCTGCCGTTTGAGGACGGCGCGTTTCGCGTGGTGATGTCCAATAGCATCATCCACCACATTCCCGATCCGGCCGATTGCCTCGCAGAGATGGCCCGCGTGATCTCGCCGAATGGCGGTCTCCTGTTCGTCCGTGACCTCCTGCGGCCGGCCGATAAGCTCCAGTTGCAACATCTTGTCCAGACCTACGCGGGCGATTCCGACGCGCATCAGCAGAAGATGTTTGCCGAATCGCTGCACGCCGCATTGACGCTCGACGAAATCCGCGCGTTGGCGGCACGCTTTGGGATCGGAGCCGACTGCATCCAGCAGACGACCGATCGCCACTGGACGCTCGCTTGGCGGCGTTGATCGCTCGATGGTCCGACGTCGGAACCGACAGTGACGAATTGCGCGAATGCGCGGGCACTCCACGCGGCGGCCTGCCCGCAAAGCTTCGCGCTTCGCTCAAGTCCTCCGAATGACCTGACGATTAAGTCTACGCATCTTCGCTGCTTTGACTTCGCTGATCCTCCACACCGCGGAACCCTCCATGCCGCCGCTCCCGCTGGATGCCCGACCGACCTGTATTCGGACGCGTCTCGAGGCCTCGCTGATCCGCTTGCAAGCCGCCCTCCGCCGAGGCGTCCAGCGGGAAGAAACTGATGAAACGCTCTACGCGCAATGGCAACATCGGTGGGAGGGGCGCCGAGACGAGCTGGCGCGACGCCTAACCGCCATCGACAGCCAACTCGACTCCTGGGCTCCCAAAGCGCTCTCTGCACCGCGGCTGGCGGTGATTGTTGAGGCCGATGAGACGGGGTTCGGCCCGTGCATCGAGGTCGGCTGAGGTCGAGTCGGTCGGCCAGAGGCTTTGAGCGCGATCGGGTCAGCATCGTTCAGCGCGGGGCGGGGCCGCGACCGCCTGCGGCCTGCGGCTCACGGAACAGTTGCTCGGATAGTCCGTGGTCGCTGGCCATTCCCATCGTCTTCAGACCCGATTTGACGATGCCATACGCAGCCCCATGCGATCGCAAGGTCAGCAGCGCTTCGAGCTTGCTCGAGGAAACGTCGATCACGGGCATGGTCCGAGCGAGCGACGCGAGCGGGCGTTGCGTAAGTGCCACGTCGGCCACACGCACGTAGGCAAACCACGAGTCGGGCGACGTAGTGCGGCGCAAGGCGACATTCGTAAGTCCATAGCGGCGCGCGAAACTCAGCACGTCGTCACGAGCCGCGTTCTCCGCCAGGCCCAAAATCCGATTCGTCGGCGTGATGGAGGAGACCACCGGTTGCCCGGCCAGATGCGTCATCCCTTCGATCAGTTTTCGCTGCACGTCCAAAAGAAGACCCTCTTGGTGCCCCTGGCTAAGCACTTGCACCAGGCGAGCGCGCCCGAGCAGTTGACCCGGGCGATTCGCGGCCGTCCGGCTGAATCGCTGCAACATCTGGGTGAAGGCCATCAATGGAAAACTGATCGGCAGGAACAAGCGGTAGAAGATCGTGAACCAGCCGACGTTGCGCCGCAGGAGCCATAGCGGTGCCCGATAGTACAGGTTCTTGGGAATCAGTTCGCCAAACGTGAAAGCAAACGGCGCGATCAGCAGCGTAGCGATCACTTCAACGGCCATCCCCTCCGACAGCCCGGCCTCGACGGCCACGATTCCGACGGCCACGGTGAGCAGATAGTGGGCGACGTTGTTACCGATCAAGGCCGTCACGACAAAGTTTGTCGGATTCTGGCAGAACCAGAGGATACGTTTGGCGACTGGATCGCCGGACTGAGCATCGATGCTCACGCGGAGGTAACTGACACGGTAAAATCCCGTTTCGGCGCCGCTGAAAAAGGCCGCCAGTCTCAGCCCGAACAAGAACAGCGCGAGCGCTCCCAGGTAGGGCAGCATGCCACTCATGCCGGCGCCTCCTCGACCGGTTGATCGCGGGTGAGCATGGCTCGCAACCGCCCGCGCTTCGAGACCTCGATCACGCGGATCCGGTAATCGTACCAGCGGCATTCGTCACCGACGGCGGGCAAGTGCTCGAGCTTTTCTTGCAACAATCCGGCCAACGTCACCAGTCCGTCGGCGTCGGCGTCGTATTCGATGCCCAGTCGGCCTGCCAAGTGACGCAGCGACGTGATCCCTTCGGCGTGATAGCAACCGGGAGCGACCTCGAGCACGGGAGGACGTGACAAGACGCGGGCCGCCCTGTCGGGCTCGGGGACCAACACCGTATTGAGAATATCGTCGTAGGTCAGCATGCCGATCGTCGCGCCGTACTCGTTGACGACCGAGGCGACGCTGACGACCTGTTCCCGCATGAGCGTAAGCACGGCCCCCAATTTGGCACACCAAGGAACGTGGACGACGTCTTCGGCCCCCTCGGTCAGGTGGTCGGCCGCAATCATCGAAAAACTCGACAAGGCGATCGCCGACTCCACGTCGTCGCTCCCTTCGCGGACGACGGCCACATAGTCGCTAGCCGACATTTTCGCGGCCAGATCCAGAATCTGAACTGGCGCACGGCACGCGGGATAGGTCCCCCGCGGTCGCATCACCTCCTCGGCCGCAATGTCGGAGAGATCGAGAATGTTGTGGAGAATTTGCTTTTCTTGGCGAATCATCTCCGCGCTCAAGTCGGAGACGTTGACCGCGTTCTCCAAATCCTCGGGGCTGAGGTAGGGCTCCTGGTGGATGTGGGGCAGAAACGTGCGGCGCGCGATGCGGGTCAAACCGCGGAAGAAGGGCAGCGCCGGATCGAGCACGCGAATCACGGCGACGATGGGCAGCGTCACCAGCGGCGCCACGCGACGTCGAAAGAGTGCCGCCAACACCTTCGGCACAACTTCACCGAAGAGCAGCAGAGCGACCAGCGAAACCAAACCGAGCACGGCGGCGGCCGTCCTAAGGTCGGCCATCAGCAGTCGCTCCGAGACCACAATGCTGACGGCGAAATACAGCAAATTGACGACGAGATTCCAAAACAGGATTCCCGTCAGCACGCGATCCGGATCCGAAAGCAACGCGGCGGCCGCTCGTTCACGCGGTCGGCCGACCCGGAAGGAGCGGATTTCGTCGTGCGACAAAAAGAAGAGCGCCGTCTCGCTGGCGGAAAGAAAAGCACTGAGGGCCATGAGGGCAAGCATGGCCACGAAGCCCGCGAGCCAACGGTCCGTCGAATGCAGGAATTCGCTCATCGCGGGGTACGAACCAGTCCTTCCAATACGGAACTCGGGCTGGCAGCGTCAGCCGCTGGCAGGCAGTTGCCACCGTTATCGCCGGCACGGCGCAAGGCAGGGGCGAACGATCCCATTATCAAAACAGGCGCTGTTCGAAACAACAAGCGGAGCAAGAATTGACTGCCGCAAGGGCAGGAAGGACCGCGTCAGGTGTTGTTGAGCGTGGTGCGGCCCAGCGACGCGTCGAACTCGCTGACCGACGGAACGAGCATCGCCAGCGTCGTAAAGCCGTAGGCGACGGAGATCGCGAAGCAGACGCCCAATGATCCTTGCAGGAGGAATTCCGTGATCGCGTAGAAGGTCAGGAACGGCAGCGCCCCGGCCGCCAGCATCAGCGCACCGGACGGATTACGATGCGAAAGCGACGCGTACAGGGCGATACTTCCAGCCAGGATGAACACGAGGAAGCTGGCGAACTGCTGAGCGAACGAGGAGCGGGCCTCCACCAAGAGCAGCATGAAGATGAAAATCCCGATGAACAGGAAGAAGATTGTCCCCAAGCTATTGGCGATTGCCGTTCGGGACCGCTCGAAGCTCAAACCCGAGTGCAGGCCCAACATGGCAGAAAACAGCACGAGCACGCCAAAGCCGATCGCCACGTACACATATTGCTCGAACGTGGCCCCCCCGAGCCAGGCGACATAAGCCGCCAGGGCCAGCGGGATGAGGATCAGTTCCTTCGTGTTATAGAGGATGCCGCCCAACTTGCCGTAAACGAACTCCTTGGCCGTCACATCGGTCATCAGCAACAGTTCAAGCGTTTTCCCGTCCCGCTCAGACGTAAACGCGGTGACGGCCTGAGCATTGATGATGATCAAACTGATCAGGCACAGCCCCACGAAGGCGACGCCACTGGACGAAATCATGCCCAGCACCAGCTCGCCCGACGCCGGCTGCCGGCCGACCAGAAAGGCGATCAACGCCGCCAGCACCACGTAGGCCGCCTTGATGGCCAGGATCTTCCGGCCGTAGGCTTTCGTGCAGATTTCTCGCCACACGACGGGGTTGGCCCAGATTCGACGCGTGCGCGCTTCGGGGCGGGACTTGGCAGCCGCATTCGGCAAGGCCGCGCCGGCTTCATCCTCGGGCAGCATGGCCGTCGTGAAAAAGAGGCGAGACGGATTCCAAACTCGCAGCCGCAGCAGCGTCACGCCGTTGATTACCACGGCCGCGGCAGCCATCACGATCAAAAAATCCCAGGAGGCCACATGCGCGGTTGTCAGCCCGTGATGCGCCTTGAGTGGATCCAGAATCGAAAACAACACCCGATACGGATCGAGCAGTCCGACCCAATGCGCGACGACCGATCCGGCTGGAAGAATGGCGACAATTCCCTCGACGACGCCCAGAAAGATCACCAGCCCCAACATGCTTACGGCCAGTGTTTGAAATGTCTTCTCCCGCCAATAGGCGACCAAGAGTCCCCAACTCCCAGCGGGCAATGCGGAAGCGGCGCAGATCACGAGCGCCCAAATGACCTGATCCATCCCGGTCCCGCCCAACAGTAATACAAAAAACAGCACGGGAATCGAGACCACGATCAGCGCCATCACCGTCAGCAAACTGGCAAACAACTTGCCGAACACTAGTTCGTAGTCGCGCAAATCGGTCATTAGCAGCAAGATAAGCGTCTGGCGGTCTTTCTCTTGGGCAACTCCACTGGCGGCCAGCAGCAACGCGAAAAACAGCACGAGCGAAAGCTGCACGAGGCAGAAGATCTGGAAGACCAGACTGCCGAACCGGGCGACGTCGCCCACACTGCGAACCTGCTGCCAACCGAACATGGCCTGAGCGGCCGTGTACATCAGGACAAACAGCGCGGCCACGTAACCAGAGCGAATCAAGAAATGCTTGACCTGCCGAGGCGCAGTCAGAGCCTCGCGGCTGAAAATCGGACCGGCGAACAAAGAAACTCTCCCGGGTGCGGCCGTTTTGGCCACGTCTGAAGGAAGCGGGCAAAAAACGACTCTTAGGCCAACCGTAGCCGAGGTTCAGGGACCAATCAAGCCGGGCCGCTGATTCGTCCGGCAGCCGCAGGTGGGCGCCCATTTTTGGCAGAGCCGCCGACCGCTGAATGGACTCCGGCTTGAGCAAAAACTCGGGTTTTCGAGCCTTCCGTCCCAATTTCCTCGTTTCAGGCCGTACAGCTTGCCGATAAGACCCTGTCGGCCCTCTAGAAAGAATCGCATGCGCTTGGCAATTCGCGGATTGGCTCCCCTCCTGCTGGTGGCGTTTCTCTTCGTGGAGGGGGCCGCCTCACGGGCTAGTTCACCGGTGCTGCGCCTCCCCTCGCCTCGGCAACCTCACTCGGTCCTCTCGCCGAAATCTGGAGTTCCCAAGAGTTCGATCACGCCACCGACGACCAAGGGGGGCAAGAAGAAATCCTGGTTCCCCTTCGGCAATCGGAACAAGAAAGCGTTTTCTCGCTAAGTCGTCGGTCGCTTAAGTCCGCACTGGCTCGAATCACGAGCCATAGCCCGCGCGGCGAAATCGCTCGGCCGGATCCTGTCGGAAGAAATTCCGGAATAGCTCGTAAAGCTCAGGATGTTCGACCTGCATCGCCAGGGGCTGCTCGAAAAACGACTCGGTGACCACCGCAAAGAATTCCGCTTCGCTCACCGTGCCGTACGGATCCAACAGCGTTCGTCGGCCGTGCCGCGTCCGTTGAATCAGGCGGTGATATTCGGCGGTCATGACTTCCGACCAGGTTTGATATTGAGCCCGGCTCTCCAAGAGCGGCGCCCCGTCGAAGCCGTGACCCTGCAGATCGAGCGCGTGTGCGAATTCGTGGAACACCACGTTGAAGCCATCGTCCGGAATGCGGCCGCTTTGCAGCACATCGGGCCACGAGAGGACGATCGCTCCGACTGACGAAGCCTCGCCCCGCCGCGGCGAGTCGCTCTCGACCACCACGCCACCGGGCTGAACCTCGGTCTGTCGGGCCAGATAGGCGCTTGGATACACGAGCACCGAATAGATCGACTCGAAGTATTCCTCGGTGAGGCCGATCACCAGCAGACCGGCCTGCGCGGCGATGGTGACCTTGATCTCGTCGGTCATCACCAGCCCGTTGCAGCCCTCCCAATTTTTTTCCGCCATGAGGATCTGCAACATGGCGTCGAGCTGCGCGCGCTCGCCGGGAGAGAGCCATTCGTACTGGACGAAGTTGGCGGCCAGCATCGCCCGCCATTCGGAACGCAACGGACGCGATCCGATCCGACGCCGCCGGCGACGACGCAGCCAGCCGATCATCCGGCGAAATACTTTGCGAACTGTCTGCGGAAGGCGGTCAGACCTGCGGTGATCATGCGGACGTCGTTCGTCGGCGTGATCAGCTTGCATCCCTTGCCGACCAACAGTTCGCAATGCTCGAGGTTGGCCGTCACCGCTCCCCAATGCTTGCCGTGCTTCGCACAGGCGGCGGCGACGCGGTCGATCGCCGCAATGCACTTGGGATGAAAGAATTCGCCCGTCACGCCCAGGCTCTGGCTCAAGTCGACCGGGCCAATGAACAACAAATCGACGCCGTCGATCGCCGCGATAGCGTCGCATTCCTCGACGGCCTGCAGCGTCTCGATCTGAATAGCGACAAACGTGTCGCGATTCGCTTTCTTGCAAAACTCCGCCGGGGGGAGGCGACCGAATTGCGCGTCATATCCCCCATTGTTGAGCCCGCGTGCGCCGCGCGGCGCGAACTTCGCCCAGCGCACGAATTCCTCGGCCTGGGCGGCGGTGAAAATCTGGGCGGCCATCACGCCGCCGCTCCCCGCTTCGAGACAGCGTGTTACCAGGGCGTAATCGGTGGGAGCGATGCGGACGAACGAGTCCATTCCCAGGCTGCGCGCGGCCAGCGTGCCGACTTCGAGCTGCTCGATCGTGAGCCCGACATGCTCGTGATCGAACCAGAGGGCGTGAAAACCGCCCGCCATCCCGATCATCTGCACAAAGTTGTGATGGAACACTCGGCCGACGGCCGCGGACATCACCAGTTCGTTGCGAGCCAGGCGCTCTTTGATGGTGGTAAACATGATTGAGTTATCCGATGAATTCCAACTCGACCGGGCGCGGAATGAAACCCTGTTCGAATCCGCGCCGCAACAAGAGCGCGACCGCCTCGCGCCCCCGGGGCCCGAAATCGAGCGTCCAATCGTTGACGTACATGCCGACGAACGAATCGGTCTTCGCCAGGTCAAGGTGCCGGCCGTACTTCCGCGCGTGATCGAGCGCTTCGCTGCGATGGTCCAGACCGTACTGGATGCTTTGCTTGAGCAACGCTGTCACTTCTAGCATCGCGGTGGGGCCGAGATCCTTGCGAATGGCGTTGCCCCCCAGCGGCAGCGGCAGACCCGTCTCGTCGTGCCACCACTTTCCCAAATCGACGACCAGCGACAGCCCCTGATCGGCATAGGTCAACTGGCCTTCGTGAATGATCAGCCCGGCGTCGACCTTCTTTTGCTCGACCAAATCAAGGATCTGATCGAAGGGCTGAACCTCGTACGTGAAGTGATCGCCGAGTAACAACCGCAGCGTGAGGAAGGCGGTGGTGAGTTCGCCAGGGATGGCGATGTGTCGATCGCGCAACCAATCGATGTCGGTCGGTCCACGGGAAACGACCATCGGCCCGTAGTTGTCGCCCATACTCGCGCCGCACGCGCATAGGGCGTACCGATCTGTGACGTAGGCGTAACCATGTAGACTGACGGCCGTCAGTTCCAGTTCGCCTTCGAATGCACGACGGTTGAGCGTTTCGATGTCCTGCAACTCGTGTGTGAAGCGGTAGCGGCCCGTGTCGATCTTGTCGTTCGCCAGCGCGTGAAACATGAACGCGTCGTCGGGATCAGGACTGTGCCCGACATGGATTGGGATTTGATCTGACATGGCCTGAGACTAATGCCCCTGAGGAGTGCTGGCAACCAATCCCGTACTGGCCCTGCTTCGAGAAATCCGAAGCACGAATGACGAAGGAATGTCTAAATGACTCAAGCCCGAACGGAAGACGTCTGATTGAACGCCTCTGGCTTCGTGCTTCCTTCGTCATTCGTGCTTAGTCATTCGCAGCTCTCGCCTTCCGTCTTGTCGGAAACTTTCAAAGAACATATACCAAAGCGCGAAAATTGCCGGCTGTCAGCCGACGAGCGTGCGCAGCACCCCGCGGGTGCTCCAAAGGAATGGCGCCATGAGAGTTCTTGTCGCGTGTGTGATTTCATCAGTCCTCGGTGGATTGTTTGTGGTTTGGCTGATCGATCCGGCCAGCCGTCATCAAGCCTCGGCCCAAGACCAGTTTCCTCCGCCGAACGGACCCAGGCTGCCGGCTTATGACGACCGGCGACTCCCCGCTGCGCCCGAGCCCCAACGCCCGGGCCAACCGCTCTTCAACGCCGAAGGGCTCTCGCCCGACGAAGCCATCGGCGTAGCGGTCTACGACCATGTCAACAAGGCGGTAGTCAACGTCACGACCAAGAGCACGAACACGGTGATGATGCTCGTGGACGTCTCTTCCGAGGGCTCCGGTTCGGGTTCGGTGCTCGACAAGGAAGGGCACATCCTGACGAATTATCACGTGGTGGAAGACGCCCAAAAGATCGACGTCATGCTCTTCGACGGCAACAGCTATGAAGGGCGGCCGGTCGGCGCCGATCCCATCAACGATATCGCCGTGATCAAGATCGATGCGCCTCGCGACGCCCTGTTTCCGATTCGCCTCGGTGATTCGGCCGAGATGAGAGTTGGCATGCGCGTGTTCGCGATCGGCAACCCGTTCGGGCTCGAGCGGACGATGACCACCGGCATCATCTCCAGTCTCAACCGGACGTTGCAGGTGACTTCCAACCGTTCGATCAAGTCGATCATTCAAATCGATGCGGCGGTCAACCCGGGTAACTCCGGCGGCCCGCTCTTGAATTCGCACGGCCGGCTGATCGGCATGAATACGGCGATCGCCAGCCGCACCGGCCAGAGCGCGGGCGTCGGCTTCGCGATTCCGAGCAGCCTGATCGCTCGCGTCGTGCCGCAGCTCATCGCACATGGGCGCGTGATTCGACCCGAAATCGGCATCCAGATGGTCAAGGTCACCGAGAAGGGCATGCTGCTTGCGAAAATTACGCCCGACGGCCCGGCGGCCCGCGCCGGCCTGCGCGGCCCCCAGATCGTCAAAAAGCGTCGCGGTCCCCTCTCTTGGGACGCAATCGATTTCGCGGCCGCCGACTTGATCACCGCGATCGACGGCGAAACCATCAAGAATGCGGACGACTTTTTGACGGCCATCGAGAGCAAGCGGCCCGGCGACCGAGTCGACTTAACGATTGTCCGCGGCGGCCAGGAATTCAAAGTTCCCGTCACCCTCGGATCCGGCGAACGGGCCATGTCGCGGGAACGCCAGGACCCGCGAATTTCCTCCCCCGGCATTCCGCGATAGCTCCCGAGGGCGAGCGGCGGGTGTAAGTCCGCCGGTTCTCTTGTCCCCTCAATCCGCCAAGCGCGCGTACTTGCCGCTATAGAACAGCAACGGCTTGTTCTCGGACTCGTGCGCGTCGCCCGCGACGATCTCGCCGATGAAGATCTCGTGATCGCCCCCCGCAAAGACGTCGACGACGCGGCAATCGACCCAGGCGATCGACTCGACCAAAATGGGGCACCCGGTTACGGCGGTCTTCGTCGGCAGATCGGAAAAGTCACGCGGCCCTGGGCCCGAATAACGCGTCGACAAGTCTCGTTGCTCGGCACTCAAAATGTTCAGCGCGAAGCAGCGACTGGTTTTGAGATAGCCGTCGGTCGCGCTGTTTCGAACCACAGCGACCAGAACCAGCGGTGGCTCCAGCGACAACGACGTGACCGCGTTGGCCGTCATCCCCCAGGTTTCCTTCTCGGCAATTGTGCTCAGCACGGTCACACCCGTCGCAAATCGGCCGAATATTCTTCGCTGCTCTTTAGGGTCAAACGCCACGCCGGAGGTCCTCAATTGATGTTCGTCGTGTTCGTCAAGGCGAGCCGCCTGCGTCAGCTGGCGGGTGCTTCGTTTTGATTTTCAAGCCGCCGTCGCCGCATTACATATTGGTCTTCGTATCCGCCGCGTCGCCCAGCAGCGAGCCGAGCGCCTTGATGATCGCCGCGTCGTGCCGATGGTCCTTCGTGTAAACCCGGAAAATCGCGAAGCTGGTCGGCAGCGCACGGAACAGTTCATCGTCGTTCAGTTCTTGCACACTCTCTTCGCCCGCATTGAGCAAAAAGTTCTGCCCACCGGACGGTCGCCGGGCGCTCGGCCGATGGTAGTGCCGAGCCACGTCGACGCGGAGCGGAATCTCCCTCAACTCGCGGGGCAACAGGCCCCGAACTCGCTGCTCGATCAGGTCGGGCTCCGAAAAAATCGTCGTCCGTTCGGCAGCTCCCGTATGAAAATTGACCGTTCGCTCGCAGGCCATCTTCCAGCCGACATTCCGCGAAAGGATGTTAGCCCAACGCGTGCCGAGGTCGCGCAGCTGCGGATCGTCGCTTTCCTCCCAACGCCCGACGTCGACCAGGAACGACGACTCGGTGAACCGGCGGTAGGCATCGAGATGCTCCAGCGGATTGCCGGGAAACAGTCGAGGCATCGTGTCGGGAAAGACCTCTTCCAGAGCGATGTCGAGAGCCCGCACGGTTCGGTGAAAGTAAATCGTTCGAAACAGATTGGCCCGCGTCTCGATGAAGTTGATCAACGTCGGCAGACCGCGGGCGTGAATCGTGAGCCCCGCGTCGGTGAAGAACGTGTAGTGCAACAGCCGCCACAGATCGAAGGCCCGCATGTTGTAGCCCGACATGTAGGCGTCGCGCAGCACGAAATCCATGTTGTCGACGGTATAGATGCCGCTGAAGAGCGCGCGGAGTTTGCGCAGCCATTCGGGCTGCCCTTCCGCGCCGTCACCGCGCGGACGGCGGATCAGCCAGGCGATCTGTCGCGGCTCGAGTTCCTCGAGCGGCTGAAGGTGACCGCGCGGATTGCGTCGTACGCGCCGCAATAGTTCCGCGAGTTCGCCTTCGATGATCCGCGAGCCGACGTCTTCATGCGTGATGCCGAACTGGTCGAGGTAGTGGTCGTCGAAGAAGTGACCGAATGGCCCATGCCCCACGTCGTGCAACAGCCCGGCCATTCGCATGAGGCTCTCGACGTACGCCCGCGACGGCACATTCGGGCAGGTCTCACGGAGGGAATCGTACCAGTGCTCGAGCGCAACCGACGCCAGGTGCATCACGCCCAAGACATGCTGGAACCGCATGTGCTCGGCCGACGGAAAAACCCACCAGGCCGTTTGCAGCTGATGAATTTGCCGCAGCCGCTGCACCCAGGGGTGATCGATGATCTCCTGCTCGGCCACCTCGCCGGCCAGCAATCCCGACTTGGAGATGAACGGGATGTATCCGTGAACCGGATCGTGCGACAAGCTTTCAGTCGAGAAATCTCGCGCCATGGAAGCCCTATTGTAGAGGGCGCCAGCGAACCAGGCGAGTGCAGCGATTCAGGCGAGCGGCGGGTGTAAGCCCGCCGGTTCCTCGGACCGTCTTACGCGATTTCGCCCTCTCAACTATGATACCGCCGGCGCGGAACCAAGGGCTTTGCAGTCGGCAACCATGTCCACCAGCGAATATCGAGTCTCCCTCGACATCTTCGGCGGCCCGATGGACCTGCTGTTGTATCTCGTGCGCCGCAACGAGATGGACATTCTCGATCTCCCGCTGGCAAAGATCACCGCCCAGTTCCTCGAATTCCTCGAAGTCTTGCGGTTCCTGGACGTCGAGCAAGCCTCAGAATTCGTCTCGACGGCGAGTGCTCTGGTCGAGATCAAGAGCCGCACGGTGCTGCCTCGGCAGGAGGAGGAAGCCGCCGCCGAGCAGCCGTTGGAAGAGGAGCCCCACAACGACCTGGTCCACAAGCTGCTCGAGTTCAAACGGCTGCGCGAAGCCTCGCAAGCGCTCGAGGCGCAGGCCGCCCTGTGGCAGGAGCGTTATCCGCGATTGAGCGATGAGCGCCCGCGGCAGGGGCGGGACCTGGCCGACGATCTGATCAAAGAAGTGGAGTTGTGGGACCTCGTGAGCGCGCTGGCGCGCGTTTTGCGGCGTCGGACAGTCGAGCACGAGGCGAGCGTTCGCTATGACGACACGCCGATCTCGGTCTACGTCGAACGGGTCGCCGAGCGCGTGCGGCGTGAGGGACGCGTTCCCTTCAGCGGGTTGTTCGATTCCGCGACGAAGCGGGGTGTCGTGGTCGGGCTGTTTTTGGCCATTCTGGAGTTGCTGAGGCACCATGCTTTTCGAGCGGAACAGCCGATTGACTATGGTGAGATTTGGATTCTGCCACCGATCTCAGACGGGGAGAGTGGGTCCAACTCAACTGCAACCAATTCCGCAGCGGACGCCGCAGACCAGCCCGTTCCCTAATCGAAATACGCTGACGTACGTCGCAGACGAGCACTGGCCCGTATGAGTGATTCATCGCAGGACGGGTCGCCGGCCAAGACGATCGTCTTCGCGGGCGGTGGATCGGGCGGACACCTGTTCCCCGGTATTGCCGTCGCTCAGATTCTTGCCGCGACCGGACGGCCCGTGCATTGCCTGTTCGTTGGCTCGTCGCGCGGCGTCGAACAAGAGATTGTTCGCGATCACGGTTTCGAGCACGTCGCCCTACCCGTCGAACCGTCGTCGACGATGCTGAGCCGCCCGGTGCGGTTCGCAAATCGGTTGTGGCAAAGTACGCAGGCGGCTCAGTCGCTGTTGCCGAAATGCCGGGCGTCTCTCGTGATCGGATTGGGCGGATTCGCCAGCGTACCGGTCGTTTGGGCTGCCCGTCTGGCCGGCATCCCACTGGTCTTGTTGGAGCAAAACGTCGTCCCCGGCCGCGCGACGTCGTGGCTGTGCCGACGTGCCAACCTCACCTGCCTCGGATTCTCCGACGCGGCCCGACGATTGCCGCGAAGCGCTGCCCACAGTGTGACCGGCAATCCGGTGCGCGGTCCGATTGCCGCGCTGGCGACCGAGTCGAATAACGACGACGCGCGCCGGTCGGTGATCGTGCTGGGAGGCAGCCAGGGATCGCTCGCGCTCAACGAGGCATTCCTCGGCTGCGTCGAGCGTATGCCAGAGCAGTTTTCCCAATGGCGGATCGTACACCAAACCGGCGCCCGCGACGTGGAGCACATGCGGCAGCGCTATGCAGCCTGCGGGGTCCGCGCGGAGGTCGCTTCGTTCTTCAAAAATCCGGTCGAACTCTACCGCGATGCGGCTCTGGCCGTTTCCCGAGCCGGGGCACTCACGCTCTCGGAGCTGGCCTGCGCGGGCGTTCCTGCCGTTCTGATCCCCTACCCCAAAGCGATCCGCAATCACCAACGGCTCAATGCGTACACGTTCGAACACGTCGGCGCAGCGCGCGTCGTGCGGCAATCGATTGATCCCGAAAAGACGCAGGCCCACTTGCACGACGAGCTTGCCTTGCTGCTACCCAACTCGGAACTCCGCGGCCGAATGACCCGCGCGATGCGCTCGCTGGCCCGACCGGATGCCGCCGCAGTCGTCGCCGACGAGGTGTGCAAATTCCTCTTCAGCTCGCAGAACGGGAGCCGGGAAGAACCGTCGACTCAGCGCTAGTAAGGGATGCCCAACCGCCGGTAGATGAAGCCCATCAGCCAGATTGGGCCAATCAGCAGGAACTGGATGTCCTCGAAAAAGGCGGGCTTCTTGCCTTCGAGTTTGTGGCCGACGAATTGCAGGATCCACGCGACGACGAAGATCCCCAGCGCGACGGCCCAGACTGGCCACAGCCCGAGCTTGGCGAAGGCGACAATCAGCGCGAAAAACAGGGCCGACAGTGCGAACATGCCCAGCGCGAGCGGCGGTGACAGCCGCAAATAGAAGATCATCGCCACGACGATGAACAACGACGCCAGGTTCAGATACGCGCCCGCACCGCCTAACGCCGCCGGCATCGGCACCGACCAAAGCAGGCCCAACAGACTCAGCGTGATGGCCGGGATGCAGATCCAATGAATGACTTCGTTCGCCGTGTTGTGATGGCACTCGCCGTATTCGGCAAACCATTGATCGGCCGACTTTTTCACCATTATTCCTTTCGGACGTTTTCACAATTGGAAAGCATGGCTGAGTCTCACGTATTCACTTTCACGTTCCGTTTCTGCCACTGTTTTTTGCCGGCTTGTCCGCGTGCCCACCGCCCATCTGCACAGGATGCATAGTCGAAAGCAATCGCTGGAGGACGGGCTCCGTCGGACGCCTCGCTACCAGCGGCCTCCTAGGCCCGACTCCTGCTAACAACGTTTCAAGCTGGCCCAAGTGTTCGTCTGGGACGACGTACGTTCTATACGTCGACCGATCGCGCACATACGAGCGGTTTATCGGCAAGTCGAACTTGTAAGCCACTTTGCGGCCCCTTTCATCAACGGTCAATGTCAAGGAATCCACCGCTGGGACGAACAAGACGCAGATATACCCACTCGGCATTTTGTAAGCGCTCACATTGCGAAGAATCTTCAGAAGTGCGTCTGCCTCTTCTTTCCTAAGCGGGACCGCATGAGTCATCTCGCGGGCTTGCAGCGTCGCTTCTACGGAAGGATTGGCACCACCGTTGGCCTTGAGTAGCTCAATGAAGCCCTGTGTCTCGGTGTATTCCGCGGACTTGTCGTCACGTTCGCTCGTGTTTGGCTTGGCGTGGTCGCTCACCGCCACAAACAACACCTGAGTCAGCGCCACAAATAAGACAAGCGCCGCCACGCTGAGATATTTCGGAAGTGCCATCGCTCTTCCAGCTATTCAACTAAGTTCGCAATTGCAACCAAGGTTAGATCCGCCCCTTTTCCAGTTCTTGCCGAATCCAGGGAATGACCTCGTCGAGCGCCTTCTCGAGTGATGTCTCCGCTTTGAAGCCAAGCACTCGTTCGGCCTTGCTGACATCCGGCACGCGGAGTTGCACGTCGTACGTGAACGGTTCGTCCGACTCGTAGCGGAACGGCTTCGCGGAACCAGTTGCCGCGTGCACCTTTCGCCAGATGATTTCGGCCAGCTCGAGCACGGTCGTCGCCTGCGGCGTCGAGAGATTGAAGTCGTCGTTGAGCGCGGCCGGATGAAACAGGGCCACGCAGATTCCGCGGGCCAGGTCACCCCCGTACGTGTAGCAGCGGACCTGTTTGCCATCACCCAGAATTCGCAGCGGATCTTGGCCTTTGAGAACCTTCTGCACCAGGTCGGGCACCACATGGCTCATCGCCAGTTTGACGTTGCCGCTGGAGATGTCGCGGTCACCCAACGCTCGCCGCTCGCCGACTCCGACGCAATTGAACGGACGGCAGATCGTGTAGGGGAGCCCATATTGCTCGTGGGCTCCTTTCGCAAAATACTCCGCCGCCAGCTTCTGGAAGCCGTAGGTACTGGACGGCGGCGGACAGGCTTTGACGTGATCCTCGGGCGTCGGAAACACGGTCGCATTCTCGAACACCATGCTGCTGCTGAGCACCGTGATCTTCTTGAGGTGCCCTTCGCGAAACGCGCGGAGCGCCGCATCGAAGGTGGCCGCCAGGATCCGCTCGTTTTCCGCGATCAGGTCGTACGCATACGCGTGAAAGTACGAAATGCCGCCGATGCGGGCGGCGGCCGCGATCACGTGGTCGCACTCGAGGGCCAGTTCGGTCAGCAGTGCGACGTCTTTCGCGTCCCCTTCCACGAATTTGTAATTCGGGTGCGATTGATAGCTGCGTTCGACCGGTCCGTACTTGGAAAAATTGTCGACGCCCAGCACCTTGTGGCCGCGATCCAAAAGCTCTTGGACCAGGTAGCCGGAAATGAAACCCGCCGACCCCGTGACGAGCACGGTTGCGGGAGTCGTCTCCTTGGAAAGTTGATCTGGCATAGTTTGTGTTCGGACCTTTCAAGGTTGGGAGGGCAAAACCCTCCCGTCATACGGCGGCCGTTCGCGGTTGCTTCCGCGTCACCGAGCGGGCGCCCAGCCAGGTGGTCGCGAACGCATAAAAATACCAGCGCAGATATTTGGGAAGCCATTTCATGACACGGAAGCGGCTCTGCCCCGCTGTGCGCTCGTACCATTCGATTGGCACCTCGCCAATCGGCCAACCCAGCCGGTGACATTTCACCAATAGTTCGATGCTGTAACAAAAGCCGCTGTCGGACTCGACGGCGATTTCGTCGATCACCCGCCGCGAAAAGAGCCGCAAGCCGTTGCTCGGATCTTTCACGGGCAATCGGCCCAAGTAATAGAGTGTGAAGGAAGCACCGCGCACCAAGAATCCCTTGAGCCAGGGCGCCCCGACCATGCAACCTCCGGGAACAAAGCGGCTCGCCACGACGATGTCGTAACCCTGCTCGGCCTTCTCAAGCATTCCGTCGATGCGGCGCGCGTTAAACGTATCGTCGGCCATGTACACGAGGGCGAAGGGGGCCGTGCTTTCCGCGAGACCCGTCATCACCGCCCCGTGCGGCCCTCGCCCGCGATTCTTCACCAGGACGATGTCGAGCGCCTCGCGCTTGGGGTATCCGGCAATCGCCAGCAAGGTGCTGTCGTCGTCCCGGTCGTAACAGATCAGCACACGATGGGGCGTCCGGACCTCGGCCACAAACGAGTCCAAGAGGCGGCAGATATTTTCACCCTCTTGGTACACCGGGATCACGATATCGAGTCGAGCCATCAGACGACCGCGTCCACCGGACGCCCTTCCGCGTTCGACGTCCGCCAAAAGCCCCACACGTCGATCATCGGCTTGTTGCGGCGATCGAGGTCGCGATACGCCGTGTGCGGCGTACACAGGACCAACAGGTCGCTACGCTCCACCACCTCGTTAACCGGCAGGAGCTCGGGATCGGTCGCGACATACGGATCGGTGGTCAGTACGTCGGCCGCGACGAGCTTGAGAATCTTTTTCAGCTTGTAGCTCAGCGACGAACGCGTGTCGTCGCAGTCGGCCTTGAACGCCGTCCCCAGCAGGCCGACAACCATCTCAGAAATCGGATACTTGCGCTTCATCTCCTCGACGAGGTACAGCACTAGGCCCTCGTTGACGAGCATGGCCGCGTGGCCCAGCGGAAATTGATTCTGCGAGAAGGCGGCCAACTGCATCGTGTCTTTGACGAGGCAAGGCCCCGCGCTCAGTCCGGCCGTCGGCATCCCCTTCGCCCGTGGATAATTGCTCTTCAGCCCCTCGAGCACGCGGTTGTAGTCGACGCCGGCCGAGTTGGCGATCATGTAAAACTGGTTGGCGATCGCGAACTCGATGTAGCGATGGGCGTTCGTGAAGAGCTTGGCGAACTCGGCTTCCATCGGGGCGAGCCGTACGATTTGCGGGGCGATCGATGAAAAGATCGCCGCCGCCGCGTCGGCCGCCGCCGTCGTCGTGCCGCTGACGATCTGGGGCAGAGTTTGCAACTCTCGAACCGCGAAGCCCTGCACAATCCGCTCGGGACAATAGGCCAACAGCACGTCTT
>DASRXU010000489.1:0-13192 GCA_035687365.1 Planctomycetaceae bacterium | reverse complement strand
CTTCGCTTATGCCCTGTTTCAGGTTCCGGCTGGCTGGTTGAGCGACACGTTCGGCGCGCGGCGGATGCTGGCCTTCTACGTCGCCGTCTGGTCGCTGGCGACCGTTTGCATGGGGCTCGTGAACGGCCTGACCGCGATTATTCTTGTGCGGATTTTGCTGGGCATCTCTCAAGCGGGCGCCTATCCGACTGCCGCGAGCTTGATCAAGCGCTGGTTCCCGTATGGCGCACGCGGCCGAGCGAGCAGTGCCGTCTCGATGGGGGGACGGGCTGGCGGATTGCTGACCTTTGCGATCACTCCCGCGCTGATGCTGCTCGTCGGGCGTTTGTTCGGCTGGGAGACGGGCCGTTGGCGAATCGTGTTCGCCCTCTTCGGATCACTGGGCCTGATTTGGGTTGCGATCTTTGCCTGGCTCTATCGCGATTCGCCGCGCGAGCATCCCTGGTGCAACGCGGCAGAGGTCGACTTGATCGCACCGGCGGTTCGCGTGACCGGAGTGCCGCTACGGCAGGCGCTTCCGCCGCTCGCGATCGTGACGAGCAAAGAAGTTCTCTTGATGTGCGTGATCGCCTTCTGCGTCGACGTCGGTTGGGTGTTTCTCGTCACGTGGCTCCCGCAGTACTTGATCGAAGCCTTCGGCGACCAACTGAAGGAAGCCTTCGCGGCGGTCGCTCATCGCGCTTACCAAGAGGGCGATGAACAAGTCGTCGCCGGCCTGATGACGGCGCTCACCGGCCTGGCCGGCATGGTGGGCACTCTGCTGGGTGGGCTGGCGACCGACGGCTTCGTCGTCCGCTTCGGACCGATCTGGGGCCGCCGACTGCCCGGCGTGATCGCCGGCGTGTTGGTTGCCACGCTGTATCTAGTGGCCATGCAATTAACAAACGTGTGGCTGTTCGTGGCAGCAATGGCCGCGATCTCGTTGTCGATCGATTTCTGTCTGGGCGCGATGTGGGCCACGTATCAAGACATTGGCGGTCGACACGTGGCGTCGGTGCTGGGTGTCGGCAACATGTGCGCCAGTTTCGGCTCAGCGGGCTTCGCCTGGTATGCCGGAAGCCTGGCGGATCACCACCAATGGAACACAGTCCTGGTGCTGGCTGCCACGGTCATGGTGGTAGCCGCCATCGGTTGGCTCTTGATCGATCCGACCCATTCGGTCGAGCCAAACGAGCGCGCCTAGACCCAGGCGCGAGGAATCGCGCTCGTTGAGAGCGATTCCGGGTCCCAGTAGTAGACTCGCGGGCTAGAAAGGGCGAGGCTTACCCGACCCTGCGCCCCTGCAGCAGCTGGAGGAGCAGCACAACGACTGCAACGACCAACAGGACGTGCACGATATTGCCCGCGATGCCGAAACCGAATCCGAGGGCCCACATGATCAAGATGATCAACAAGAGTGTCCACAGCATTGGAATTGCCTCCGAATGGAAAGATCGACCCCTATTTGATCCCGTGGGAGTCGATCTGAGTTCCACGGAGCCAATAGTCGGCTAGAGATGTACCGCCTGTGCAACGTCTTGAGGTGAACGCAAAGGGCGTACCGTAAGAATCCGCCGCCCGCCAGAGCGCCGTCGAATCGCGTGCCCGCATCAATCTGTCATTTCAGATATTGCGGATTTAACTTCCCGCAGGACCAGAGCAGGCCGCGAGTGACGAGGTCGAGATAGCGCGGGTCGGAAACGGTTTCGTTGTTGTGCCCGAGGGTCGTCGCAAAGACCTTGGTCCCGTGGTAATTGTTCGTCCAGACTACGACATAGTCGGACGTGGTCGCGCGGCGTTTACGGTCCCAGGTCGTTTGGCGGCCGCGGGCCAGAGGCGTGGCCGTGTCGAGCAGTTTGCCCACGATGTTGTTGTAAAGCTCCTCGCGAATGGTCTTCCAATTCGTCATTCCCTGCGTGATCGCACTGTCGGAGGCGAGGAAGTTGACGGCGATCGGTTCTTGGGCCGCGTGCGCCGTCGTTTGCAAACCGGTGAATTCGAACCAGGGAGTGACCGTCTTGGGCCAGCCTTCGCTGCGGTAGCTGTGCATGCCGCAATGCAGGACGACGGCTGGCAACCCGTGCCGATGAGGAGCAAGAATGCGATCGATCATGGCCAAGTCTTTAACGTCGGAAGTGCATTCGTCATGAATCACGACGTCGAAGCCTTTGGCCCAATCGGGATTGTTGTAGACGGGATTGAGATGCTTCGTGGTCGTGCTGGGGTCGTAGGCGATCACGAACTCCGCGCGGGCCCGCTTGGCGATCCCCTTCGCGAGAATGCTCCTCTGCGCTTCGTAGTCGTGGCAGCAACCGCCCAGCACGAGCAGCACCCGGATTGGTTTGGGGCCCGAGTCATCGGCAGCGCGGGTGGCCGTCGCGGTGAACAAAGCCGCGCACAGCGCGGCCACGCTGAACAGCCGGAGCGGCAGAGGCGAACGAAGGGCAGGGAGGAGCGGTGTGGATTTCATGGAGGATCTCATTTGAAGAGTAAGGCGACGCTCGCGCTGCTACATGGGTAGGAAAGGAAACCGGCTCAACAGGAGCTTCGTCCTCCTATGAATGAGTCGGCGACACTCAACGTACAGCGCGCGAAGTGGCCGAGCAACCAGCGGCCCGCCCAGCCCGCACGCCGCGTAAAGGCAGAAATTCCGCTCACTTCGGTCATTGCCGCAATTTCGACAATTTCGCTACAGGCCGTCAAACCGCGTAATCTAGGAGAGTTTAACAACTGACTTAAGTTGCTTTCACCGGCCGCCCTACGGCTCGTCGATAGAACCGATGGCTTGGCATCTGTCGTCAGGGAAGACGGCAATTGGGCCGCGATCGGGAAAGTGGGATGCGGCCGGCCGAGTGCCGGCTTGATCCGCCCGCCTCGGATCGGCCTCGCGATCAAGCTGCGTTGCAGACCGGACGGGCCAGAAATCAGGAATTGAAGGGAAGGCCGATGAGCAAAGGATTGCTCGCCTCCGTCGCCATTGTTTTGGCTGGCGCCAGCGCGGCGTTGGCCCAGGGGCCGGTTTTGGGAACCGCTGGACCAGTTCCCGCGACGACAACCACCGCGCCGGTTTCGTTGCAACAACCGATCGCGACGGCGCCCGCCGCGCCGATGTACGGAGCGCCGGCGGCTCCCATGTACGGCGCGCCTCCGGGCGAGGGTTACTCAGTCGAGGGGAGCGGCGGCTGCTTCAACAACTGCAACGCGTGCGATTGCGACCGCGTTTGGGCGCGGGCCGAATACCTCTTGTGGTGGACTAAGGGAAGCCCCACTTCGACACCGCTGGCCACCAGCGTGGCCCCGGGCACACCGGGTGGCGGAACTCCAGGTCCGGGTGCGATCGGCGGCGCGGGGACATCAGTGGCGATTGGCGGCGGTGACGTCGACCTGGGCACGCGACAAGGCGTGAAGGGAACGATTGGCTTCTGGTTCGACCGGGAACACACGGTCGGAATGGAAGGAACGTATTTCTACTTGGGAACCGTCAGTGAGAGCGAAACAGCTTCCACGCTGGGAGGAGCTGCGGCCCCGACCTTGCAGACTCCGTTCTTCGACGTGACGGGTGCCTCGACCGGTGGAACGCCCGGGCCGAGCGCCATGCTGCCCGCGTTGGCCACAATCTTCGCCGTTCCCGGCGGACTGAGCAACAACTTGATCACGCACGATTCGATGAGCCTCGTCAGTCGCCTCCAGGGAGCTGATGGCTACGGCTTGTTCAATGTCAACCGGTGTAATGGCTTCCGCGTCGATGCCATGTTCGGTTTCCGCTGGCTCTCGCTGGGGGAAGACCTGGATTACACATCGAACAATCAGACGAACAACCAGGCTCAATCGCACGTCATCTACAACACCACCGACACCTTCAGCAGTAGCAACAACTTCTACGGTGCGTTGCTCGGCATTCGCTTCGAGAGTTCTCCCGACGACGGGCACTGCGGGTGGCGCGGCGGCTTCTACTACCGAGGCGACTTCAAAGTGGCACTCGGTGATACGGTCGAGCGCACCAACATCGACGGCTCGACGCAAACCAACCTGGGCAACCCGTTGCTGGGCTCTCCGGTCACCTACGCGGGCGGTGCCTTCACTCAGCTGAGCAACCTGGGCGGCCACGATTCGGACCACTTCGCGGTAATGCCCGAAGTCGATCTGACGCTCGGCTATGCGTTCAACACGTGGGGCCGCGTTTTCGTCGGCTACGATTTCCTCTACATCAGCGACGTGGCTCGACCGGGCAACCAGATCGACGGCGGAGCGAATCTTTTCCGCACGGCGTTGGTCCAGCAGGCCAACCCTCCGATCGCCGCGCCGGCCACTGATCCGTCGCGGCCGTCATTCAACGCGGCCCAATCAGCCTTCTGGGCCCAGGGCTTGAACCTGGGTATGGAAGTGCGGTTCTAAGAAATTGACGATCGGTCCAGCGAAGCAACAAAGCCGACGACTCTTCACGCCGAAGAGTCGCCGGCTTCTTTCAATGATCGTGGCAGGATTCGAAGTTAGCACGAATTCTCCCGGAAAAACACGAAGCCGCGCTAGCGCAGCCGGAGCGCCAATGTTCCGGCTGCAGCTTGCGGTCGGGTCAGCGACGATGGCCTATTTGCTCTGGCTGCCTTTCGCATTCATGACGGGGCTCGTCAGAGCATCGACCTTTTGCTCGAGTGCGCGGACGTTCGTGCTCAGGGTTCGAATTTCCGCGGACTGACCTTGCGAAAAGATCGAGACAATCACAGCGATTGCGATGAGGCTGCCAAGGCCCAAGCCGGGAGTTAGATTCCTTTTCCAGATAGAAGTCTTGCCGGTCTGAACAAAATCGATCGCTTGGCTGCAGTTGGGACAGGTTGCCATGAGACGTGCTCCTAGGAAACTGAAAGACAATCCGGGTTCTCTCGGATTTGCCGGGATCGACTGCAAGACGGGGCAAATCCGTCGACACCTGTCGCATAGCGGGGAAGCGGCGCGAATGTTACAGGGAATTTCCGGAATTTGAGATCGATGCCGTCAGCAGCGTCTCGCAGGCGGCATCCTTGGCAGGGTACGGCTCGCCCGCGGCGATTTCGATCAACCGGCGTCCGTTGGCTTGCCAGCGCGGATCGTCGACGCGCTCAGTCATGCCTTGGACTTCCGCTCGCCCATGCGGCAATGCGCCACCGGTCGTTCTCGCCGGCCTACCGACGCCAGAGGAGTAGGCCAAGCGGTGCGCCGTGACTACAATCCCCCCGCCGCGCTCTAGGCTTCATCGGCCGCCTTCGCGACCGGCGTACCGGACATTTCCATCGAGCGTTGGCGATTCCCTCACCCGTTTTCCGAAAACGCTCTCGTTCAATCGGCACCGCACTAAGCAAGTGCTACCTGGCGCCGCCTGTACCACCACGCGCAACCACCAAGCGCGATGGAGATGAGCGCTAGGGTCCACGTCGCGGGTTCTGGCGTGACGGTGTAGTTGAGGACGAGTTCCGGCGTTTCGTTCGGAAATCGGCTACTCGCGATCGCGGTGTTGACGGTCTCAGCGTCTCCTTGCAGCCGCAACCCCACGATGTTTGAACTCGCGAAAAGAGACTGCAGGGTTGCTGCCGACAAGGCGACCGTTTGGTTGCCAAGCCCCAGCGCAAAGCTGTCATAAGAACCCAGCGCGGAGGCGGTGGCAGTCGCATCAGCCAAGGTGACTCCGCCGCTGGTGCTGAATCCGAGAATATCGACGGTTCTGCCTGTATTGGAGGTGAACGCAACGTTATCGAACTTCAACGAGGCTGACGTGATCACAGCGTTCGTAGGCAGCGCCGACAGATTGAAGTTCGCAAGCGCACGATCTTCAACCGTACCCGTGAATTGCCGAATCACCAAGTCAGCGGCCGACGTATTCAAAACACTGTAGGTGCCGTTTTCTGTGGGAGACTCCGCATATCCATCGGAGAAGTCAGTGATGAACACCTGGTCGGCGACGGCACGGTTTGGAGCCAGGCTGCCGGTCACGATTGCGAAAAAGAGAATCAATCCCCAGACGAAAGCCGTTGTCGGTTTACGCACGTAGCTGCTCCCTATGGATCTCTCTAGGCCCGAGACGGGGGGCCAATGTAAAGCGAGGAAAGATGTAATGTCAAGAAAAAGCTGTGCCAAAAATGCAGAACGGTTTTGACCCCTTCCGTCGGGCCTCGTCTGCGCGCGGTTAGACAATTCGGAGCGACGCGTCGCCCGTAGGAATTACCGAGGATCACATCACCCGAGCGAAAGCGGTGCAACACGTCGGGACGCAGCACCACATCGAGCCGCGCGAGCAGTTGCCAGCAAATGAAAACAGCCAGCTTGCGCGGCTTTTGGCGGTAGTTGTTGACCGGTCGCTCTCCATCCCGCATTCTACTGGGCGCTAGATTACCCCACTACGAAGGATGCGGGCATGGACTTCGTGGCGATAGATTTTGAGACGGCAAACGAGCAGCGATGTAGTCCGTGTGCCGTCGCAATTGTGGAGATCACACGCGGGCAGATGACGGCCCAACATTCGTGGCTCATCCGTCCAAAGGATTTGTCGTTCAGCCGATACAACACATGGATTCACGGCATCAGAGCCGAGGACGTTGCGGACAAGCCGGAATTCGACGAATTGTGGACTGCCTTACAGCCGTTGCTTGATGGTCGAACAGTACTAGCCCACAACGCCAGTTTCGACATGAGCGTCCTGCGCGCGACGTTGGCCGAGTATGGCATCCCATTCCCCGAATTCACGTACTCTTGTACCCGCGTCATCGCCCAAAAATCATGGCCCGGACTCATCAGCTATGGCCTCAAGCCGATTGCCACCATGCTCGGCATCGAATTCGATCATCACAAGGTCGAAGATGATGCGTTCGCGTGTGCTAAGGTCGCAGTGAACGCGTGCGCGAAGGCAGGAGCCGACTCGATCGAGGCCCTCGCGGCACAACTGGTAATCGAGAATGGAAAGCTGTTCCCGACAGACGGCTATCAGCCGATGTATGCGGACACGGCATTCCGTAGCCGAAGGATCGACATCGAGGGTCTCTGCCCGAGCGGTCCGTGTGATCCGAATCACCCCTTCTACAGCCGGATGTTTGCCTTCACGGGCACGCTAGAATCGATGACTAGGCATCGGGCGATGGAGGCAGTCATCGACGCAGGCGGTCAATGCGGCAACGGCGTCACCAAGCACACGAATTTTCTCGTGTTGGGCGACCAGGACTTTCGCACGTTTGCTACTGGACAAACCAAAAGCCGGAAGATGATGCGAGCCGAGGAATTGCTCGCGGAGGGGGCTGATCTTGAGATCATTTCCGAACTGGAATTCCTACGCACACTGATCGGACATGACGTTCCGAAACCGTGCTGATCCTTATTTAACGGGCAAGTCTCGAAAGTAAGGCGGTTTTGTGCCACCCGGAAAGTCGTAGAGCCGTTGGTGTTTCTTCCCATCTGTCCCGACGAAGATTCTGGGACAGATGATCTCGATTTCGGCGACAAATGATACGTTCAGATCCTCGCCCCGCAGGCCTTGCCACCACGCCAGATATTGAAGCGAGCCCCGCTTCCACATCCCATATTTTTCGCCACCCAATTGCCCAACCGTTACCAATTCGCCCCGCTCGGCACGTTCCGCCAAATCCGGCTTTTGTTCCCGTTCCTCGCGGCCTTTTTCCCAACAGAAAATTAGACCTTTGTCTGAGTGGTCCCAAATGTCAGCGGCAGTCTTCAGTTCCTTCCGAACGGGCGTTGTGATCGAGCGGGTTACATGCGTTGACATTTGATCGCCTCCCGAGTGAATCAGCGGTCACCAAATCTAGAACTTCGCGATTCGCTTTCCGAGACAAAATTAGTCGCGCGGCTCGTCCCAGGCCGTCTGCGTGCCCTTCTGAACTGCGTCTGTGAGTCCGAAATACAGTTTATGGGCTCCCTTTTTGGCCCACACTTGGACGACCCTTTGTTTCTTTCCTTTGAGCAATTCAGCCTTTTTCAGGATGTTGGTCGCAGCTTGAACCGCTTGGTCATACGTCAGATAAATGTTCAAATTGTCCGCGATCGAAGGGGTTGGTTTGCGGCTTGCCATGCTATAGCTCCTGGAAAATGAGGATGCCAACCCCAAGGGCTCCAAAGTTGATAGGGATTTAACACCACTGTACGCCGTGATGCGGACCCTCCGAAGCCGTTCCAAGTCGATCCAGGCCAACAAAAAAACCCAGCCGAATCGGCTGGGCAAATGGTCGTGGCAGGACTCGAAGAACCTGCAAATTCCCCGAGAAATGCTAGCGCCGACCCTCAAAGCGGTGCAGAATCCGGTGCAGTTGAAACTGGTTTTGCCACTTTGACAGCCAAGGACCGGGCCCGGATCGTGGCCGGATTCGACAAGCTGCCCAGCGACCTGAAGCGGGTCATCGTCGACGCGGCCTGGGCCGCGCTCCCCGACAAGATAAAGGGGCAGATCCAGCGCGTCGTTGGGGGGACCAAGGACGGAGCTGACCGTGGCTGACACTCGAGGCGCAAGAGAGACCGTCGCGATTCTGATGGCCGACGGTTCGCTCGCGTGGTTCTCGATCAGCGAGGCCCAACGGTGGATCGGAACGGCCTCGGGAAGCGGCGAACTCTTCCGCGTCGCCGGCCGGTGGGCTCTGCTGGGTGAACTCGACGCCTTCTCCGGCTTGCCGGCGGAGATTATTGACGATGCTCGAGCGCTCGAGTGGTTGACCCTCAACGGGTTCGAACCGCCGGCAGAGTTGGCGAACTTAGCCGAGCGGCGACGGCTGCAGGCGCCGGATATCGCCGAGGACGATGGGGAGATCAAAGGCAGCGCGGAAAGTCGATCGATCAAGGGTGATTAGCGGCCCACTTGAGCGCGAGTTCGACGATCACGGCGAAAATGCAGCCAAAGATGCCCGCGACCATCGCGCCGCCAACGATCTCGGACATCTTTCCAGAAAGCTTCCCAGTCCACTGCCGATGGCCCTTAATTCAGCGTGAACCGCATTCTAGCGGTGCGGATGACTTCGGGGTGTGGGATAGCCCGGACGGACAGGAAACACTGAACATGACTCACTCACCGGCGCTGAAGATTTCGATAAGGCGGCAATAGCGCAACGAGACCAAGTCTGAAATCTCTTTCCCTGGGTACAGGATGCCCTCGACGGTCGCCGTGACGGCGGATTTCTTTGACGACGCTAAGTCCGCCGCCAATTCGGGCGACGACGCTAGGTCCGCCAACTCGGGGATCGAAGTCAGCCACGCGGGCACTTGAGCGGGTGGCCTTTGCTTTTTGGCGACCGCCTCTTTGATCTGATTCCACTCGCTCTTGTTGTAGAAATGGAGTGCGAACCGAGTTGCGCCGCGCGCTTGCTGGTAGGTCCCAACCTTGCTTACCAACGCAGCGATTTTCCACATCGTCTCGAGCTGTGTGTCCTGTGCCGCCGAGTAGGCTTCCCAGAGTGTGCGGACCTTGTCGTCGTCTACGTTTTCAGCGCTTGGATTCGCCTTTTTCCACTCCAACTCGGCCTCTTTGGACTTTCGCTCCTCGACAACGCGGCGCTGATTCAGAATCTCAAGCTGCTTCTCTTGGTCAAGTGTCAGCCTGAGTCGTTCCGCGCTCGGACAATGCGCAAAAACGAGGTTGACCTCGCCATTTGTCGAAATGTCGGTCTGGTCAATGACGCACGTCCATGTCACGCGCTTCCCGCTGTGCTCGGTGAAAGGCCGGCCGTCACCAGTATTTCGCAGGAACGCAGCCTCATATTCAAAATACTGATCGGCCGTCATGCTGGACCCTGGGGCGGATTGCAAGATGGCTTCGTCGGAGAGATGCGGTTGCGCCAACTGCACCGGGTCGCCCTGGACAACTGCTTTCTCATTTTGGGCCGGAATGGATCGAGCCAACATGAAGCCGACCACCCCAAGCACAGGAATAGCAGCGGCAAGCGTGATTGCAGTCGTCCTCCCTCCCGGGAACGATCGAGGCCGAGACCTGAATTCTTCGCGGGAGTCTGGAACTGCGTTCGGCGCGCTCGGAACGCGCGCGACGACAGACGTTGCAGGCTCATCGTGAGTTTCATCGGCGATCGACAGAGACACGACGGGCGGCGCTTTCGACGGGGCTAGCAGCCTAAACTCGGCATCCTGGATAGATGTCGCGTGGATGATGAACTTGTGGCCGCACTTGCTGCATTTTGCTTTCTTTCCAGCAAGGTCCTCGGGGGCTTTCATCTTGTTTGAGCACTGCGGACAGGAAACGCTGAACATGGCCGGGCCCTTCAGACAGTCGTTTTCCGATGGCGGCCAGCGTCCACGATGGCGCGTCGGAAAGCAAGGACTTTCTGCCCCCGATTCGATTGGTAAAATGCTGGCGGGTTGCTGTCGCGCCGAGTAGCTACGGTCGACGGCCTAAGTGTGCACCGGCGCTGACGCGCTCTCCATTGTCGCGATCCCTCCGGTGCCAGCCCACGAACACGAACAATGGAGGTTCTCTCGTGGCGCCTAAGATCACACTGAGCAAGCCGCGGATCGCAAAGCAGAACGGCCGCCCGGACTTTGTCATCGACAGTCGCGGCATTCGACATCGCATCATTCGTCTCGCGATTCCTGGCTCGAAAGACCAGCTGTGGAATTTCGCCTACGTCGCCTGGAAGCTCGGAATCCCAATCGAGACTGTCGAAGCGCGCCAGCGGGGCGGCTGGTTCGGACACGGAACGCTTCGCGTCTTCTTGCGTCGCGCTCCCGAACCCGACTCGTTGGGCCGCGTCCGAAAAATGCGATTCCTACTGGCAAGACACGTTAAGGCGGCCGTCGCTGAGAAGAAAGGCCCTCGGCTACTCACGCAGGAAAAAGCCGCATTCGCCTTGCTAGGGCATGGTCCCAACCAGCGTTTTAAGGCCGTTTGTGATGAGCTGGATTTGGTCCCGCAGGCAAAGCGTTCGCGAGTGGGTCGGCCGGGCCTTGGGTTCGTGGCGTCCGAGGTTCGCGCAGCCAAGAAGGAATTGGATGCGCGATCGGAGGCTGCGCTGTCGGTCGATTTTCGGCCAGGAAAGTTCCTGCGCCAATTTCTGCGAGAGATCACGAAGGCGAAGCGCGGCAAGACGGCAAGCGGGGCCGAATGGGGAATGGCCATGTCGTGGATCGAGACCGGCTGCCGTTATTTGGACGGAGAACGATTGCGTGCGGAGCCGCAGGGGGGCCGGCGCGAGTGGGTCGTGGACAAAGAGGACGCCAAGCGAATTCTTTCTGGCATTCGCCTCGAACTCAAAGGGAAGGTCCATCCGGGCCGCAAGTTACTCACGAAAGTCGAAGGCTGGCGCGAATATCGGCTTTCGCGAAATCTTTTGCAGCGACGCGAGCAATCTGGAGAACTGCGCTCTATCAAGAAGATGGGCCTTAAGTTCTACGGGCGCAAGCAGCTCAAGAAGATTGCGGCCGAGCGCGACGGGACTTTCGATGGCGGCGATCCCAGTAATCGGCGGTTGACTCTCCGCCAAGCGGCGGAATTCTTTGGCGTTGCAGTCGCACTACTTCGCGATGCCGTTCGGCGCAAGGCGCTGAAGACCGTTGGAGACAAAGAGGCGCGGCCCATAAAGCGAAAACGCAAAGCGCAGCGGAACGAGCCAGAGAACGGTCGGAAAGCGAAGGAGGGGCGCGGAACGAAGGTGTGGTGGATCAAGCAACATGTCGTCATGGAGGATGACGTTGAAAATTACCTCGCCTCTCTGGACGAAAGGCCGCCGACGGGATGGATATTCCACGTTGGAATCGTTCGGATGCTGCCTCCTCCCAGAAGTTTTCGCGCCGTGAGCGAACTGCATAGGCAACTAAGTGAAGCGCGGCGAGCGGGAAAAATTGAATTCAAACCGTGGCCTCACAAGGGGCAGCATTTCATTTATGAAAAGAAGTCCTCCCAACGGTGGATCGAGAAGGTTGCTTGTAGACGCGGGGCAAAACGGGGACCAAAAGCGGTCAATGAAGAGCGAGACAAGGAACTTGCCGACCTGCTTGAGAAACTCCGCGTCTGGTCGAAGGTAATCGAGGCGTACAACCGCGCACACAAGGATCTTCCCCAGGGGAAGCTCTTGAAAAACGATCGACACGGCCGATTGCGCGTCAGAGCAGCGGTCATTCGCAGGCTCGGCAACGCAAGGGTCAGGGAGTTGCTCGGCGATTGAAACGAGTTTTCACTCCGCGTTTTCGCCGGTGGTTTTCCCGTCTTCTGGCCGGGCCGGCTCACCCGTGAAACTAGTTTCGGCTTCCTGCAACACATTTCGCAACGCAATTCTTTTGCGATAGCAGCTGCTTGGGCGTTTCGCGCGCGGGATTTACGCTGGCGGCATGCTCAACCGAACGCCGACCCGACCAACCGGTGCAAGGCCCAACAGCCCGGCCGATGTTTCGACCGCTGACGGCCCGCTCGCCCCGCTGCTCGTGGATATTCGCGGTGCCGCCGCGCTGCTTTCATGCAGCGCGCGTCACTGTGAGGACATGCACCGCGAAGGGCGGATGCCGGCGGCGATAAGGTTAGGGGGCAGGGCTCTCAGATTTTCGGTCGCCCAGCTGCGCGAATGGGTAGGCATGGGCTGTCCCGATCGTGCGACCTGGGAAGCAAAAAAGGCCGCCGACTCAGCGAAAGTCGCGCGGCCAAACTCGAACGGATGCTCGAATGATACCAACTGCGGGGACGGTGCGCACACCGGCTGACGTCGACGCCGACAACGACGGACAAAGCCTGTTCGACCAGCGCCGCAACCAGCTTCGATGGCTCCGGCTCCTTCCCGCGCCGCGCGTGGTTTCAACGCAGTACGGCCGGGTGAGCGGCGCCGCCTGCCTGTCGGTCATGCGCATGGCTGACGAGATCATCGGCAAGCGTCGATCCCCCCGCGTCAGGATCGCGATGCTGGTGAAGTTGACCAAGCTGTCCCGGTCGACTGTGATTCGAGCGATCGCGGCTTTGAAGGGGGACGCCTTCGTACTGTCACTGATCGCGGAAGGTTGCGTTGACGAAACCGCATTGAGGGAAGCGCTCGCCGAATGCGGAATGCCGCTGCTGTCCATCAATGACCAATTCTGCGAGAGGGGCCGCGCGGCCGGCGAGCTCACGATTCTCTGGCCGACGCTTAAGGCGTTGATCGAGGACGGAAAGTTTCATGGTGAAACCTCTGGCGGTTCCACCGTGACACCTACCTCGTTTCATGGTGAAACCTCTGGCGGTTCCACCGTGACACCTACCTCGTTTCATGGTGAAACCTCT
>DASRXU010000488.1:0-7089 GCA_035687365.1 Planctomycetaceae bacterium | reverse complement strand
CACCAACAGCGGGAAAGCGGCGCTTAGTCCGAAGGCCACCGTGCAGGCGACGGTCGCCGTCATCCCCACCAAGAACATCCGCCTGCCGCCGAAATAGTCGACGACGACTCCGTTAATCACCTTCCCGACAGCGTAGGCCGCGATGCCGACGCTATTGAGCACGCCAATCTGCTCAATGCTAAGGCCCTGCTCCGGTGGGGCGTCGACCATCAACGGCGTTGCGATCGACAAGCAGGTGCGGCCCAGGTAATAGCCGGCATACCCGACGAAAAGACTGGCCGCCGTGATCTCCTGCCATCGTCTGAGTCGCAATTCGGACATCGGCCAAAAGGTCTTCGGTCGGGGCGAGTGCACCGGGCGCGGGAATGTTCGCGGACGATAATAACACGCTCATGCCTTCAACCTCACGAGGAACCGTTTGGCGCCGTGAAGAATGTATGAAGATGCTCAACGTTGCGAACGCTCCTCGTCACGCTTTAGTGTGCGACCGGTTCGCCGCCGTTGCGGGTGAGTAGCGCATGCAACGTGGCCGAGTCGAGTTGCGGCCCGAGAACTTGCGCGGAGCCATCCGCGAACGCGCAACTGATTTGCCCTTTCCGAGTGCCGAAGAGCGCCTTCTTGGCGTCAACTCCGTCGACATTGAGGTCATCGGGCTTCGTCCAGATGACCGCCTGGTCGGCATCCGCATCGACGATGAGGATCGTGTTCGATGTGCCGTCCGTGATGTCCTGAATCGTAATTCCCTCTTTCGGCCCGAAGACTGTTTGTTTGCCGACCGGCACCAAATAGGTCGTCTTTCCCTGATCCCGCAGCTGGCCACTGCGCGGAGCGTAGACGTCGGGCATTTTGGCGATCAGCGGTTTGTTGTGTTCGCTGTCCCACGGCTCGTCGAGATGGAATTGCTGATAGAGCTCATTTTGGTCCAGATAAGGCAACAGCATGACTCGCCAGCTCAACAGAGGTCGGCCTTGCGCATCGCGAATGGCCGCGGGAGGAAAGTGCTTGTTGACGTCGAGGTAATTGTGCATCGCCAGCGCCAATTGCTTGAGAGTGCCTTTCACGACGTTGGTCTCGGCCTTCTGTGCAACACCGACAGCAGCCTTTCCAAGAAAGGCCCCGGCCGCTGACGCCATCAATTGTTTGGCGTCAACTTGGATCGTCAGCCGATTGTCCTCGACCTTTGGGGCGAAAAGCTGCGAGAGTTGATCCATCAGCGCGGCAACGATTTGCGAATCGGGCGTCTTTTGAGCGACGAAGTTTTGCTTCGCCAATTGCCAGGCTCCGCCCATCCACAGAGCGAGTGCCTGGGCCGAGGTGGCGTCCTTCGAGCCAATGACCAGCTTGAGGCTCAACGTGTCGTGAGTCGCAATCCCGAGGGCCAGCCACTGCAGTCCGTCCGTCAGAGCCATCCGAGAAATCGCCGCCGGATCACGGAGAAGTTCGGCAGAGGCGGGTCCCGGCGGCATATGCTCGGCGATCGCCCGCTCAGCCTGTGGATCGTGGAGAAATTCGCTGAGCACGCGCCGTTGATCGCTTGTCGGCAACAGAAAAACCCGCACCTCGGTACCGGCGACGGCCTCCTGGGCTTCTTTCGGAATCGTCCGTAGCGGTCCGGTGAAACTTTGAAGTCGTTTGAGCGCAGCTGCAGATCCCAAGATCAAGGCACCGTTGCGTTCCGTGGCAGCCTCAACGACGAGCAGGAATTTTGGCCCATCGGCCCCGAGTTTGCCTTTCACAAAGAGGCTTTCTAATTGCGCCCGGTCGGCGCCTGCATTGAGGGGAACGACAACGAGGGGCGCCCCCAGCAGTTCGTCGCTAAGAGTCAGCACGAGCCACAGGTCGCGTCCACCCGACTTGTGGAATTGATCCAGCCATTGTGCGAGCTGTTTCTTGTGCCGCACGAGATCGCCGCGATCGCGTTCGGATAAGACTGGAATGGCCGAGACTTGTGCCACGGCCGCGTCCAGATCGAGTCGCGTCGTGTCGATTCCGACGACGGCGACCGCTTGCTCGTCGAGTATCGACGTGACGGCCAGTGGAATCGCGTTGGTTTCGGCCGACAGCGCCGGCGTCAGCGACAGGGCGCTGAGGCAAACGCTGACTACGAAAAGCCGGGCTGAGAGTGGCATCGCGACACGATGCCGACTGAGCCCGGCACGATGGGTTTCATTGGGGGACATCTGCTTACTCCGGTGATTTGTATGCGGAATTATTGAGGGCCTTCGATGCGCTTTAGTGGCGATCGCCGGCGATGGTGATCTCGAAGAGATAATCGCTTTCTTGCATCGGCTGCGGGGCTTGAGTGGCCCGTCGGACTTCGAGAATCGCTTTGTCGCCCTCGACCCGGTACGGAAAGGGAGTTCCAAAGCGCGGATTGGCCGGCACCGGAACCACGGAGATTTCGGCAAGGGATCCCGGCAGCTTCCCGCCGTTTTGAGCGGCCTGCATGCGAATCGCTTCGATAGCCCGATCGGCAGCCGTCGAAATATCGCGGCGGATCATCGCTTCGATGGCCCCCCTGATTGCGGGTAAGAGCAACGAGTTGATCGGAATGACTTCTCGGCTCGTCAGGGCCGGGCCGAGATAGTGGTCGCGGATTAGATCAGAGTCCGCCTGCTTCAGTCGCGGCCAGCCTTCTGGATACGGGAGGAACGTCCATTTCAGCGATTCCGAGGCGACGTACCGGCACAGGCGCGCCTCATCGACCGCAATCACTTGGCCGACGGGCATCTGTTCGATCTTGGTTGCGTCGAATCCCGCGGCGATTAAGTTCCGTTTGGCCTGCGTATATCCGCGCAGTGCCAACGCTGTGGCCGACAAACGCGTCTGCCAGTCGTAAGACTCGTCTCGGGGTTGGTCGGAGGCTAGCCGATTGAGCGTTAGGTAGGCGCGCGATACCAACTCAGCCCACTGTTCCGGAGAATGCTGCGCCTGTTCGGGGTCTTTGAGGAAGGGAAAAATTCGCGCGGGAAAGTTGACCTCAAATTCGGCGGCCGGTCGTAGATCGATGAGTGGCCGCGGAAGCTCGGTCAGCGCCCAATAAAGGTTCGGCGAGCCTTTTGCGGCCATCAAAGCATGGACCTGGTCATCAAGCAGGTTCGTCACGGCAACGCCGACCAAGCCGGGGATAATGATCGGAGTGGTCGACACATCGCGACCGAGCTGGTAACCGATGCGAAAGGTTTCTATGGCGTCGTCGTAGCGGCCTTCGGCGATCTCCAATCGGGCTTTCACCGCCAGGCATCGCGCCAGGCCCCGGCTCTGCTGGATTTCCTCCAAGATGAACTCGAAGCTCTTGGGCCCCTCGATATCTTGGAGTCTCCAATCCCAATCGCACCGTTCGCGGCTGGCCGCTTCGCGCAAATCATCGAATGCGCGAAAGCCTTGCAGCGCCTTCCGCACTTCGTCTTTGGGGAATTTTTCCAGCGGTGTCTGAGCCCAGGCGTCAACGCGAGCGTCGAGATTGGGATGACCTTGGGCCCCGGAAGATCGTCCCCGAATTGCAACGTACGCCAGGATCGCCCGGTAGTAAAACGGGGCCGCGTTGCCTGGCTTGCGCTGGCCTAACGGGGTCATAAAGCTGTATCGCAGCGCCGGCCGCGGCTCGGCCGCCGGATCGACCGACAGATGCACAATCGTCGGCTTCGATTCGGCCTGTGGCGGCGCGGCTTTCACAGACGCCGCCGTTTCAAACGAAGCTGTTCCAAGCGAAGTCGCCCAAACGACTGCGACCACCAAATGTCGGCTTACCTGTCGCAACATGACTTGTTCCTTTTCGGAGAATCAGCCGGCCGAGTCTAAGGAGGATCTGAGGGCGGCTCGTTCTTTCAATATCTGACGCAGCATTTCTCGTTGAGTGCGCGGTTCGTCATCCGTCGCCGAGCCCGCCGTAGACGGTTGAATGGGTGCGGGCTCCGGAAGCGCATTAATCCCGTAAGCCAGAACGAATGAACGTAAGTGTGGATAGTTGGATCCGTCGGCCAAGGCGCGGGCCGTCTCATCAGCCGTTGGCCCCACGCTCAATTCAATTCCCGGACTGGCCAAATCGGGGGCGCGCTCGTTCGTCACGGCCACTCGCGGCGGCGAAGACTGGGCGGGAACATCGGCCCCGGCTTGAGTGCGAAGCAAATTGGCATCGGCAATCGTCGTCTCCTCACGTGAGCCAGCTGCGTGTGGCCGTGAGAACAACAGCACAGACAACACGACCGCGGCCACACTGCTCAGCAAGGTCGCCATGGGCCAGGCCCATCGTCTGAAGGCCGAGTTCGGACGCACCGATTCGGCCGACGCCTGACCGGCCAGAAACAAGAATCGGTCACGATCGATCCGACTAGCCGCGGGCCGAAGGAACCCCAACGCACGTTCGAGTTCTCGCTGCTCGCCTAGCTCTTTGTCGCTGCGCTCTTCGTCAGCCATGTCACACCTAAACTCTTTCTCAGCGCGGCGAGGCCCGCCTCATACCGTCGATGAGCCTCGCTCGACGAAATCCCTGCGAACTCCCCGATCTCCTCAAAGGTCAAACCGCCCCAGATGCGGGCGATGACCGCTTCCCGTTTTTCCTCCGACAACCCCGCGAGCGCCTGGGCGGCCGACTCGGCGTCGAGCGGACTTTCACCATCCGCTTCGAATCGCAGCCGAGCCTGGGCGATCGCCGATTGCTCGTTGCGCTGCCGCCGTGTCTCGCGGCGGGCGGCGGTGATCGCACCATTTCGGACGACCCGGTAAAGCCAAGCAACGGGCCGGTCGGGGTCCCGACCCTGTCGCACAAGTTGTAAGAACGCTTCCTGGACGATGTCCGACGGATTTGGGAACCACTGAGCCGCGAACAGTTCAAGGGCCGCCACGTGGCGGTCGAACAGCCGCGCAATGAATTCGGGCGAAAGCCGGCTCATCCAGGAAGACGTTCTGAAAGGGTGAAGTCAGACTAATGACGCCGCCGACTCAATTCTTTCCCGTCCAATCGGACGAAAAAAAATGATCCGACGTCGGCCCATAGAGCGAGCGGCGTCGGCGATTTGTTTGCCGGCCGGTAAGACACCCTTCTCTTGCAGGCAAAAGGCGCTTCGCTAACTCGAATCACGGGTGGCCATGCGATCACTCGTGATACGGCTGAATCTCCAAGAAATTGAAGATCTGCTCCTGGCCGAACGGTTCGCTGCGCGCGCTGCCGGCCGGCCAATCGGAGACGACCAGCTCGGCAGTCGGTCCCGCAGCGCGGAACACCTTCCAGTGATAAGTGATCCAGACGGAAATCGGCGGTTCTGGCGACGAAGCGTACATCTCCTCAAAGGAGCGTCTCGAGTCGACTTCGACTCCATCAAGTTGCACGCTTCCCAAAAACTTGTGCGCTTCCTCTTGCGACTTCTTCTTGGGCTCGACCAAATCTCGGTAATCACACGAGAACATCTCCATCGAGTAAAGCCGCCCCGGTTCGAGATGCTTGATCGTCTGCGAAAACGAGTTGGGCCCTTTGGCACTACGCTTCATCCACAGAAACGTGTCACCGATATGCTCCGGGTCGGCCGGGCGCCCCAAACCCATGTAGCGCCCCTCGATTCGGCCATAACGGGGAAAACTTCGGGCTTGGATCGCTTTTTCCTCGGCGGCGTGAAGCGTCCATCCCTCGAGCCCTTTCTCGAAGTCGGCGTTTTGGATGTGATCGAGATAAAGCGGATCCCGCGTCAACAGCGACGTCTTTCCCTCGATGGCGTAGTGCCGATACAGCTTGCCTACAAAGCGAACGGTCTCTTCATCGGCCAACAGCGACGTCCACCACTCGATCCCGTCGAGCCCAGCGAACACCGGGTTATTAGCCACGACATTCATTTGTTGGTCCATCCAGACGTGGTAGTCGACGTTCGGAAGTTTGTTGATGCCGCCCGGAGGCATCGAAAACAGTCCGAAGGCGATGACCATCTGCTTCTTGGCTCCCGGCTCCTTGGTCTGCCAATCGGCTATCCCCTCGACGAACGCGTCGAGCGCGGCCTTGGATTTTTGCTCGCTTGTCACCTCAAACAGGTAGCGTTCGGGGACAATGCGGTAGCCACAGTCGAGAATGGTGCGAACAAAGCTCTTGCCGATCACTTCCTGGTTCAGCTTTTTGCCGCTGCCGCCAAAATACGCGTACAACATTTTGCCCTTGAATCGGGCGTCGGTCGTCAGTTTTCGCATCGCCTCTTCGTAAACACGGTGACGATCTCGTTCCTCCTGCAAGCGCTTTTGACGCGCAGCACTCACAGTTGAACGGTTTATCGACGGATTGTTGACGATGAACTCGTCGACGATCACGCCGTCCAAGAACGGCGACTTCGCCAATGGAGCGGTCCAGTTCTTGACGTGGTCCTCCGCAGTCTTGGCATTCGCATCAACGCCGACTTCGGCCACAAATCGTTTGCCCTGGCGGTGCCAATCGTCGATGGCTGGCTGCGGAAGCTGGAGGTTGCCGGGAACAATCAGCGTCGTGACGTTGGGCAGAACGTCTCGCTTGAGGAACGCCAGGTCATAGTGCCCGAAGGCTTTAATCGCCGGCTCGAAACCCAGTCCGCAATGGACCAGTTCGGGAATTGCCTTAACAACAAGCCGGTCGAGTTGCCCTCCCGGGGCGACTTCCACTCGAAGCTGGTGGGCTCCCTTTTCGACATGGCGCATCGCTTCAATCCGCCCGCCGGCGTTTCCCCGACGCATCACGATGATGTCCCGTTTCCCTTCGGGGTCGAGGACGATCCTGTTGCCGTGATGCCACGATGCCGAGGAGATCAAGATCCAGCCTGAAGTCGGCCGCGTAAACGAGAATGTTTGGCGACGCGGCAGGGTTTTGGGGACTTCAAGCAGAATCGAAACCAAATTGTTCGGTCGCTTCTCGTTCGGTCTTTTCTCCGGGGATCCTTGCGTTTCAGGATCAGCAGCCTGGGCAGCACAGGTCGTCGCGAGCGACAAGTAGATCACGAAGTTGCGGGCCGTCCCCATCGAGAACCCCCCCTCGAACCAGCACGTGCCGCGTGCCGGATTCATTTTCTAGCGGGCCGACCGGCCCTTTCCGAAATGTAATGGACGCAAAGTGCCACGGCGCAAGGCTTATTGGCAACCGGA
>DASRXU010000487.1:0-8719 GCA_035687365.1 Planctomycetaceae bacterium | reverse complement strand
TTCGCTGATCCACAGCGAAGAGATCCGCGAGCGTTATCGGCAACTGATCGGCGTGGCCAAAGACGAATACACGGACATTGTGAAGAACGAGGTCCAACGGGCCATCGCCGCCGACGAAGAAGCCCTCACGCGTCTCTGCTCCAATTACATCGACAACGTGAAGGCCTACACGCAGCGCGAAAAGGTCCGCAACAAGTTCACCGGCCAACCGGAAGAGCCAGATGAACGGCTGATGCGCTCGATCGAAGAGAAGATCGACATTCCGGACACGCGAAAGGACGACTTCCGTCGTGAGATCATGAACTACATCGGCGCGTTGGCGCTCGACGGCAAGACGTTCAACTATCGCACCAATGAACGGCTGCAAAAAGCCCTCGAAATGAAACTCTTCGAGGACCAGAAGGACACGATCAAGCTGACCAGCCTCGTCTCGAACGTGGTCGATGCCGACACGCAGGCCAAGATCGACATCGTGAAGAGCCGGCTGATTCGCAATTACGGCTACAACGAAGAGTCGGCGACCGACGTTCTGCAATACGTCGCCAGCATCTTCGCGCGCGGTGATACGAAGAATGACTGAATGAATTAGTCCAAGGTCCAATGTCCAAAGTCCAAGGTCGTCGGGGCCGGAGTGTGGCCTCCTTTCGCCCGACTTTGGACCTTGGACGTTGGACCTTGGACTGACCCATGGCCCGCAGCATCGATCGAGACCTCGGACGCTTCAAGCAAATCCTCCGGGGAAAAGTTCGCGAAAACCTGCGGAAGTACATCACGCATGGCGAGATGATCGGCCGCACGGGCCGCGAGCTGGTCAGCATTCCCGTGCCCGCCATCGACATCCCCCACTTCCGCCATGGCCAAAAAGGATCCGGCGGCGTTGCCCAGGGTGAAGGCGACGTCGGCCAACCCATAGGCAAGGGGCAAGGCCAGGACGGCGACGGCCAGGGTCAGGCGGGCGATCAGCCCGGCTCTCACATCCGCGAGGTTGAAATCTCGTTCGAAGAGCTGGCCGACATGCTGGGTGAGGCGCTCGAGCTGCCGCGCATCGAGCCCAAGGGCAAAGACTCGCTCGAGAGCCGCAAGGACCGCTACACGTCGATTCGCCAAACGGGTCCCGACAGCCTGCGGCACTTCAAGCGAACCTTCAAGCGAGCTCTCAAGCGGCAGGTGACCCTCGACAACTACAACTACGAGAACCCGGTCGTGATTCCCATGCGGGAAGACGAGCGGTTCCGTTCCTGGAAGACGGTAACCGAGCCCGAATCGAACGCGGCCGTGATCTACATTATGGACGTCTCCGGATCGATGACCGACGATCAGAAAGAGATCGTCCGCATGGAGTCGTTCTGGATCGATACGTGGCTGAAGCGTCAGTACGACGGCGTTCAACGCCGCTACATCGTGCACGACGCGGCCGCCCACGAAGTCGACGAGGACACGTTCTATCGCACGCGCGAGAGCGGCGGGACCCGCATTTCGTCGGCCTATCAGGTCGCCTGGCAGATCATCACCCGCGACTTCCCCCCGTCGGACTGGAACATTTATTGTTTTCAGTTCTCCGACGGCGACAACTGGGGTGAGGACAACGAGAGCTGCCTCAAGACGCTGACGGCCAACTTGCTCCCCTGCAGCAACCTGTTCTGCTACGGCCAGGTCGAAAGCCCCTACGGCTCGGGCGACTACATCCGCGAATTGCGGAAGGTCGTCGACAAGTTCGACAACTTGATCCTTTCGGAGATCGAAGGCAAGGAAGCGATCTACGACTCGATCAAGGAGTTCTTGGGGACGGGGAAGTGAGACGGTGAAGTGAGCTGGGGCAAGCTGACCCGCTCTTTTGACCGTCCGTGGAGCCAGAGGTGAAGAAGTAGAGAGTCAGGACGGAGTGGACCAATGACCCAACTCGCCGCTCGCCCTTTGCCGGCCGAAATCAGGGCCGCGCAGGATGATATCGAAGCGCGCGCGCGGAGTTACGGTCTCGACTTCTTCCCCACCATCTTCGAAGTCGTCGACTACGAAGAGATGAGCATGCTGGCCGCGTTCGGCGGCTTTCCGGTCCGCTATCCCCACTGGAGGTTCGGGGCCGAATACGACGAACTGACGAAGGGCTACGCGTACGGCTTGCAGAAAATCTACGAGATGGTGATCAACACCGATCCGTGTTACGCCTATCTGTTGGCGGCCAACGCGCTGGGCGATCAGAAGCTGGTGATCGCCCACGTCTACGGACACTGCGATTTCTTCAAGAACAACGCCTGGTTCGCCCCCACCAACCGCCGGATGCTCGACGAGATGGCCAACCATGCGGCCCGCGTGAACCGCTACTGCGATCGCTTTGGCTCCGACGCCGTCGAGCTGTTCATCGATGCCTGCCTGTCGCTCGAGGACCTGATCGACCCGCACGCGCCGCACATCAAACGCTTGCCGACCCCCGAGGATGAGCGCGCCTCCAAGAAATCCAAAGACGAGGAGTCGAAGTACGACCTCAAGTTCCCTTCCAAAGGTTACATGGACTCCTTCATCAATCCTCCCGAGGTGATCGAGCGGCAGTCGCGGGAGCGGCAGCAGAAGCAGCAGGAAAAGGAAGACAATCGCTCATTCCCCGAAGAGCCAATGCGCGACGTTTTGTTGTTCTTGTTGGAGCATGCGCCGCTGAAGGACTGGCAGCGAGACATTTTGGCAATCGTCCGCGACGAGGCGTACTACTTCGCTCCGCAGGGACAGACGAAAATCATGAACGAAGGTTGGGCCAGCTACTGGCACTCGACCATCATGACTCGCCACGGGCTGACGGATGCCGAGGTCGTCGATTACGCCGACCACCACAGCGGCACCATGGCCACCAGCGCCAATCGCCTGAATCCGTACAAGCTGGGCATCGAGCTGTTCCGAGACATCGAAGAGCGCTGGAACAAAGGACAATTCGGTGCGGAGTATGAAGAGTGCGATGACCTCGCCGCGAAGGAGAAGTGGGACAAAGGCCTGGGTTTGGGCCGGGAGAAAATCTTCGATGTGCGACGGATCCACAACGACGTGACGTTCATCGACTCGTTCCTGACGCCCGAGTTTTGCATCAAGCACAAGTTTTTTTCCTTCGCGTACAACGATCAATCGAACTACTACGAGATCGTCTCCCGCGACTTTCCGCAGATCAAACAGCAGCTCCTCAACAGCCTGACCAATCATGGACGGCCGTTCATGTATGTGGTCGACGGCAATTATCGGAATCGGGGCGAACTGTTTTTGAAGCACAAGTATCAAGGTGTCGAGCTGAAACTCGACTATGCCCGCGACACGTTGGCAAATTTGCAGCGGCTGTGGCTGCGGCCGGTGCACGTCGAAACGATCGTCGACGACAAGCCGACGATCATTTCCTTCGATGGCTCGCAGCACGAAATCAAACAGAAATAGCTGGATTGCTGACAAAATCAGTCGTCGAATCGACGATATAATTGATAAAAGGGGCCGACCCATGAGCTGCGGAAAACAACTCGTTGGCGAAATTCGCAAACTTGCCGGGCATCTCGCCCAAGTGCCGAAGACCGTTGCGGTCTCGGGACCGGACGGGATCGACCTGGCCGTCGACGTCACGGCTGCCGATTCGATGAGCTGCTCCTGCCGGGAGCTTCGCATGCGAGTGCCCGCGCTCAACGGGGCCGCGGCCGACGTCCTCAAGAAGTGGGCGCAGGATTTGTGCGCTCGTATCACCTACCTGATGGAGCCGCTCGGTCCGCTGGAGATCGACGCTGAGGCTCGGCAGGTTTTGATTCGCTCGAAATCGCCGGACAAGCGGGACAGCGCGACCACGTTTTACGAAGTGTTGCTCCAATCGCAGGGGGCGGGGGTCTTCACGCTCCGCCGCTACCGCCGAGCCGATGCCGGCCCCCGCGAGCACGTCGATCTGCGCACGACCCACGAGCTCCTCGAAAAGCTCGCGGACGATCTGGTGGCGACGATCCCCGCGTAGTCGTGACCGACTTCTGAGAGCGGCTTGTCTTTAAGTCTGTGTGCCACTGCTGAGCTCGCTCAGCAGTGCTCTTCGGCAGTTCGCAATGCATCCACCTCGGGCTCACGCCCGAGGCTCGGCAGGATTCCCAGCGCATCCCGAGTCCCCAGCGTTAGCTGGGGGAGCTTCGCGTTCTCGATTCAATGCGCCATCGCAGCGTGTCGTTCTCGAAAGCTTGCTCCAAGCGACAAAATTGCAGGCGCGAGCCCAGCCTGTTAGCCTCCGAGAGAGATATTCTCTTTCGGAAACAGGACCATGTCGGACCAGAAAAGACGAGCCGTCGTGCTGCTGAGCGGCGGGCTCGATTCTGCCACGGCACTGGCCATCGCGCGGCGTGACGGCTACGAACCGTACGCACTTTCCTTCGACTACGGTCAACGCCACATTTTCGAGCTGGAAGCGGCCCGCCGCGTCGCGCGTGCAGGAGGTGTCCTGCAACATGTCGTGTTGAGCCTCGACTTGCGCGCCTTCGGCGGGTCAGCTCTCACCGCCGACTTGCCCGTTCCCAAGGACCGGGCGGAAGACGAAATGTCCGCCGGGATTCCCGTGACGTACGTCCCCGCACGCAACACGATCTTTCTCTCGATCGCTTTGGGCTGGGCCGAAACGCTGGGCGTCTCCGAAATTTTTCTTGGCGTCAACGCGCTCGACTACAGCGGCTACCCCGATTGCCGCCCCGAGTTTTTGGCCGCCTTTGAACGCCTGGCCAACTTGGGAACTAAGGCGGGCGTCGAGGGGACGCTCACCTGGCGGATTCACGCCCCGTTGATTCAGATGACCAAGGCCGAGATCATCCGCACGGGCACCGACCTCGGCGTCGACTATTCGCTGACACATAGCTGTTACGATCCCGATTTCGACGGGCGGCCCTGCGGTCGCTGCGATTCGTGCCGTCTGCGGCTCAAAGGCTTCGCCGAGGCGGGTCTGACGGATCCGCTCAGTTATCCCGCGGCCCATCGCTCATGAGAATCGCCGAGTTCTTTCAATCGATTCAGGGCGAAGGCGAATTTGCCGGAACGCCCTCGGTCTTTGTGCGAACGACCGGCTGCAACCTGCGGTGTTGGTTCTGCGACACGCCGTACACCTCTTGGGAACCCGAAGGCACGCACGAACCCTGGCAACAATTGGCCGAACGGATTTTGGCGTGCGACTGTCAGCATGTCGTTGTCACCGGAGGCGAACCGCTGTTGCAGCCCGACATTGTCCCGCTCACCGAGTGTTTGGCTCGCGCCGGCCGACTGGTGACGATCGAAACGGCGGGAACCGTTCACCGACCGGCTCACGCCGCGCTGATGTCGATCAGCCCCAAGCGGCCCAATTCGACTCCGACGGATGTCCTGTGGTCCAAGCGCCACGAGGCACTCCGCGATCGCATTGACGTCGTTGCGCGGATGACGCGGGACTATCGCTATCAATTGAAATATGTGATCGACTGTCCGGAAGACGTGGTCGACGTCGACGGGCATGTGGCACGAATCGGCGGCATTACTCCGGATCGCGTGTTTCTGATGCCGCAGGGGACCGACGCCAACGAGTTGCGTGACAAAACCGCTTGGCTGCGGGATGAGGCCGCTCGTCGCGGGTACTCGGTGTCACCGCGGCTGCACATCGAGCTATTCGGCAACCGTCGCGGCACCTGATTCGCATTTCGAAACCCTCTCCCATTCCGATGGGAGAGGGCAGGGTGAGGGCCGCTTTTTAGAATTTCGCGGCGGGTGGCTGGGGTCGAGCCGACAGGCGAGCCCCCAGGTGTTGAACACTGGGGGCGGCGAGACGCCGACCCCAGCCACCCCGACACCCAGCTGATAGACGGACACTACAAACGGACATCGGGTGTGAAACGACTGATCGAAGCAGCCGCGATTCAGGAACGAGTCGCCCAACTGGGCCGGCAGATTGCGGACGACTATCGCGGCCGCCCGTTGACCGTGATCGGCGTGCTCACCGGCAGCCTCGTGCTCGTGTCGGACTTGATTCGCTCGATGGAGCTGCCGCTTCGAGTCGGAATGATTCGAGCGTCGAGCTACGCCGGCCCCACGACGACGGGGACCGACGTCAGCGTCGATCTGAATCTGCTGCCCGACGTCCGCGCCCGCGACGTGCTGATTGTGGACGACGTCTTCGACTCGGGCCGCACGCTGACGGCGATCGTCGAGCAGCTCAAGACGGCCGAGGCGACGAGCGTTCGAGCGGCCGTGCTGCTGTGGAAGGACCGGGCCAGAGAAACGAAGTGGACGCCCGATTATTTCGGCTTCAAGATCCCCGACGTGTTCGTGGTCGGTTACGGGCTCGACTACAACGACGAGCACCGCAGCCTGCCGTATGTGGCGGCCCTCGACCCCGAAGATCTCTGACTGCCGACGAACTCGCTTGGCGATCGACCCTGCGTTTAGAGCCGAGCAAGTGTCGGGCGGCCTGTGCAGGCACGCATCCGTCCTTCCCGAAAACATGATAGCCCCGTGTAACCTTCTGGCGTCTCGGGACTATTGTCTCTAGGGGGCGCGATGCTGATCGATTTCCATAGCTTGTTCGAGCGCCACTCTGCGGATGTCTACCGCTTCGCCCTTTACATGTCCGGCGACCCATCGCTGGCCGAGGAGATCACCCAGGAAACGTTCGTGCGGGCCTGGGTCACGCCGGGCGAGGTCTCCGGGGGCACCGTGAAGGCCTACCTCCTCACGATCGCCCGCAACCTCTACCGCGGGGAACGGAAGCGAGCGGCGCGGCAAGTCGATTTGGACGCGACCTTTCCCGCCCAGGATCCTGGCCCCGAAGCGTTGGCGTTGGGACGACTGGAACTCGCGGCGGTGTTCGAGGCTCTCCAGAAGCTACCGGAGGCCGACCGCGCCGCTCTGCTGATGCATGCGCAGGATGGCCTCCCCTACACCACCATTGCCGCGGCGCTGGGCCTCTCGATCGCGGCGGTCAAGGTCAGGGTCCACCGTGCGCGGATCAAGCTCCGACGTATCTGCGACCCGAACGAAGGATGAGCCATGAACGTTACCCGAGAAGTCATTCACGACTTGTGGCCACTCTACGCGGCGAACGAGGCCAGCGCCGACACCCGCGCGCTGGTCGACGCGTTCCTACGCCAGGATCCCGAATTCGCCGCGCTGCTCAAGGAACCCAGCGACGAGGACCTGCTACGAGGTGACACACCCAGTCTCACTCCGGACAGTGAGGCGCAGGCCTTCCGGAAAACGAAGCGGCTGTTGCACAGCAGAGATTGGCTGCTGTTCTTCGCCATGATCTTCAGCTGCTTTGCGTTCGGCCGCATCGTTTCGGATACGTCATGGGATGTCTCGCCGGTGAACTTCATCGTCATGGCCTCGATCGCCGGCGTCTTTTGGGTCGCCTTCTTCACGCGACTCGTGTGGGTGCGGAACCGTGTGTACCGAGTCCACAGGAAGACATCCGCCAGATGACTGGTCGAAATCAAACGCGTTCAAAGCCTGGGGCATGAGCGGCTTTGAGCAACTCAAGAGGGCCGAGGCGACGAGCGTTCGCGCAGCCGTGCTGCTGTGGAAGGATCGGGCGCGAGAAACGGAATGGACACCCGACTATTTCGGCTTCACGATCCCCGACGTTTTCGTGGTAGGGTACGGGCTTGACTACAACGACGAGCACCGCAGCCTCCCGTACGTCGCGGCCCTCGACCCGGATGACCTGTGAACCGACACGAGCAGAGAGCTACGTCCCCTTTTTTGCTTCACTCAGAACGGGCCCACGCAAATGACGAGTGACTGGTATGAAGTTTGGGTCGATGACGGACTTCCAGTGCCGTATGTGCTATTTGTGTTTCCCGACAAAGAGCTGGCAGGCGGTGTTGTAGTCATTGATCCCAAAGAAAAGGACAAGGTCGTTCACAGTGGCACCGATTACGAAAATGCGAAAATGTGGCTGCTGGAAGATGAATATGAACGAGTTGAAGGGCGCATGACGGCCCGTTCGTAGGTCATGGCATTCGTGGCTTAACCACCCGCCAACTGACGCTGGCGGCTCGCCGGAGCATTCACGCTCTCGGCAGCGAATTCACATCGCCCGGCGCCGCTTCCGGTCGCGATTGATTCATAACCGCACAGAGAATTCGTGAAGTTGTTTCTACGCGCGTAGAACATTGGACTGCGCGGGTTGAGGGAGGTGTTATAGGATCGAAGGATGCCTTTGCGCGCAGAGCGCTCGGGGTCCGTTCGTTGGCGACTCGGGGCGCCGTGGACCAAACTGGTCCGGCGACCACAAATTCTTGGTCCGGTGGGACGGGACTCGTTTTCTGGATCGAGGGAGTTACGTTGGTCCACTCCGCCGGATGGGGACCGGACGGGAACCCGGACCCGACCGTACAGAATCTGGTCACCGGGTCGCCGGGTCGGGTCAGATTGTTTCACTAGGGATCTGACCCGGTGACCCAGTGACCCGGTGCTCGGGACGCCGGCTCGGGACGGGACACTTTCACGGAGGGGAAGCCGTGAGGTGGCGGGCCAAACTCGGGTCCGGACACTTTCGAGTAGGTGCGCCGGGGACCGGGACCGAACTCGAGCAGGATGGGACAGGACTCGGATGTGGTTAGGTCCCAAAGGTCCGGTCCACCTTCACAATTCCGAGGGAGTCCGGCCGTAGTCGTTTGTTAGAAATAACTTAGGAGCGACAAACGTCCGGTCCGGTCCGCCTCTTTGATAGGGTCCGGACGGGCGGGACCGATGGGACGGGACACTTTCC
>DASRXU010000486.1:0-10726 GCA_035687365.1 Planctomycetaceae bacterium | reverse complement strand
GAGGACTGAATGGGAGCCGATCGTTGTGCGAGCCAGTCGGGAGCACACAAAGGGAGTTGGAACAGCGGCGGGGCAATTAGCCGCAGCAGCACAATCAGCCAGAGCGCGTGGGCGAGACGAGGATTCTTCCAGATCCATGTGATGAGCGCGACAAAAATCACCAAGACGGCGGCGGTCCCCGCGTTTGCGAGTCCGAACTGCACCAACGCTCGCATCTCGACCTCGCTTTCGGTCACCGTGATTTTTTGCGGGACTGAAGCAACGCGCGCAACTCGTCAAGCTCGCGCCGGCTGAGCCGATTACTCTCGACGAGATGCACGAGTAACGGCGTCAACGAGCCCCCCGACAGCTTCTCAGCCATCTGCGACAGTTGTTCGCCTGCGAATTGTTTCCGCGGGATTGCTGCCGAGAAGCGATGAACCCGTTCGGATCGATTCCTCAGCACGAGGTCTTTGTTTTCGAGCCTCTGCAGCAGCTTCTGCACTGTTGCCACGTCCGCGGGCGTACAGCTGGGATACAGGCGCTCGGTCAACTCTCGCGCGCTCCGGTCTCCCTCCTCCCACAGAGCCGTCAGGACGGCGAACTCGGCTTCCGTCACGTGGTGAGCAGGTCTTGGCATTCGCGAAGATCCTTTCGCGGCTTTCGGGAGAGAGCGATTCGCGACACAAACAGACAAGATGTCTATGCACTATAGACAGTTTGTCTTTTGTGTCAAGCGTCACTTTGTTCGGTTTTTCGGAGCGCCTCGTTTGCCGCGTCTAGGATGCCGGTGAAAACGCCGCGAGAGGCCGCTCGTGCACGATCGGATGCGCGCGGTTTTGCAGGTCGCCGATTCGCTTGGCGACCGCCCCGACTTCCGCAGACGATGTCTGCACGGCCAATGCGAGCTGCGTCGCATAGGTTTGTTGCGGACCAAGCGTAACGACCCGGCCCTGGCTGCGCTCGAACGTTTTGAAGTTGGGGAAATTCGTCGCCGGCTCGAGGCCCGTCACGTATCCGTCGGCCTCGGCCTGCGTGCACTTCCAGACGGTGAAGTAGGGCAACGCACGAATGCCGTACTCCAGGCTGATCCCTCGGTCGCCGGCCGTGTTGTGCAGCAGCACCACCGTTTGCTCGTGGTCGTCGCCGATCAGCTCGGCGTAATAACATTGCTCGGAATAGCCGGCGGTCGGGCCACGGTACGTTTGCCAGGTCGACACGTCTTCGGCAGCTCGTGGATCGCGGGGCGCTGCTTGGCGAACGGGGAGCACTAACTTCGCTCCCGCATCCAGAAACGGCCGTCCGAGGTTGGTGTGATAGAGCAACTGAACTTCCAACGGCCGGCCCGACAAGTTGCGGACCTCGTCGCGGATGGTTACACGATTCGAACCGGGAACTGTCTCGTAGCTCGTCGACAGTCGGAGCGAGGGTCCGAACATCGACGATTCATCGACTTCGCCATGGACGCTCAGCAGCCCGTCGCCTGTCGAATCCGCGCGGACTTCCACGCGGTGCGCCGGCAGATTGGCGATCTTGCCGTGCAGCGTCAGGTGCTCCTCACTTTTGTGGCCCGCTTTGTCCACGATCGTATCGAGGCCCGGGGGGCCGTTGGACGACAGCCCGCAACGGCAGAGCAATTCGTTGAACCCATTCAGAAAACCGAGGCCGCTCCGATCGGCGAGGTCGACAAAGCACGGATTCACGGGCCGCTTGACCGGTGAATTCCAACCGATTTCGACGTCCCTCAATTGGCCCCGCCACAGCCCCATGCCCCGCGTCGGCAAAATGGCGACGGAGAGCAGCCCGTTGCTGAGTTCCACGACATCGACACCGTCGGAAACTCCGCCGCGCAGCGTTCGCTTGCGAATCGACCAATCCGAACTACCGGCCAAACGCAGCTCGGCCGACGGCTTCAATTCAAACGATTCGAGCCAAACGTTCTCGGCCAGGTCGGTCAATACCGTGGATTTGCCGGTCATCTCTCCACCTTCTCGAAGCGCGGGCTAGAAGCACCGGCCCAAATGGTAATCGAAACCGCCGAGCGTTTTCTTCTTTGCACGGGGCAGGGAAACCGCAAAGGTACGAAAGCCAGTCGCTTGGGCCTCGTCTCAAAGCGGGTCTAGGCACCATTTGGCTTGCGCACTACGATTCGACTGGCGAACGCGATTCGCCGGATCGGATTGGAATCGGCATGTTCCTCAGCCGCGTCATCGACTTCTCCCTACGGCACCGTGTGCTGGTGCTGTTGGCCGTAGCGGCGGCCGCGGCGGCCGGCGTGGTGTCGCTGACGCGGTTGGACGTAGACGCGTTTCCCGATACGACGCCGGTGCAGGTGCAGATCAATACGATTGCACCGGCCCTCGGTCCGGAAGAGGTCGAGCGGCAGATCACCGCACCGATCGAACAGGGGCTGGGCGGCCTTCCCGGGCTAGAACAGCTTCGGTCGGTTTCCAAGTTCGGCTTCTCGCAGGTGGTGGCCGTCTTCCGTGATGGCACCGACATTTACTTCGCCCGCCAGTTGATCAACGAGCGGCTGGCCTCGGTCGACCTGCCCCCTGCCGTCGCGCGACCGAAGATGGGACCGGTCGCAACCGGACTGGGAGAGGTCTTTCATTACATTGTGACCGGCGCCGGCGGCAGTCCCAGCGAGTTGCGCACGGTGCACGACTGGGTAATTCGACCCGCTCTACGAACCGTTCGCGGGGCGGCCGAGATCAACAGTTGGGGCGGCTACCAGAAGCAGTATCAAATCCGCATCGATCCCGAGCGGCTCATCAAGCACGACCTCACGCTCGACGAAGTCATCGAAGCGGTGCAAAAGAACAATGCCAACGTCGGCGGCGGAGGGATCAGTCGTGAGGGGGGGCTGCTGCTCGTCCAGGGGCTGGGCCGCACGACGGGCATCGAATCGCTGAAGCAAATCGTCGTACACGCGAAGAACGGCGTGCCGGTCCGAGTGGCTGATGTCGCCGACGTCGCCATCGGTCACGAGATTCGCCGCGGCGCGGTGACGGTTGATGGGAGGGGCGAAGCCGTCTTGGGCCTCGGCTTCATGCTGATGAACGAGAACAGCCACACGGTCACCTGGGCCCTCAAAGACCGACTCAAGTCGATCGAAACGCAGTTGCCGGCGAACGTGCAGGTGATCCCCGTTTATGACCGCACTCAGTTGGTCGACTTCGTGATCGATACCGTCCGCAAGAATCTGTTCGAGGGCGGGTTGCTCGTCATCGCCGTGCTGTTCGCCTTCCTTGGCAGTCTGCGGGCGGCACTGATCGTGGCGACGGCGATCCCCCTTTCGATGCTGTTTGCGTTCAGCGGCATGCTGCGATTCGGAATCGCCGCCAGCCTGTTGAGCCTTGGGGCGATCGATTTTGGTCTCGTCGTCGATAGTTCGGTAGTGCTCGTCGAAAACTGCGTGCGGCGGCTGGCTTCTCCAGACGCCCAGGGAAGGAGTCGGCTCGAAATCATTCGCGACGCGGCCGTCGAAGTCCGCCGACCCACGATCTTCGGCGAACTGATCATCATGATCGTCTATCTGCCGATCCTCACGCTGGAGGGCATCGAGGGAAAACTGTTTCGCCCGATGGCGTTGACGGTCATCTTCGCCCTGGCCGGCTCGATGATTCTCTCACTCACGCTGATGCCCGTGCTCGCAAGCCTGCTGCTCCCGAAACGGCCGGCCGAACGCGAACCGTGGCTGATGCGCGTCGCCCATGCGATCCACTATCCGGTGTTGCGGTTCGCGATGAATCACAAGCCGGCCGTGATCGGCTTGGCCGCGTGCGTATTGATCGTGGCCTTTGGGATGATCGCGCCGAACTTGGGCTCCGAGTTTGTGCCGCGATTGTCGGAAGGCGCGATTGCCATCGGAGTAGTCCGGCTAGCCGGCACCGACCTCAACGAATCGATTCGCTACAACACGCAGATCGAGCGGGTGATCCTGGCCGAGTTTCCAGACGAAGTCGAACACGTCTGGAGTCGCGTCGGCACGGCCGAGATCGCGACCGATCCGATGGGCGTCGAGCTGACGGATATCTTTGTCACACTCAAACCGCGCACCGCGTGGAAGAAAGCTCACACGCAGTCCGAGTTCACCGAGTTGCTGGATAAGACACTGCGCGACATGCCTGGTCAGCGGCTCGCTTATTCGCAGCCGATCGAGATGCGGATGAACGAGATGGTCTCAGGCGTGCGTGCCGATTTGGGCGTCAAACTCTTCGGGGACGATTTCGACGTGCTGGTGAAAAAGGCGGCCGAGATCGAGGCCGTGCTCCGGGGCATTCCCGGGTCGGCGGACGTCGCGGCCGAACCGCTCACCGGCCAGCCGATGCTCCAAATTCGCGTCGATCGCGAACAGGTCGCGCGATACGGCATCCCGGCCAAAGCCGTGCTCGACGTGGTCGAATCGGTCGGAGCCAAGCCGCTGGGGGAAGTGGTCGAAGGCCAACTTCGATTTCCGCTCGCCGCGCGCTTGTCCGAGCCCTATCGCCAGAGTCCCGAAGCGATGGGCACGCTCTTGATCTCGACGCCGTCAGGCGAGCGAATCCCCCTGTCTCGCCTCGCGAAAATCGAAACAGTCAGCGGTCCGTCGACCATCACCCGCGATTGGGGACAGAGGCGGTTGACGGTGACGGCCAATGTGCGAGGACGCGACCTGGGAAGCTTTGTCGCCGAAGCCCGGAAGCAGTTGGCCGAGAAGGTAACGCTGCCCACCGGCCGTTACCGACTGGAGTTCGGCGGACAGTTCGAAAACCTCGAGCGCGCTCAATTCCGGCTGGCGATCGTCGTGCCGGTCGTACTAATCTCGATCTTCACGCTGTTGTATCTGACCTACGGAAGCGTGGTCGACGCCCTGCGTGTCTTCACGGGCATCCCCTTTGCCTGGGTGGGCGGGATTTTCGCCCTGTGGCTGCGCGATATGCCCTTCTCGATTTCGGCCGCGGTCGGATTTATCGCGATGTCGGGGGTGGCCGTGCTCGACGACATGATCCTGGTCTCCTGCGTGCGGCAACTTCGCAAGGCCGGCCTCTCGCTCGATGAAGCGGTGACGCAGGCCGCCATCACGCGGCTGCGCCCCGTGTTGATGACGACCCTCGTAGCCAGCCTCGGATTTTTGCCGATGGCGCTCAGCGACGGAACGGGCGCGGAAGTTCAGCGACCGCTGGCCACCGTGGTGATCGGTGGCGTGATCGGCGCGATGATCATGTCGCTGCTGGTGCTGCGCGTGCTGTATCTCGTGTTCAACACCGGCATGTTTCGCCGCTCGAAGCCGGCCGTCGCATGTGAGCAAGCCGTCGCGGTCTGAGAAAGACGTCTGGCGCGCAAGAGACGGCGCGGATTGAACGACTCGGCAAAGGAAATTGTGACCGCGCACACATTTCCCAAGCCGACAGCTCCGCTGTCGTTCCCGAACGACGACAGAGTCGTCGGCTTGGGAAGCGGCACCCCGCAACGATTCCCATGCCGCGCTCGAAGCGGAGCGAATTGAAGACGCAAAAAAACACGCCGGCAACTAGCCGGCGTGCTGTGATCCAAACCTCGCGCGATCGCTCGGCTCAATCAGCCAGCGGCTTCACGCGGATGTTTTTGTACCAGGTGACGCTGCGGGGATCGTGGGCCTGCAGCGCGAAGCTACCGCAGCTGAGCTTTTCTTTGCGCTTGGCGGCTTCTTCCGGCTTCTCGATGTAATCGACGACGACCTCATCGTTAATCTTCACGATGATGTGTTTGCCTTCGACGATGATCGTCTGCTTCCACCACTCGTCGTCTTTGGCGGGGGTCTTATAAAGCAGGACAACGTGGTACAGGCTGCCGGTTTTCACCGGGTCGCGGTGCGACACATTGACCTGCGACTCGTACCCTGTGTCGGGAAAGCCCTTGGCCTGATAGTGCGTGTGGAAATAGATCCCCGAGTTGGCGTGCGGGTGAGTCTGGACGTCGGCTTCAAAGATAAAGTTCTTGAATTGCCAATCGGTGAAGACGTGTGACGCTTTTCCCTCGCAAATAATCTTGCCGTCCTCGACGTGAATCTTGCTGTTGTCGCTGAGTTTCCAGCCGGCGAGATCCTTGCCATTGAACAGCGAAATCCAGCCATCCTTGTCGGCGGCATCCTTCGGCGGGTAATTGCAAGCCGGCTGGTCAGCAGCAGGTGCGGATGTGACTAGAAAGAGCAAGCCGCAGACGGCGGCAAGTTTGGCGGTGAATAGAAGCCTGAGCATGGATGTCGCACTCCGGTGAATTACGGGCGGGCGGGAACGGCCTGTCGACGGACAGATCGGAGACATTTGGCAATATAGCCGGGCGTGCAGACGCTGAAAAGCAAACCGCGCGGGACGCAATTGCGAGTAAGCCAAGGCGCGCGGGGCCGCATTCGTCGGCCCCCCCCGGCCTATTTTTGTTCTGGCCCGCTCGCCGACGTTTCAACGGGCAGCTCGCGGCAAACCAACTCGTGGTCGTCGCGGGCGTACACGCAATTGCCCGCATAGGCCGGATGCGCCCAGGTGTTTTCGATGACCTTACTGCGGGCCAATTCCGTGTAGGTCTTGGGATCGAGTTTCGCGAGGATGAGTTCACCCGCCGCATTCAGAATCAATACCCGGTCGCCGTCGCCGATCCAGACCAGCGTCGCTTGCGGATTGGTGTCCCGCGCCGTCACACGATGTCCGTCAACCCACCGTTTGTTGCCGGTAGCGATCTCGAAACAGGTCAGCCCAAAATTCTTGTCCAACAAATAGCCGAATCCATCGCGGCACAACGGCTGAGACATCAACCCGCGTAGCGTGCGTTCGTCTTCCCACGCCAGGCTCGCCTTGCGACCACTCGCGTCGAGGCGAATGGCTTTGGCACCGGCCCAGTAGCCACTCACGAACACGATACCCGAGTGGTAGACAGGTGTGGCAATCGAAACGCCATAAGTGACTTCGTACGGAATCTCCCACAGCGGCTCCCCATTCGTCGCGTCGAGACCCCGGATATGGGAGGGTGTCCAGCAAACCAGTTGTTCGCGGCCACCTTGTTCGATCAGCATCGGTGTGGCGTACGTCGCTTCGTCCGAAAGACTGCCCCAAACCTTTTTGCCCGTGCGCCGATTCAAAGCCACGACACTGGAGCCGTGGGCCGAACCAGGATGGACGATCACAGTGTCTCGAAAGATTAGAGGCGAGGCCGCGTAGCCCCAGGTCGGCATCCGCCCGTCAAAGTCGGAAACCAAGTTGGCCGACCAACGCACAGAACCGGACTTCAGGTCGAGGCAATTCACTTTGCCGGTCGCGCCCAGCGTGTAAACCAGCCCGTCGAACACGGTCGGCGCCGCCCGAGGTCCGTTTCCGTAATCGAGCTGTGCGTAGTGGACCGAGTCGGTGTGCGTCCAGTGCACCTTGCCCGTGCGCGCGTCGCAGCAGACAATCCGTTCGACCTCGGCAGGCGTCACCTGCCGATCCGCCAGCAACACACGGTTACCGGCGACGATTACTCCTGCATAACCACCGCCAGCCGGCATGCGCCAACGCAGCTTCAACTCGGACGGCCAGTGCGTTGCAAGCTTGGGACCGTTCCAACTGCCGTCGCCGCGCGAACCTCGCCAGCGCGGCCAGTCTTCGCCACGAGCGAGTGAACGACCCGACGTGATGTCCGCCGCTGCAGCGGGAGCCGGGCCCAGAGCAGTCCGGCCACTCGTCAACAGAGCCAGCACCGACGCAGCGCCAACCCATCCCGTCCGTGGAATCATCGGGAATCCCCGAAGTTTGGGCCCGGTTTCCAATGCGCGACGGTTGTACCAAACGCGCCAAGATGTGTAGATAGCAGTGGTTCGGTTTCCGTTTGTCGTTCTGCCGCACTCTGGGAGCGCCGCTAATGTTCCGCATGCTTGCCGCCGGTCTCTGTTTGGTCCTGTGTGCCACGAGTTCGTCCGCGCGCGCGGCCGACAACGAGCTGACGCCCGAGGAAAAGGGAGCCGGCTGGACGTTGCTGTTCGATGGCAAGAGTTTGGACGGCTGGATCCGCAACGACGGCAAGCCGAGCAATCGGGGCGTTGATCAGGAGGCGATCAACCCGCACCGGTGCGGCGCCTACATGCTCGTGTACGACAAGGAGTTTTCCAATTTCGAGTTGAAGTGCGACTTCAAAGTGACATCGAATTGCAATAGCGGCATTTTCGTGCGGACCTATCCGCTTACTCCGCGGAAAGGCAAAGACGTCGGCTACAACGGGATCGAGGTCGCCATCGACGACGGGATCAAAGAGGGGTACCACGCGACCGGCGCGATTTATGATCTGTCGCCCGTCCTCGTCGACGCCACGAAGCCAACGGGCCAGTGGAACCACATCGAGATCAAATGCGACAAGTCAGAAATTACGGTCGACCTGAACGGCAAACAGGTCAACACCGTCGATCTCGACAAATTCACCAAGGCGAACGGCCGGCCCGACGGCACACCCCACAAGTTCGACGTCGCGTACAAGAATCATCCCAAGCACGGCTATATCGGTCTTCAGGACCACGGCTCACCCTGCTGGTTCAAGAACATTAAGCTGCGCGAGTTGAAGTAGTGTCGTCGAGGAACCAGTCCAAGATGGCGGGTGGCACTGGCGGACAAGCCGCCAGTGCCACCCGAATCCGCCACTCTGTCGCAGACGGAGTCCTACGGCTGCACTGGGGCACTGATCGGCTCTTCGTGGGAGTGCGTGTGCGACGCGTGCGCGTCTTCCGGCTCGAGATAGCCGATGCCGTACGCAGCCGCGACGCCGATCAAGAGCGCCAGCGAGAGCTTGACCCGGTCGTGCGAATGAAATTCGAGTTCGGGCAGCAGGTCCGACAGAGAGATGCAGACGAACACCCCAGCAGAAAATGCGAGCGCGGCGCCGACGATCGTCATTTGAAAACCGGAGAAGTGACTGAATCCCAGGAAGAACAGTGCCACACCGACGGGGCACAACGCGGCAAATCCAAAGTTCACCGCGTGCTGCAGTTTGCGTGGCGCCTGCTGGGCGCGCATCAGAATCGAGATCGGCACCGTATCGAGCGGTTTGTGGAGCAGGATCGCCAAAAACGTGCCGAATCCCCACAGACCGGCGTGCCCTTCTTGCGCTTCGGCGGCCACGCTAGCTGCCAAAGCGACGCCATCTAACAGAGTGTGAATTCCTAACCCGAGCAGCACGCCCATCCAACTCAATTGTCCGGGCGGATGATGTGCGTGCGGTTCGCAGGAGTCAGAGTGCACGTGGGGCGGGACGGCAGCTTCGTGTTGGTGAAAGTGAAACGCGCGTATCAAAAAGAACATCGTGAGCAGGCCGGCCATCATCCAGAGCACCGCTTGGTCCAACGACCCCAGCGCCGCGAAAGCATGTGGCAGCATGTGCAGCAGGCCGATCCCCAGCATCAGTCCGCCGCACAGGCTGATCGAGATCTGCAGCCGGGTGTGCGTTAGCCGCACAATCAGCGGCAGCCAGCCTCCGGCCAGTGACGCCAACACGACCGCCGCGGAATAGACCGCAGCCAACACCAGTGGGCCGTGTGAGCCAAGCACGGAATTCTCCGAAGGAACCAGGGAGTACAACCCTCGGACCGTCCAAAACGATCAGTCAGAGCGGAATATCGAACGGAGATCGTAACCGTCCGGCGACCCCGCCTCAAACCGCAGATTGTGAAGACATCTTCACGTCATCTTGCTTCTATCTTCACGCTACATGCTCGGCGGCTCCCTCCCAGCGGTGACAAAGCCGCGCCGACCCGGCTACGATCACCGGGCCAGAAATCACCCGGCGGCCGCCCTCGATTCTGCCACAGAGGCTGCTGTCCCCCTCACCCGCTGGAGCCATGAACGGTGCCGCATTTTTGGGCGACAATGCACTTCGGGACAGTCCCCTATCTGTCGCTCCCCGTGATGGTTTTGCTGCTGACCGGGTTGGCGCTGGTGTTCGACTTCACCAATGGCATCCACGATGCGGCCAACTCAATCGCGACGGTCGTGTCGACGCGGGTGTTGAGTCCTCAGGTGGCAGTGATCTGGGCCGCTTTCTTCAACGTCGTCGCGTTCACCGTCTTTCATCTCCGGGTCGCCAATACGATGGGGACCGGGCTGATCGACCCCAGCATCGTCGACAACAGCGTGATTGCGGCGACTTTGCTTTCGGCGATTCTCTGGAACCTGATCACCTGGCGTCTGGGACTGCCGACCAGTTCTTCGCACGCGCTGACGTTCAGTCTGATTGGCGCAGGCTTCGTCAAAGGGGGGTGGCGTGTCCTCGAGTGGAATGGGATTGGAAAGGTCGCGGCCTTTGTGGTGCTCTCGCCGGTGATCGGTGGCCTGCTGGGCGCGCTGATCGCGTTCATCGTGATCTGGCTGTTTCATCGAGCCAGCCCGGGACGCGTCGAGAAAGTCTTTCGCCGCGGCCAACTCGTGTCAGCCGCCTTCTATAGCCTGGGACACGGCGGGAACGACGCTCAGAAAACGATGGGCATCATCTTCGTACTATTGATCGCCGCCAGTCAGGGCGGCAAAGCCTTTCCGACTCCGACCGATGTGCCGACCGAAATCGTGCTGGCCTGCTATCTGGCGATGGGGCTGGGAACAATGCTCGGTGGCTGGCGAATCGTCAAGACCATGGGTCAGAAGATTATTCACCTGCGACCGATGGATGGTTTCTGCGCCGAGACGGGAGCCGCTATCACGCTCATAGCAGTCATCTTTGGCGGCATCCCCGTGAGCACCACGCACACGATCACGGGCGCCATCATCGGCGTCGG
>DASRXU010000485.1:0-7357 GCA_035687365.1 Planctomycetaceae bacterium | reverse complement strand
GTCTCCGGCCACGTCGTGGGAACCTTCTTTCCCCATCCGAGCTGACAACAGGCCTCGTCCCAATTCAAGTCGCACTTTTCGCAGGAGGTCCACTGATGGACGTCCGCCGCGCTTCGGCATGGATGGCCTATACGTTAACTGTCGCTGTCTGGCTGGCGGCCGTTCGCCCGGCCGCGGCCCAATCGTCCGACGGCGACCAGCCTTCTCGATTCGGCCAGTCTTCTGCTGTCGATCAGCCCGCTCAAGTTGAGACGATCCCCACGCCCGCAGTGAAGCCAGCGACACGCTCCAGGGTAGAGGACGAGGCCGCGCGGGACGATGCCAATCTGCACGACGTTTGTTTTGTCGGCAGCGACGGCTGGAGCGTGGGCGATCGTGGCGCGATTTGGCGGACTCTCGACGGCGGCCGGACTTGGAAATCGCTCCCTTCCCCGACCGACTGCGCCCTTCGCAGTGTTTGCTTCTTGACGGACCATTTTGGCTGGGTGGCCGGTGGCTCGACGACGCCTTATAGCCGCGTCGGCGCCGGCGTGATTCTGGCCACGCGCGATGGCGGCAAGACCTGGACCAGCTTGGCCCGAGGTTCGCGTCCGCTGCCCCGACTGCATTTCGTTCGTTTCTTTTCGCCCAGCGATGGGGTTGTCGCGGGCGAGCGAACTTCCGATTTTCCGACCGGCGTGATGACGACTGCGGATGCCGGCAAGACCTGGCAACCAGTTGAAGGGCCATCGCACGATGGCTGGCGCGCCGCCGATTTTCTGTCACCCACGGTCGGCGTGGTCGCCGGGCTCGAGGGGGAAGCTGCTCGAGTTGACGCTGGTCGCGTGGTTGGTGTTCGTGCCGGGCGCTTCGGCCTCCGCGGTCTCTACGACGTGAAACTCGCCCGAGACGACAGCGGCTGGATGGTTGGCGACGAAGGCTTGATTCTGCGAACACATAATCGGGGCGTCGTTTGGGAAACGCCCGCGGTCCAGCTTCCCAAAGAGACTCGCGAGATTTTCAATTTCCGCACGGTTGCCGTGCGCGGCACTCGGCTGTGGATTGCGGGCTCGCCCGGCAGCATCATCTGGCACTCGCCCGACGCCGGTCACAGTTGGCGCCCCCAAACCACCGGTCAGACGGCGCCCCTGGAGCGCGTCGCGTTTTCGACCGATCTGAACGGCTGCGCGGTGGGAGCGTTCGGCTGCGTGCTGCACACCGAGGACGGCGGCCAAACGTGGGAGCCCGCGCGAGCCGCTCGGCGCCGAGCCGCATTGCTCGCCGTCAATTCGCGACCCGACCGAATTTCTTTCAGTGCGCTCGCGAAAGAGTCCGGCGAATTGGGATATCGCAGCGTGGTGCTGTTGCCGGTGCGAGGCCAAGCCGAGGGTGAGGGCGCTCGCGATCCCGAGCTGGATCTCAAGATTCACGATGCAGTCACAGTCGCTGGCGGTTCGCAGGGTGTGACCGGCTGGCGATTCCCGCTTGACGTTCCCGGGTTGGATCGCGATCCCGAAAAACTCGTGGCCGACTGGATGCGACGGACGGAAGGCAAATTCCAGCCGATGTTTTATGGCAATCTCGTCTGCCAACTCCGCACGTGGCGACCGACCGTGGTGGTCCTTGACCAGCCCGCACCGGACGACGCCGCGGCGACCGTGCTTGCCAATGCGGTCTTGTCTGCGGTGCGACAAGCGGGCGATCCGTCGGCCTTCGAGGAACAGGCGCGCATCGCCGCGCTCCTTCCCTGGACGACCTCTCGAGTCTTCATGCGTCTGCCTGTCGGCAACGCGGGGGATTTCCGGCTGAGCGTCCACGAGATTCTGCCGCGCCGTGGCTCTTCGGTGATGAATCTCGCCGCGGCGGGTGCCAGCCGATTGATTCCGGTCGAGACGGTCGTTCCCGAGAGCGAGCCCTATCGCCTCGTCGACGTCGCGCCGGATGCCAACGGTGGTAACAGTGCCGCGCCGGCACTCAACGATTTTTTCACGGGGATCGGGCTCGGTCCGGGGACCGACGCGCGACGCTCGTTGCGAACCGTGACGGCCGAGTCGAACGAACAGGCGCAGAGAGTGGCTCGCCGCGATCGCGACTTCCGCAAAATCATCCGTCAGAGAGTGCAGAGCAGCACGGGAGGCGCCGAACTGCTCGGCATGCTGCACGAAGAAACAAGCGGCTCCGACAATGCCTCGGCCGCCTTGCAACTCGTGCTGCTCGCAGACGCTTATCGGAAAAACTCGCAATGGGAATTGGCCGAGGCGGCGCTGCTCGACCTGGTCGACCGGTTCCCGGACGAGCCGGCTACGTTCCATGGGATGCAATGGCTCTTTCAATACTGGACGTCGGCCGAGCTGACGTATCAGCGGCTGCAGAAGGAATCGGTGAAAACCACGCGGCTGCACTTCACGCCGTCTCTGCTTCGAGCCAAGCTCGATAAGGCCCTTGCGCAAACTCAAATCGATCCCCAAGAGCGTGACCCGACGGCTCTCGAAGGGCCCGATCCGCTCAGTTTTGTTACGCAATCGAAGGGACTGCGGCTCGGTAAGTCCGATATGAATGCCCTGCGTCGGGACAGTCAGCGGGATTCGGCCTTGAAGATGGCGGCCCTGATTTGCCGCAAATCGCCCGCGCTCTACCGAACGCCGGCGATTCAGTTCCCCTTGGCAGCTCTGTTGCGCGAGGCAGGCATGCGAGCGCTGCCTTCCGAGCCCGGCGACGCGGCTGGCGTGATCCAAGCGAGCGGCGAGAGTGACACGAACAAAGCCAACTCGAAGAACGGAGTCAACCTGGCCGACGCGCAACTCGCCGAGCGCACGCCGCAGAAGATCGTCGTTTGTCGAGCCGCGACGGAGCGCTTGAAGGCGGACGGGATGCTGTCGGACGCCTGCTGGCAGGAAGCGACCGAGATTCCTCTTTCGACGAACACGATTCCGCTGGCGGGCGACGCTGCGCACGCCTTCGTGATGCTGACGCACGACGCCGAATATCTGTACTTTGCCGCGTCTGTTCCGCGCGTCGCCGGTTTGCCCAAGGACGGCCCGATGACGTTAGGCCGCAAGCACGACCAAGATCTGTCCGCTTACGACCGCATCTCACTCTTCTTCGACGTCGATCGCGATGGCATGACCTGGTACGAGATCGACATCGACCAGCGGGGCTGCATCGCCGAATCGTGCTGCGACGATCGCGGCTGGGATCCCCCGCTATACGTCGCGGCTCAGGGTGACGACGAGCGTTGGCGGATCGAAGGAGCCATTCCCTTCACAGCGATGGTGCCGAATCCGCCGCGAGCCGGCGATTCCTGGGGACTGGCGATCGTGCGAACGGCGCCGGCCGTGACGCAAGAGGCCTGGAATCCGCCTGCCTCGACGCGCCCGCGTCCCGAGTCGTTCGGGTTGCTGCGGTTCCAATAGCGCGGTCAAGACATAGTCCTGAGCATGCGCAAACCAATTAGTCCACTGGTGGCCGTGCTCCTGGTGATCGCTTACGTCGCTTCCATCGGTCCTGCGTACAAAATGCCGGGAATTGGATGGCGGGGCGTCGTCTACTGGCCGATCTGGGAGATCGCGTTCAAATCGCGACCGCTGTTCAATGCGCTTTGCCGATACATCTACTTTTTCCTCGACATCCGCTGAGTGCCCGTCAGCAAGAACGCCTACCAGAAGCGCCGAGCGTTTGAAATCGGCCGCCCGCCTATGCTAAGAACAGGGCGTACGACGCAGACGATCCTGTCTGCCTCGAGGAGCGAGGAGCGCGCCCCGATATGGGTTTCGTCATTGGAATGGATGAAGCGGGATACGGCCCGAATCTGGGGCCGCTCGTGTTGACCGCCACGGTTTGGGAAGTTCCCGGACGTTGGCCCAAGCGAACCGATTTCTGGCAAGTCTTTGCTGACATCGCGGAACGCAAGGCAGCGATCGAAGCTTTCGACGACGACGCGCCGGAAGCAAAGCGTTCAAGAAAGGGCCGACCCGCCGGCCGCAAGAAATCCGTCTTCGCTGCGAGCGACCCGTGCGCAAACGCGCCGTCTGCAAACGAATCGCTGACGCAGGCAATCAGTGAGCGACTACACATTGCCGATTCCAAGGAGGTCTATAGCCCCTCCATCGGCTTGGGAGCGCTCGAACGCGGCGTGTTGGCGACTTTCGGCATCGCCTCGCGCGTGCCATCGATTTCGCTCAATCAGTTGCTCGATGGTCTGATGGACGGCGAGGCGGCGCTCGACGATCCCGACAATTGCGATCGACCGGAGCGCGGCGGCCGCGCGCGAGACCTCTGGTTCACCGACGAAATCGATTTGCCTTTGCCGGTCAGCGAGGAAGGCCGTCTGGCAGAGAGCGCCGCGGAGAAATGGCGAACAATCTGCGAATCGACGGGAGTTCGCCTACGCGCCATTCGCAGTGACGTCGTGTCGCCCCGCCGCTGGAATCGCGAAAACCGTCGGACTGACAACAAGGCCACCACTCTCTCGCGCCTGCATTTGCAATTGCTGCGGCGCGTCTGGAATCCGGACGAGCCGGGTCCCACTGTGGTGATCGCGGACAAACATGGCGGTCGAAACTATTACGGCGACCTACTGGTCGAATGCCTCGACGGCCGAATGGTCTGCTGCCGCGGCGAATCGCGGGCGGCGAGCGTGTATGGAGTTGGCCCGACGGAGATCCGTTTCGAGGCCAAAGCGGAGCGGCACTTTCCGGTCGCCGTGGCGTCCATGGTGTCCAAATACATCCGCGAACTGACGATGGAGCTGTTCAATCAGTTCTGGCGGAATCACTTGCCGGAACTCAAGCCGACGCACGGCTACCCCCGTGACGCGCATCGCTTTCGGCGCGAGGTGGCTGCGGTTCAATCCCGCCTGGACATCGCCGATGACGTGCTCTGGCGCGAGCGGTAACTCGCCAGGGTGATGATCCATCGCGGATCGTTCGATCGGCCCCTTGTCGCTGACCGACGGCCAGACTTGGCCGTAGGCTCCCTGTGTCACACAATAGCCTGTCGCTCTGCTTGTCAGACAATGGCCAAGAAACAATAGTCAAGAAGAAGCTCAGCCGGAGCTTCGCCCTCCCGAAGGAATAACCGACTTTGAGTCACGCGCCGCACAAACCTGCCCCGCTTCCCGACCCGACGATTCGGATGACCGAAGGCTGGCACTGCCTGCATCTTTACTATCGCGTGGATCAAGCCGCGCTCGGCCCGCTGGACGAGACGACCCGCGCCCAAGGCCGCGCCGAGTTGATTCGTCTGCTCGATCCCGAACGAGAGGGCGCCCCACAACGCTCGCAGTGTTCGCTCATCTCAGGCCACAGGGCCGATTTGGGTCTGATGCTCCTCGACCCCGATCCGTTGTTGATCGATTCTGTGCCCCAGGCGATTCGGGCCAGCGGGCTCGGCACCGCGCTGGTCCCCGTTTATTCCTTCGTCTCGATCACCGAAGTTTCGGAGTACGTCCCGACCGTCGAACAGTATGGCGAACGACTGAGGTTAGATGGCACGGCCGAGACCGATCCCGCGTATCAAGCGAAGATCAATGCGTATTCCCAGCGCCTCCCGGCGATGAACAAGCAGCGGCTCTATCCCGATTTTCCGCCGCTGCCGGTGACCTGCTTTTATCCGATGAACAAGATTCGCGATCCGGCCGCGAACTGGTACCAGTTGCCGTTCAGCGAGCGCAGCGCGTTAATGGCCGAACACGCCACCTCGGGAATCAAGTTTGCCGGTCGCGTGAGCCAGCTGATCACCGCGTCGACCGGCTTCGACGATTGGGAATGGGGCGTCTCGCTGTGGGGCCGAAATCCGGAGGCGATCAAAGAGATCGTCTACACGATGCGGTTCGACCGCGCCTCGGCTCGCTATGCGCAGTTCGGGCCGTTTTACATCGGCTACGCGACACCCATCGCGCAGGCGCTCGAGCATTTGAAGGTCTGAGCGAAATCTTCGTCGCGATAGGACTGCCTGCGCCAAGGCGTCAAACAGGAAAGCGGGCTCAAGAGCTCGTCTGCTCCGTAGCCCGCTTTTCGATGCACTCGGTCGCCAAGGGACTAGCGGCGGAAGTTGTAAGACTTGTTCGCGCGGTCAAAGTCGTCGTTGGCGAGTTGCTGGTTGAACTGCAGCTCCGAATAGGCGTAGTGCTCGATCAGCGTCGCCTCGTCCAGGGCCGCGTCATTGGCGAACGTTTGCTTTGCGTCGGGCCAGGCGAAGTTCTTGACGCAAATCGGCAGCAGCCATTCGCGGTCGATGTATTGGATGGACTTACGGTATTCCTCCGACGTCTTGCGATCGAGGTAAACCGAGACGAAGCAATAACAGGGCCGCTCGTTCGCCGTTTCGTTTTCCGTGAACTGGCAGCGGATGGGGCACTTGCGTTCGAGTTCGTTTTTGCGGCGGACGATGATTTCGTCGCTCAGCTTGAGCAGGCCGAGCATCGTGACAGGATGACGCGACTCGCTCATGGCCAAGGAGCTATCGGGTTCCAGCTTGATCGGCGGAACCAGCCGCGACTTCCACCCGCCCGGGTGGACGATCATCTTGTTGTCCTGTTCGCCGTCAACATAGAGCAGTTCACGCCCCTTCTCACCGCTGAGCCATTTCATATAGACGCTGAACGGCTTGTGCCGCATCTTCAGCTCCATAAACTGGCCGTCGGACAGTTCGGCTCCGACGCGTTCCTGCTTGTAGAAGGTGCAGGTGTAGTCGGTGGTGTCCGAAAGCCGGCGGCGACCCTGTTCGAGCAGGATCATGTTCATGAACATGGCCATGCGGTCGAATTCAGTCGGCCCTTGCGCCACGTTCTTCGGCGCTGGCGTCGAAGAATTGACGGGCGCGGGAACGACCTGCGTGGCAGGTTTCGGCACCGCTGCAATCGCGGTGGCCAAGCGCATTTCGATTTTTCGATGCTTGCGATCGGCCCCGGCCGGGGCAGGCTCGAAATTCAAGTAGAGGAACGTCACCGCGGAACAAATTGTCATCCCTGCCAGAAAGCCCGAACGCTTGGTAGAACCGCCGCGCAAAACACGCATCATGAGAATGGGTCCTCGGCCGCCGTCGTGGAAATTCGGTCGCGAGAAATGTTCGATGCCGGGGCCCAGGACGCGAAGGCGTTTCCTGCGCCGTCTTCGAGGGCAGTCCGCCGTGGCAGACGCCGTCTCGGCATGTAGGGATCGGCCGAGGATCGAAGCACGTTTGAAGGATTCGATTCGTTGCCGGACAACCGGCGCGCGAACGATTTCAGGCCGATTCAGACGAACCGTCGCCTTGAGCGTTTCAGCCTCAGGCCCGTGCGGTTTCCTGATCGCCAAACTCACCGTGGCCGGCACGCTCCCGATTCGCTGATTTGGCGGGAAATTGACCGGAGGGCGCTTCGGTCGCGCGTTCGCGTGAT
>DASRXU010000484.1:0-7719 GCA_035687365.1 Planctomycetaceae bacterium | reverse complement strand
TGATCGAGACGGCCATGCCCTTGTCGTTCTCGAGCATGTACCGCGTGATCGGCAGACCGTCTTTCGAGTCGCCGAACGGCTCGGATTGAATCCGCACGAGAGGGACTGTCACAGGCGCTTTTGAATCCGTAGTTTTCTTGGCGGCCGTGGGCGGAGGCGTGGGACTTCCGGTCTCGCAGCCGACCAAAGCGGCCACAACCCCAAGGGCGACGCACGAACGCAGCCTCTGCATGACAATGACCCCGCGCAGTTCGCGTTTCCCCAACGAGCATCCGGCACGTGCCCGCACACGCTCATGCCAAGCGGTATCTTGTGGGACAAGGCGTGGGGATTCAAGCGTTCGCGCGAGGCAACTGAGCCTGCAGCGAGTGGGTTGGAGGTCCTTTCCGCTCGCAAGCTCCGCTGCACGACGCCCGTCTCGTGGAGGGTCGCTACCAGCCGCTGGAAATCAAGTGGCGAGTGCGGCCAGGGAATGCGTAGAATTACCAAAGTCTGCGGGCTTCGCTTCTTAAGATTCGGATATCCGGCCCAGATAACTCCAACACCGGCCCTGGCGCGTTCGTAGCTCCTTATGGAATGCGAACAATCCAAGCGAGCCGGTCCGACAGGAAACTCATGTCGGACTCTGAACTTTTCACGAGCAGTCCGCAGCAAGATGCGGCTGGAATCAGCGATGCCCGCCTCGTTGAGGAAGCGCGTCGCGGAAACCAAGACGCCTTCGGGACTTTGGTGCAGCGGTACGAACGCCGTCTGGTCCGTGTGATCCTTCGGTTTGTGTCGGATCTCGAACTTGCCAAAGATCTTGCGCAAGAAACGTTTCTGCGGGCCTATGTCCGATTCGACCAATTTGACCCATCTCGTCGATTCGGGCCGTGGCTTTTTCGCATCGGCGTGAATTTGACGTTCGACCACCTCCGCCGGCGCCGCCGTCGGGGCAAGTTGGCTTTGTTTACCGATTACTGGAGCTCGGGCAACGCGGATCCGCAGGTCGCCGATCCGCGAGGGGACCTCGACACCCGACAAGAGGTCGAACTGGTCCTGACCCAGGTTCCCGAAAAATACCGGACCGTTCTCATTCTCCGCGATATGGAGAACTTCTCGACCTCGGAAATCGCCGCCATCCTCAACCGCAAAGAAGCCACGATTCGGTGGCGGTTGGCCGAGGCTCGAAACATGTTTCAGCGACTCTGGACGAAACGCCAGGGGATCGCTCCGGCGAATGAAGACAAGCCGACCAGTGATAAACCAAACCGCCCGAACGACGACAAGCCGAGCGAAGATGGAGACAGGGTTGCGCTATGAACTGTAAGCAGGCTAAAGGACAACTTGCTCTCTTGATTGGTAACGACCTCGATGGGTCGTCCGTCGGGGAAATTCAGAAGCATTTGGGCCAATGCGCTGGCTGCCGCGAACACCTGCAGCAATTGTCATCGTGCTTGGAGGTTTTGCAGGTACCGGCAGCCGGTGCCTTTCGTGCAGACGGCGAGAGCCTGTGGCCTCGAATCTCCGTGCGATTGGCCTCCCCCTCAGCCGGCCAGAAGCCGCACCGCTTGAGCGGCTGGGCCCCTACCCTGGCTGTGGCCGCCGCGTGCCTGGCCATGTTTTGGGCCGCCTCGTGGCAATTCTCGGGGACTTCGTCGAGCAGCTCTTCCGGGCCCATTGAGATGCTTCAGCCCGTCGACCAGCCGGTTGATGGGCCGCCGCACCTGTATCGGCCGCCCCAAGGGCAACCGAGCAAGGGCGCGACCAACCCGGCTCGCCCGGATGAGCAACCGTCCGGTACAATGCCGTTACACGAAGACGGCCCCCCTGTGGTTCGCTGGATCGATTGATCAGCCGGACCGACTGATGAGTCCGGTCGATGGCGGGGGCGACAGGCCGTTTTCCATCCGCACGTTTTGCGGAAGATAACGGGAGTCTGTGCGATGCCCCTCTTCGAGTATCGATGCACCAGCTGCGAACACGAGTTTGAAGCGCTGGTCCGCGACGCGGCGTGGCCCGAATGTCCCGCCTGTGGTGCTGCCAAGCCTGACAAGTTGCTCAGCGCGGCGGCAACCCGGGTTTCGGGGTCGCGATCGCTTCCCATCTCCGCGGCCTGCCCACCGTCCGATGCGCCACCTTGCGGACCCGGCTGCTGCCGGCTGCAATGATTCGCATCGCTCCCGCTGCGCCGCGAGACTACGAAGCGGCGCTCGATCTGCTGTTTGATCGCCTCTCACCCGACGAACGCCGCATCAGCGTGAAGGATGTGCTGCGATCGTTGACCGGCGGCCGAATTATCCGTCATGGTTTGCTGGTCGCCTGGAACGACGAGAAACTCGTCGGATCGGTCTTGTATGCCATCCAGCGTGATCACACGGCATTTGTCTGGCCGCCGCGGATTCGCGAGGGAGCGACCGACGGGGTGGTGGCCGACGCCCTTGTCAGCGGTTTGCGTACCGGCGTCGATTCGGCCGGTGCGTGGATCGTCCAAGCCCTCCTCGATCCAGCCGCTCACGACGATGCCGAGGCCTTGGACCGGAACGGCTTCCAGTATCTCACCGATCTGCGGTTTCTGGTTCAGATGCTGGGTGACCTACCAGAGAACCCCCAAGTCGGCGGTTCTCCCGCCGGAGAGGTGGAGATCATCACCTATCTGCCCGGCATCCATGACGATCGGTTCGCCCGCCTGCTCGAGCAAACCTACGTCGGCACGCGGGATTGTCCCGAGGTCGGGGGGCGTCGTTCTGGAGCCGACGCGCTGGTCAGCCACCGCATGTCGGGAGATTTCGATCCCGCGCGATGGAAACTGTATCGCGCTAGCGGCAAAGACGCCGGTGTGTTGCTGCTGAATGCTCATCCGGAACACGCGGCGTGGGAGGTCGTTTACGTCGGCGTGTCCCACGATTCCCGCGGTTTGGGGCTCGGTCGTCGCATGGTAGCCGACGCGCTGTCCGCAGCGCAGCGCGCGGGACAATCGGCACTCCTGTTGGCGGTCGATAGTCGAAACGACTATGCGAGCAAGGTTTATGACGAACTCGGTTTCGTCGAGACAGATCGCAAGGGAGTGCACATCTATTTTCCGGACGCCGCCAGTTCCTCCGGCGCGCCACGTTAATCGACAGTCGGTTCACAGTCGGTCGCCGTCGATCAAAAAAAATTCGTGAGGACCCAACTTGGTCAGTCCTCGGAAGATTGGTGGGGTGACCGATGTGTTCCACGGTCGCGCATGAAGATTTCGAATTGCTTTTGGTTTGACAGGAAGCTACCGGCCGATAGGATCGGACTTCCTGTGAGGTGAGTGAGTTTCGAGCGGCGGGTGGTGCCAACAGTTCGCCGACTCGATTTGCTTTTTCCGCAACGGACCGATCGCGTCTCTTCACCGTCGGCCGCGCGCTATGCGGCAACGGAGTGCTGTCGTCTTGCCGGGGGGCCCTCTTTCGAACAGCGAGAGTCTGCGCAGGGAACGGCGAGATTTCTCGACGCATGTTCGAACCTTCTAGGGACTTCCTTCCCGCAACCGGTATAGGCCGGCACAGAAGAGGTGCGCTCATTGGAGGGTGGCATGATGCAGCCCGGCGACACGGCGGTTGCAGATCCCGTCACACGAGAAGGCGAGATTTTGCGTGAGTTGGAGCAGCGGATCGGTTCGCGCTCCTTCAATCTCTGGGTTCGCAACAATGCGTCGATCGAGATCGCGCAGGAGCAGGTCACGGTCAATGCACATAACAAGTTCCTGCTGAGCTGGCTGCAGCAGCGGTATCGCCTCGCCATTATGCAGTCCGTCGAGTTGGTGCTCGGCGACGCAGTTGCGGTGCGATTCCGCGAGTTGCCCGCAACGTCTGCCCAACCAATCTGTGCGACGCAAACTCGCGAGACTCCCAGTGAGTCGCCGCAATGCTCGGCGACTCCAACCGATCCGGCTCCGCACGTGAACCAATCTGAAGCGCGCCCAGCCGCCGGCAGCCTGAGTGCGCTTGCCGCCATTCCCACTGCGATTGCGCTCTCGGGTGCAAAGCAGACCCTGACTGGAAATACCGTCGCACCAGTCGGCAACGTTACCGGTGCACTTGCTCCCGCGAAGATCCCGTCTGCATCGGCGTCCGATTCGCAGCCCCACAGCTCCCAACCGAACAATTCACCGCCGACCCGAGCCCAATCCGGCCGACGGTTTGCCGACCTCAACGATTTCGTCACCGGGCCGGGGAACCAGTTGGCGTTCAGTGCGGCGTTGCAAATCTGCGAACAACCGGGCAGCTACAACCCGCTCGTGCTGCATGGCGGGGTCGGCATCGGTAAGACGCATCTGCTCGAGGGCGTCTATCGTCGCATGCGAGTGCTGCGCCCGTCGTCTCGCGTATTGTTTCTCTCGGCCGAGTCGTTCGCGAACTATTTCACGCAAGCCCTGCGCGACCGGACGCTGGCCAGCTTCCGTCAGCGGTTCCGCGGCGTCGACGTGCTGATGATCGACGACGTCGATTTTCTCGACGGCAAGCGGGTGATTCAGGAGGAGTTTCTGCATACGGTCAGGCAGCTCGAGTCCTATGGCCGACAGGTGGCCCTCACGGCCGACCGGCATCCGCGACTGTTGACCCGATTGAGCGAAGAATTGGTGACGCGTTTCATGTCGGGGATCGTCTGCCGCCTGGAATCGCCCGATCTCAACACACGGCGAACGATCGTCGCCCGGAAGGCGGCCCGAATGACTGCCCGGATCACCGACGAGGCGATCGAGTTCGTCGTGCAACGGTTTGCCCTCAGCGTCCGGGAGCTGGAAGGGGCGCTTAACTTTCTGGAGAACTACGGACAAACCACCGGCAAGACAATCAACCTGACCGTCGCGCGCAACGTGTTGGCCGATATCGATCGCGACTGCGTGCGGATTGTCCGCGTGGCGGAAGTCGAGCAGGCCGTCTGCCGACTATTCTCGGTCGGCGTGGACGATCTGCGTTCACCCCGCCGCACGCGCACGGTCAGCCAGCCGCGGATGCTGGCCATGTATCTGGCTCGCAAAATGACGCAAGCCGCCTACACCGAGATCGGCGAACACTTCGGCGGCCGCAATCACAGCACCGTGATGTCCGCGGAGAAGCGCGTGCGCGACATGCTCGAGGCCGACGCCACGGTCCGGGCCGGCACGCAAGAATGGAAGCTGGGCGACCTGCTCGCCTCGCTCGAGCAGCAATTGCTCACGGGTTAAGCGTGACGCTTTGAGCCCCAAGGGGGCGAGATTCTAAAGCCCGGGTCGAAGCGCAGCGGAGGCCCGGGTTCAAGCAAGCGATCGTGCACGAAAGGCCTGAAGGGCCGAGACAATCGGTTCGCGTTGTGCGCGGAAACCTTGCGTTAGCATCGCCGATGGACTTTGTCTCGCCCCGTTGGGTCTCAGGCAGGCCGTGATCCGTAGCTACCGATTCTGCGGCCCGCAAGCGTCCGGCAAAAACGCGCGATTGCGGCGCTGCACCGCCGCATCACGCCCTTTATACTCGACGCGGACATGCCACGCCGCGACCATCACCTCCGAACTTGCCAACTGCCAGCGACGACCTTCGCGATCGCATTGCTCGCGCTCGCTATCGCGGGTTGCAGCCATTCGGGCGCGGAGTCTGCCGACGAGATTCGCATCGGCCACTATGCCTCGCTCACGGGATCTCAAGCGACGTTCGGCCAGTCGACCGACAACGGCATTCGCTTGGCGGTTGACGCGGTGAATCAATCCGGCGGCCTGCACGGCAAGAAGATTCGCCTGATCACCTACGACGATCGGGGCGACGCGAAGGAAGCCGGGACGGCCGTCACGCGACTGATTAGCCGGGACCAGGTCGCGGCCGTGCTGGGAGAAGTCGCCTCAGGACTGTCTCTCGCTGGCGCGCCGGTGTGCCAAGAGAACGGCGTCCCGATGGTGACACCGTCGTCGACGGCACCTGAAATCACCACCGTCGGGAATCGCATCTTCCGCGTCTGTTTCATGAGCGGCTTTCAGGCGTACGCCTGTGCGAAGTTCGCTCGCGAGCAGCTCAAGGCGCAAACCGCCGCGATCCTTTGCGATCAGAAGCTCCCGTATTCGGTCGGACTGGCCGACGAATTCGAAAAGCAGTTCACGGCCATGGGCGGACGCATCACGACACGTTCGTCCTATCAAGAAGGCGACCAGGACTATTCGGCCCAGCTGACCTCGATTCGTAGCAGCAAGCCGGAGATTGTGTTCGTGCCCGGTTATTACACCGACGTGGCGAACATCGCCGTGCAAGCCCGCAAGCTGGGTCTGCGGGTGCCACTGGTCGGCGGCGACGGCTGGGACTCGGCCAAGCTGGCGGAAATCGGCGGGGAAGCCATCGACGGCTGTTACTTCTGCACCCATTACTGCCAACAAGATCCGCGCCCGCGTGTGCAAGAGTTCCTGCGCACCTACCAAAAGCAGTTCGCAACAGCCCCCGACGCGATGGCCGCCCTGGGCTTCGACGCGGCCAATATCCTCTTTGCAGCGATTCAGAAAGCCCCGTCGCAATCGGGCAGCGACATCGCTGCCGCCTTGGCCGCGGCGAAGAATTTCGACGGCGTGACGGGCCGCATCTCGATCGATGGCGATCGCAACGCGGTCAAGCCGGCGGTGATTCTGGAAATGAAACACGGAGTGCCGACACTGGCAGCAACCATCGACCCGCCCGCCTCCTCAGCTCATTGAGCGAACGACCAGCCTCACCGAAGTGAGTCACTCGATGCAAGCAAACGGCTCGCGATTCGCTGCCTGGCTCGGCACCGCGGCCGTCGTCGTGCACGGAATTCCGCTCGTGCTGCATGGGATGGCCCACGCCAAGTTGGAGATTTTTCTACCGTCCGTGCTGGCCAACGCCTACGTCCTCGTGGTTTTGTACCTAGCGCCAGTTGTGGCGGCCGGGCTGCTCTGGGCCGGACGCATTCGCAGTGGAGCCTGGTTGCTCGTCGCGTCGATGGTCGGGTCATTGATCTTCGAGGGCTACAATCACTTTCTCGTGATGAGCCCCGACCATGTCTCTCAAGTTCCTGCGGGCACCTGGGGTGAGATCTTCCGCGTGACCGCGGTCGTGTCGGCGATTACTGAGGTTCTGGCCGTAGCGGCAGGGATTGTGATCCTAGTTCAGTCTCGAAGCGCGACGTCCGTCGGCCAGGCCCAAGACGGGGGCCTTCATTCGAAATGAAAATTCACAACAGGCAAAGGATTCGAACGTCAGGGTGGCTGGGGTCGAGCGCAGCGAGCCCCCAGATCTTTGCGTTCTGGGGGCGAACCGAAACGGTTCGACCCCAGCCACCCGGCCGCCTTGCAATCGTGCTGGCTGCGATCCTTCTCTGTCTGTCCGCGCATGTCTGCCCCGCGGCGGAACCACCGAAACCTACGCCCAGCACCGGCGATCTCGTCCAGTGTCAGCACGGTGTCGTCGTCAGCGTGCAACCGCTCGCATCGCGAATCGGCGTCGAGACTTTAATACAAGGCGGAACATCCGTCGATGCGGCTGTCGCCACCGCGTTCGCGCTGGCGGTGACCTGGCCCGGGGCCGGGAACATTGGCGGCGGTGGTTACATGATGATTGTGCCGACGTCGGGCGAAGCGAAGCCGGTCGCCGTCGACTTTCGAGAAGTAGCGCCGGCCGCGGCCACCAAAGACATGTTCGTGAAGCCCGAAGGTCGATCGGCCCATCGGCGCGTCGGAGTGCCCGGCACAGTCCGTGGACTCGCGCTGGCGCACGGACGCTTCGGTCGGCTGGC
>DASRXU010000483.1:0-14663 GCA_035687365.1 Planctomycetaceae bacterium | reverse complement strand
ACCAGGTACGGGAACACGCACGGAATGTAGAGCCGCGTCCACTTTCGCCACCTGGTCCAGCGATACACCGCCGCCACTTCCTGCAGGTCGGCCGGAATCGAGGAGGCCCCGGCGATGACGTTAAACAGAATGTACCATTGGGTGCCGAGCAACATCAGTGCCGTGCAACCGATGTTGAAATTGACGTCGAGCCTGGCTAACAGAATTGTCACCAGGGGAAAGAGCATGGGCGCCGGGAAGCTCGCCAGGACCTGAATGATCGGTTGTAGGCGGCCCGACCACGTGGGGAAAAGGCCGATCAAGATCCCTGTCGGCAGCGTCCAGGCCGCTCCCAGCAGCACGGCCGCCGTCGTGCGTAAGAAGGAAGCTCCCAAGGCCTCGAACACGGTCCGCCAATCGTCCGGGCCAGAGGAGTCGTAGAGGGGCAGCTCGATGAGCTTTCGCAGCAGACACCAACCACCCCACGCCACGAGGGCGAACAGAGCTGCGAGAAAGGCGTAGCGAATGACCGTCCGCACGATGTTGAGGATCGATCGTCGTTCGGCGGCCACCAACGTGACTTGTCGTCCGATGGGCGATTGAAAGCCGGCCATCACCAGGGAATGTCGCCTCGAGTCCAGAAATTGCAGCAGGTCCCGCAACGGGGCCGATCGGCGGATGAGACTCAGGACCCACGATTTCGGTTCGAAGCTGGCCGCCACGTCCTCGACCTTGAAACGCTGGCTCCAGGCCACGAGCGGATGCCAGACGACCTGGTCGACGAACACGATCATGGCGATCATGGCGACGACGCCGGCGACCATGGCCCGCACGTCATCCTGTAGAATCGCCTCGTTCATGTAGGAGCCAATGCCAGGCAGCCGGTAATCTTCGCCGCGGAGCGTGAAGGCCTCAGTGACGCTCAGAAAGAACCACCCGCCCGCCATCGACATCATCGAGTTCCAAATAAGCCCGATCATCGAGGCGGGCAGCTCGAGTTGTGAAAAGAACCGCCATCTCGAGAGCCGGTGCACGGCGGCGACCTCGCGCAGCGTTTGCGGAATGGCCTTCAGGCTGCCGTGGAAACTGAAGGTCATGTTCCAGACCTGGCCCGTGAAGATCATCACGATGCACGCCGCTTCCAGCCCTAGCTGGTGGTCGGGGGATAGAGCGACCAAGGCGATGACCACGGTCGGCATGAAGCCCAGCACGGGGATGGCCTGCAGCACGTCGAGCACCGGAATCATCACCGCCTCGGCCCGGCGATTGTGCGCTGAGATTGTTCCGTAGATCAGCGTGAAGGCCAGCGACAAGAAATAGGCCGCAAACCCGCGGCCGAGGCTCAGCAATGTGTATCTCGGCAAGGCCGCGATCGAGAGATCGATCGTGACCTGTCGCATCAAGGGGGCCGTCATTCGCTGGCCGACCATCATGAGCGCGCCGAAGATCGCCAGGAAGAGGGCCACAAGCAGCATGTCGGCGCCGAACGCGGCCGGCTTTTTTAGCGCCTCGCGGACGTGCCTGGAATAAAGGCCCGACAATGCCATGCGTGTTCCGTCAGTCTCCCGGTAGGAGTTCCGTGAGCGATTTCGATCGACGAGCGGCCGTCCGAAAGTGGACGATTCTTACTTCCCGGAGCTCTCGCGCCGTCAGTTTACAGGGGCTGTCTCGATCGGACCACCAAGGCTCAAGCAGAGTTTTTTGTAGGCTGAGGGAGCCAACAGCAATGCCGAGAACCGCTCGTGAAACCGTGAGCAGCCGTCAAATCGTGGGCAGCTCATAGCCGTGGCGATACTCTCGACCCAATAGCGCTGTTGCAGCGGGATTGTTGACGATCGTCTCGCTCGCCGGGTCAAAACGCAGCGTGGATCGCGTCCGCCAGGCGATGTTAGCCAAGTGACACAGTCGCGTGCTGTAATGCCCGATTTCGATGTCGGCGACGGGTTGGTGTCGCGTGCGACAACAATCGAGAAAATTGCCGACGTGCCGCCGCACCCAGTCGGCGTGACCCGTCCCCGTGTGCTCTTCAACAACTTTGTTGTCCTGATAGATCTTCCAACCGCGGTCGAGTGCGACGAGGGTGCCGTCCGTGCCGTAAAACACCACCCCGAATTCTTGACCCTCGAGCCCGCGCTTGGTCCAGGTGCGGTGTTCCCACTCGATGGCCGCGTCGGCAAAGTCGAAGGTCGCAAACTGCGTGTCGGGCGTTTCCTGATCGTCGTCGAAGTGGTACTTCCTGCCGCCCGACGAGACATATTCCGGCGCGTCGACCCCCAGCCCCCAGCGAGCCACGTCGAGCCCGTGAATGCCGTTGTTGCCGCACTCTCCCGTGCCGTAAAGCCAGCGCCAGTGCCAATGGTACGGAACGAGATTCTTCTGATAGCGCGGATTCGTCGCGGGCCCGGCCCACAGGTCGAAGTCGAGCGACGGCGGCGGAGCCGTCGGGCTCTCGTGGCCGATGTTCGGTCGCACACTCGTGATCCATGCGCGGGCCAGATGCACCTTGCCGAGTCGACCGGAGCGGACTCGTTCAACGGCGGCGATCAGGTCTTCCGCGCTCCGGCGTTGCGTCCCCACTTGGACGACGCGGTGCTGACTGCGGGCCGCCTGAATCATGCGCCGGCCTTCGATCAGATTGTGCGAGCAGGGCTTTTCGACGTAGACGTCCTTGCCGGCCTGGCAGGCGAGAATCGTGGCCAGGGCGTGCCAGTGATCGGGGGCTGCGCACACCAGCACGTCGACCGAGCGATCGTCGAGCGCTTTGCGGAAATCACTCAGTACCTTCGGCTGCTTGTGGTTCCGATCAGTCACCAGCTTCATGGCCGGTGCGATCACCGACGAATCCGGATCGCAGAGATAGGCGATTTCGACTTCGGGAAACTCCAGAAACGGCGGCAGTAACTGTTTTCCGCGGCTATTGAGCCCCATGATTGCGACGCGCGTCTTCTTTCCGTCGGCACTCACGGGCGCGGGCTCCGTCGCGCGAACGGAACGGTCCTTCTCCGTCGCACGCGTTTTCGACTCGCGTGACTCGTCGGCCCTGACCTTCGTTGATCCTGCCGTTGCCAGCGAGGCGGCTGTCGCTTCCAAGAATGTGCGACGCGAAATTCGTGTCATCGTAGGCCCTTCCCGGTCGGAAAACTCGTCCCCCGTGATCGTAGCCACGGCTTTGGACGCTCGCCACACGATGGCATTGCCTCCCGCTCGAACCCGTGCAACCGTTGCGTTCGATTGCGACGTCAAATTCGATTCCGATTCTTCAGGACTTTTAATGGATTTCGCTCGGCGGAAACCCAGTGAAAGCCGTTCACGCGTCGGGCATGAGCTAGGGTTCCGATGTGGCAATTCGGCAGCGTCGGAGATCAGTTTCTGACCTGCGCCGAGCCGCGCCACTCGATATTCAGTCCCCAAGCAGACCATAGTAAGCCCGCCAGTCGGTGGGAGCGTGCGGAGTTGTCAAACATGCGCAGAGTTGTGAGACCGCTTTGCGTTCTCATGCTCCTGCAGGGAGTCTGTTTGGCGGCCGGTTTGTTGATTCACGACCGGTTCCTCGTCTCGACCGCCCTTTGGGGCCAAGAGAGCGCCGAGTCTGGAGCCGCTCAGAACGCTCCGCCTGTCCCTGAAGAGACGGCACGCCTGTTTGCCGCCATGCCGGCCGCCAGCACGATGGCCTTCCTCTGGACGATCGGTCTGCAATCGGCCATCGCCTATTTTCTGCTGGCTCGCATGCAGGGCGAACACTCGCGACGGCAGTCAAAATCCGACGAACAGTCGCTACAACATACGCGCGACCTGCTCCGAACTCGCGACGCCGTCATCTTCGGCCTCGCAAAACTCGCTGAATCCCGCGATCCCGAGACCGGCCACCACTTGGAGCGAATCTCGCTTTATTCCACCCGCTTGGCAAGTGCCGTTTCGCGAGACCCGAAGTATAGCCGCGTGGTCACGCCGGGATTTGTCCGCTTGATCGGCATCAGTTCGGCGTTGCACGACATCGGCAAGGTGGCACTCGAGGATTCGGTGCTGCTGAAGCCGGGCGAGCTGACTTCCAACGAGCGGTTCCGCATGCAGTTGCACGTTGAAGTAGGGGCCGAGTCGATCCGCGAGATCGAGCGACGATTGGGCACTTCCAACTTCCTCGAAATGGCCCGGGAAATCGCCAACTCTCATCACGAACGCTGGGATGGCACCGGTTATCCCGCGGGTCTCGCCGGCGAGCAAATTCCGTTGGCTGCTCGCATCGTGGCGATCGCGGACGTGTACGACGCACTGTCGGCCCGCCGTGTTTACAAGGAAGCCTTCCCGCATTCCGAGTGTGTCGAAATCATCCGCAAAGAGGCCGGCACGCAATTCGATCCCGAGCTGGTCCGAATCTTCCTGGATGCGGCACCGCAGTTCGAGGAAATCGCGCGGCGATTTGAAGATGAGTGTGAGTCTGCTTCCGCAGCGAACGGCGCAACCGAGTCGGAGGGATCGACCGGACGCCGCCTCACGCGCGAGCAGGAGCAGACACTCTTGGCCGCCTTGGCGAATTGCGAGGAGTCGTACGTCGTCGGCCCTCCTTCCCATCAGTAACAGGTTCAATCCGTCGGAGCCCAGTCGATGAATTTGAAATTGAAGCAGCCCAGCTCGCGAGTGTTGGAAGTCATCCTCGTGCTCATCACGCTGGTGTTGACCTGCGTGCTGTACCAAACCGCCGGCTACAAAATCATCGTGCTGAACCTCTTTTATCCGCCGGTGATCCTGGCCGCGTTCTTCCTGGGCCGTTATCGCGCAGGTGTGCTGGCGTTTTTCAGCGTGCTCTCAGCCTCGGTGGCTCTGTCGTTCAACTTGGGAGAATTTGCGGCCTATCACTCGCCGCTGGTCGTCGGGCTCTCGGTCCTCGTTTGGGGCGGTGTTCTCGGTTTGGCGGCCTTGTTGGTCGGCACCCTCAGCGATGAACTGGCCTCGCGGATGACCGAACTACACGAAGCGCATGTCGGCGTCGTCGAAGTGCTGTCGCGCTACCTGCAGAGTGCCCACCCCAGTCTCAAGGACCATTCGCATCGCGTGGCTTCGATCTGCCGCGACCTGGCAGAACATTTGAAGCTCAGCCAAAAGGACGTGGACGATATCCGCGTCGCCGCCCTGCTCTGCGATATGGAAAACATCGAAATCACGGCTCGCGTCATTCGCAAAGCGATCGGCGACCTGGGTGACGAGCAGAAGTCGGGCGGGCAGCACACGTTTCACGGCACCGAACTGGTGCAGTCGTTGGGACCGGCCCTGTTGGGCGCGTTTCCGCTCGTACTGAACCAAGCGGGGCCCGATCAGCAACATCCGATCGGCGACGCCGGCACAGGCGGCCAGGCTCCGCTCGGAGCTCGGATCATTCGCACCGTGCGCGCCTACGACGCTTTGATGCACAGCAAATGGGGCCTGACCAACCTGACGGCCTCCGAAGCGATCAAAGACCTCTGGCGCGACGTCGAAGCCGAATACGACCCGATGATCTTGCACGCCCTGGAACGAGTCGTGACTCGCGGTAGCCAGGTCGAGCGGACCCTGGCAACGGCTGCCGCCGTCGACGAACCGACAGCAGTCGGCGCGCTCTAAGTCTGTCGGCGCAATCCGCGCCAGTCGACCGAAAACCGAATACCTTTCCCAAACCGACGGCTCAGCCGTCGGTTCTCTTTTTTCGAAGGGTGTAGTTCCCCTGATCGATTTGAGTTCTCGTCAGAGCCTCATCACCCCAACCCTGGCAATTGCCGACAGCCTGTAGTAAACGTCCAGGTTGCAGACTTTCGCTCCGCCGTCCTCTACGAGGCAACCCTCATGGCTCAACCTGCCGAGACACAACTGCTCGATCTCACGCGGCAACTCCTCAACTCGATCGCCGATCAGGACTGGAGTGCTTACACGCGTCTCTGCGATCCGTCGCTGACGTGTTTTGAGCCCGAGTCGCGCGGGCAACTCGTGAAGGGGATGGACTTCCACAAGTTCTATTTCGAGCTGAAGGGGGGCCGGGGACCGCGAAATACCACGCTGGTTTCGCCGCACGCCCGTCTGCTGGGCCCCGAGGCTGGCGTCGTCAGTTACGTTCGCCTGATTCAGAAGCTCGACGCGAACGGTTCACCAGTCACGAGTGCCGTCGAAGAAACCCGCATCTGGCAGCGAATCCAAGGCGAATGGAAGCACGTCCATTTTCATCGCTCCGAAACGGCACACGCGCCGGCGTCCTAGTAGCTCGAGAGTTTCTTTTCCGGGTGGCACTGGCGGCTCGTCCGCCAGTGCGAATTTGTTTTCTCGCTCACACTGGATTCCACTGGCGGACGAGCCGCCAGTGCCACCCGAACCTTAGCCTTTACACGGATCGCCCGCTTGACACGACTCGCCATTCTCTACGCCGCGCTGCTGCTTTCGGACTGTTGCCGCGCCCGCGCAGCGTCAGCCGACGAAGGCAAAATGGCCCACCAGAACGTCGTCTTCATCCTGGTAGATGATCTCGGCTGGCGCGATCTTGGCTGTTTCGGCAGCACCTTCTACGAGACACCCAGCATCGATCGCCTCGCGGCGACCGGCATGAAATTTACGCAAGCCTACGCCGCTTGTCCCGTCTGTTCGCCGACTCGCGCGAGCATCCTCACGGGCAAGTACCCGCAGCGCCTCGGCATCACTGACTACATTTCCGTGAACCGCTCCAATCAGCCGGAGAAATGGGAGCGCAAGACGCGACTTCTGCCGGCTCCGTACGTCGATCGCTTGCCGCTTACGGAAACGACGCTCGCCGAGGCGCTCAAGGCGAGCGGTTACGCCACCTTCTTCGCCGGCAAATGGCATCTGGGCCCCGAAGGTTTTTATCCCGAGAACCAAGGCTTCGACATCAACAAAGGAGGCTGCGAGTGGGGTGCCCCGAGCGCGGGACGGCGCTACTTTTCGCCATACGGCAATCCGCGGCTGCCCGATGGGCCTCCGGGCGAGCACCTTCCCGCGCGACTGGCGAACGAGACGGCCGCGTTCATTGCCGCGCATCGCGATCAGCCGTTTCTCGCGTATCTGAGTTTCTACTCGGTCCATACGCCGCTGGTGGCCCGCGACGATCTCCGCAAGAAGTATGAGGCCAAGGCCGCGGCGCTTCCGCAAACCGTGCAGCGCTGGGGGCAGGAAGGCGAACGCAAGGTCCGCCTGATCCAGGACCACGCCGTCTATGCGGCGATGGTCGAAGCCATGGACCAGGCGGTCGGCGTCGTCCTTGCGAAACTCGACGAGCTGCATCTTGCCGATCGCACGATTGTGATCTTCATGTCCGACAATGGTGGCTTATCGACCTCAGAAGGCTGGCCAACCTCCAACCTCCCACTGCGGGCCGGCAAAGGTTGGTTGTACGAAGGCGGCATTCGCGAGCCGATGATCATCCGCGCTCCGGGCGTCGCCAAAGCGGGCAGCCAATGCGACGTGCCGGTAATCAGCACCGACTTCTATCCGACGATTCTCGACCTCGCCGCCCTGCCCCCGCGGCCTGGCCAACACCTCGACGGACAAAGCCTGATGCCGCTCCTTCGCGGGGACACAATTGCACCCCGCCCCCTCTTCTGGCACTACCCCCACTACGGCAACCAAGGCGGCAGCCCTTCCGGCGCAATCCGTGACGGCGACTGGAAACTGATCGAACGCTACGAAGACGGCCGTCGCGAACTCTTCAACATCCGTGAAGACCTCAGCGAACACCACGACCGGGCGGCCGAGAATCCGGCGAAGGTGAAAGGACTCGCAGCCAAGCTCGACGCTTGGCGGAAGTCGGTCGGCGCGAAAATGCCGACGCCTCGGAATCGCACCTGAGGGTGGGTGCTACTAGAGACATCCGAAACAGCGCCGGTTGATTTCCTTAGCGGGTGACGCCAGTTGATATCTCGGTCGCTTCCGCGACGAGCGACTTACCGGCCGGTCGGAGCACGGCAATGGCCTGCACTTCGACTTCGTCCTCGGTGTTGCCCACCATTGCAAGGGACGGCGGTTCGCGTCTCACTCGGATCGTCACTTGGACCGCGTTGGCTTTCCCGGAGCCGGTCACGAAGCGTCCGCTGCCCGCGTCCCAATGGCCGACCTGGACAACTTGCTGAGCGCCACGCATCAAGTGCCGAGGATCATGCATCCCGACGATGCGGCTCGCAGCCCGCAGCACGGCGACGGCTCCGTGCGGCACCTCCAACACCGATCCGAGTGCAGCGGCCTCGGCCGCAGAATGAGCCTCCGCCTGGATCTCCGCGCGGGCTTGAGCGTCTGCGGCGAATACAACGGCGGTATGGATCGCGAAAACAGCCGCACCGACCAGGACCAACGCGAGTCCTGCGTGTCCGGCGGACAGGTCTCTAGCGGTTGTACTGCTGGGGGACACTTCGCGGCTCTCCAATGCGGCACGCGCCGCCGAAATGAGGGCGAACAGTCGGCACTTCGCCCACTGCAGCATGCGCCATGCTCGTGCAAAGTCAAATTTGACGCGCGGCCGTGCAACTCAAGCGCGAGCTTTATCAATCTGCGGCCTTCACTAAGGCAGCTCCGTCTTTCTCACTTCGCGCAAGCTCAATCGCACCGACATGCATCGCTCCTCGCCCCGGTTCATGATTTCTTGAGGCGACTGGCACGTGCGTGTCGGGCCGCTTTGCTGGCCGCAATTAACTCTTGTTGCCGCTTGAGGAATTCGGGCCACTCCGCGGCGGGAATTGTCTTGTGCCCCCCATCCAAAAGGAGCACGGTGTGACCCCCGGCTGGAAGTAAGCCGCCGTTGTGATCCAGGCCGACCTTGTCCCAGCAGACGGCGATCTCGCCGTCGTCATCGTCCCGCAGCCCCTCGACGTAATGCCAGCCGCATGTCTCCGGCGTGAGCCGCAGCCCTTGGTCGAGGCGAGCCTGCACGACTTCTTCGGGAACCGTTTTGCCACGCAGCAGGTTGGCGGTGACCCAAGGTCCGTAGAGCAGACTCAGCGAAGCTTCGGGCGACTCTTCGCCCGCCGGCAAGAATCCGCCGTGCTTGGAGGCATATTCGCGCAGAGCGCTGCCAAGTTGCAAATCACAGCAGTGACTGACTCCATACGGATAGTGATGCCGGAACCAGCCATAGGCCGCCAACACCAGTACGCCCGGCACCAGAAACAGTGGCATTGCGATCCGCCAAATCCATGTGCGTTTCGGCGGCGGGAGTGAGCTTGTCGTGGCGTTCATGCCGTTGGCGGCCGTCAATGATCGGTTACGAATGTCTGCCAGCAGTTTACACGCGCGTAGAACGCCGGCAGGTCGCCCGGCGTTACGCCGTCGGCGTGAAGATGCCGACGCCGAATCATTCAAAATGATCGAGCAAACAACGTGGCGAGCCGCCTGCGTAAGCTGGCGGGTGCTTCCTAATTTCTTGAGCGCCACGTATTCAGCGGCGCCCCGCGATCTGGACTGTCCGCCGACTTTAGTCGGACCTTTCGCACGTACTCTTGTACGAATACGTAGATGCCGAACGCCATTGCTGAAGAAAGAGCAACTATGAACGACCGGTCCTCGAGGGCATGGTCATGTATCAGCGATTGGGAATTAGTGGAATCAATTAGGCGGAAGCACCCCCAAAGGAGCGCGACGGCGTAAACGATCGGTTTCAGCAGCAGCATCAAAGCCGGAAAGACCCCCATGAAGGTACCAGTACCAGGAGTCTCGCGAGGTAAAGACAGCCAACAGCAGGATCAGAAGTAATCCTGAGCCTGCGCTAACGCCGGTAGCGATTTGTTCGGCTAAATAGTCCTTTGGGGAGTTACCATGGCTCTGCACACCGACAACGCTATGCACCCAATTGCGATACGGGCTTTCCGAAAGAACCGCGAATCCCGCAACCAAAAAGCAAACGATCGGTATCCACAGACGCCGGTAATCCACTTCTGGCTCGTTTCTCATGTCGGTTCCTCCCGGCAAACCCAGGACAACCGCGAAATGCCAGCGGATTGCGAGAGTCGCCGTCACGACTAGTCTAGCGGAAATGGCAGCTTCCCTGGTTGCCTGTCGAAGTGATTCTCGACTCCTTTGCGTTTCTGCGTTTCGTTGTCTCTGAGCAATGGTTCGAAGCGATCCAACGGTCATTTTTGGTTCCTCTTGACATGCAACCAAAAGGTTGCATAATAGACTCGTGCAGGCCGACATGGACAAGGTGTTCAAAGCACTCGCCGATGCCAGTCGGCGGCAGTTGCTCGATCGATTGCGAGCGGACAACGGGCAAACGCTGGGCGGGCTTTGCCAACATCTGGCGATGAGTCGGCAGGCGGTGACGAAGCATCTCAAACTGCTCGAAGCCGCGGGGCTGGTCGCCACGATCTGGCGCGGCCGCGAAAAGTTTCATTACCTCAACCCAGTTCCCATCCACCAAATTGCCGAGCGCTGGATCGACAAATACGAGCGAGGCCGTCTACGCGCGTTGGCCGACCTGAAACGCAACCTCGAGGGAGACACCGATGGCTGAATCGCAATTCGCTTACGTGATTTACATTCGCACGACGCCGGAGAAACTTTGGCAGGCGCTGATCGAGCCCGAATTCACGCGGCAGTTTTGGGCCGAGACCTGGCAGGAATCCGAATGGAAGCCGGGTGCCTCGTGGCGGATCATGCGACCCGACGGCCGCGTGGTCGACAGCGGCGAGATCATCGAGTTCGAGCCGTATCGGCGGATCGTGTTGACGTGGCGCAAAGAACTCGACTCCCATCACGAGATGCACGCCGAAGGCTATTCACGCCTCACCTATGAGCTGCAGCAGCAGGAGGACTCGGTCAAGCTCACGGTCCTGCACGAAATGGACAAGCCGGGCTCGAAGTTGATTCAGGCAGTCTCGCAGGGCTGGCCGCCGATTCTCTCCAGCCTGAAGAGTCTGCTGGAAACGGGCGATGCCCTCGAAATCACACGCCGGTGGCCGAAGGGAGCGTGACAGGGCTAAATGACGCCGGGTTTGTGTCCGGCGATCGGCCGGAAGGCGGAGCTTCGCCCTCCCGAAATCAGTAGCTGCGAAGTCGCTCAGCCAACCAAGGGCGAACGGCGATCGCCGTCAGGCGTCGTGCGCGAGTTCGGAGGTCAGGAGAGAAATCTCCAAATCGACCAGCTCGCGGATCAGGCTGCGCAGGTTGTGGGGACGGCGGAACGGTTGCTTGGCCAGCATCCGGCCGACGAGGTCTGACAGTTCGCGTGGTGCGTCGGGGCGGTAACGGCGGAGGAGTGTCGGCTTGGTTTGGCGATGTTGCACCATCAGTTCGGCGGGGGAGTCGCCGGCGAACGGAAGGCGGCCGGTGAGCATCCGGTAGAGCGTGACGCCCAGGGCGTACATGTCCTTGGCGACCGGCAACGCCATTCCGGAAACCAACGATTCGGGAGCCAGATACTCCGGCGTGCCGAGCAGCGTGTCGGCGGCGCTGGGGCCCGGGGTGACGGCGATCGGTCGCACGAAACCCAGGTCGAGGAGTTTTACCTCGCCGCCCAGCGTGACAAAGATGTTTTGGGGTTTGATGTCGCCGTGGGCCAGGCCCGCACGTTCCAAGTGTTGCATGCCGTCGGCGGTTTGCCGCGCCATCCAGGCGGCCCGTCGCAACGTGAGCGGCCCTTCGTCGCGGAGTTCTTCTTCCAGTGTGCGGCCTTCGACCCACTCGAACACGAGATACGGCACATCGGCCCGCGGTTCGGCGTGCAACAGCTTCAACAGATGAGGACTGGTGACCGCCTGGTTGGCTTGGGCCTCGTTACGAATCAACTGTTGGGCCGTCGCATCGGTGCAGCGATCGGGACGCAGCCGTTTGAGCGCGCAGATCCGTTCCGTGCGAATTTCGATGGCCTTCCAGACTTCGGCGAAGGCGCCCATGCCCGCCAGCTCGAGTGGCTCGTAGCCGTGAGGCAGCGAGAAGTCGGAGGGTCGCGGAGGCTCGCGTCGGATTCGCACGCGAGATTCGGCCTGCAAGGCGTCGTGGACGAGAGACATACGGCGATCCGCAGGGAGCAAGATTGGGGAACCGGCAGCGAAGCCGCCGCATCCCCTTTATCGACCGTCGGCACTGGGCTGGAGCAGATCTGCGGGGTCGCCAAAAGAAAAAAACCGGGAAGGCGCTGGCCTTCCCGGTTTTGACTGAAGCATCGCGCGCTAAGAGCGCTGCACTAGTTGGCCATGATCGTCAACCAGCCGCCGAACGCCTTGACGTCGGAAATCGCCAAATCGGCGTCAGCCCGACCCTCACGCGGAACGTGAATGATTCCGTCGAGAGCCATCGGCGTGATGACCGACTCCAGCTTCTTGCGCATCACACCGGCTCGGACGACCTGCGTCGCCCGATCGGCATTCGCGGTGGCCGGGGCCACCTGCACCGTGCCGCGATCGACCAGCACCTGGTTTCCCTTGACCGACAGCCGCAAGGGGACGGTGATCGACTGGGTCGGAATGTCTTCCTTCCCCTCTTGCTTGATGCCGGCACGGAGAATCAGGCTGACTTCGCCGTTCTCGATCGTGAAGCGAATCGGATCGTTGCTGTCGAAGACGAGCAAACTGTTGTCGCCCGAATTCTCAGGAGCCGCGGCAGGAGCGGGGGCCGGTGCCGGGGTGCTACCCGGTGCCGGAGGAACGGCCTTCATCGCGACGGGGGCCGACTTGGCCATGCTCTTGCCGATTTCGACTTTGCGGCCGGCCAAGAGCGACAGGAATCGCTCCAACTCGGCTTTGACTTGCGCGTCAGTCATCGACTGGCCGGCGAACTTCATGTGGTGCGCTGCGTTGGTCAGCAACGTCTCGTGAAGTTGCAGCACCAGTCCGGCATTCTCGTAACCGATGGAAGGAGCCATGTCGCCGGCGAGTTCCTGCTTATCGGCGATCTCAGCACTCAACCGCATGAAGCTTTGGTTCGAGCGGGCTCGGACCGCGACTGGATAAATGCCCGCTTCCTTGAGGCGTCGTTGAAGCTGGCTGTGCAATCGAGAGTTGGCGTCCTGGATCAACTTGTCGACGCGGGAATCGACTTCCGGCAGAACGCGGCTTTGTACTCGGTCGGCGGCGATCGCCTCCGATTCGCCACGTCGCTTTTCGGCTTCACGCACCGCGATGCTATCAGCGATGCCACCCAAGATCGGGAAGCCGCTGAATTGCGTCGATGCGCCGGTCGTGGTGTTGCTCGGCTGGACGTAAAGCATTTGGGCCGGGCCGGTCGAAATGTTCGTGCCGTCGAAGTGAATCGGCTTAATCGCGCCGAAGCGGTGATAACCCGACGTGTAGATGTTGGCCTGGCTGGTCGCGCCAACCGTGCTGCTTTGCGTTGTGCCGTCGAGGACCAAGTTGATGACGGCCCCGTGGGTCGACGGTTCGATGCGCACGGAAACCGTCGTAGTCGTCCATTCGGTGCCGCTGACGTTGGCACCCAGAATGTAATCAACGACCGGGCCGGTCGTTTGGGACGTCTCGCCCAGCAGCTTGGTCAACATGGCGTCAGAAGTGACCGCCGTGAGATTGTAATTCATATAGTGAGGGCGGACGCCCTGATCGAGTCGGTCACCGTCGTCGATGGCCAACTTTTCGGCGGCGGTCAGCGTCTCGATGACCTTGTGCGAATCTTCCGACGAGCCGCTTTCCTCATAGGCTTCCAGGGCGTTCGAGAGATTCGTGAGGTTGGTGCGCAACCCCTGATCGTCGCCGGCCGTCGTCTTCATTTCTTCGGCGTGGCGGAGAGCCGACAGCGCCTGCGCCAGATGGCGAAACGCCGGCTTACCGAGAAATTCGCGTTGTGCCGGGTTGTCGGCGGAGGTGAACGAATGCAATTTGTCGTCGACAGTCGCGACGACGGCGCCGGGAACGCCCGGAGCGTTGAGTGCGGTTCGCAGATCGTCGGCCTTCACGTAGCCCAGCCACGCATTGCCGCCGGGGACGGTCCCCAGAAATTCAACGACCTGATCGAGGTGCCGCAGAGCGTGCTTTTTCTCGCGTGCGACGGCCTTAGTCTTGACCTCTTCGGGATTCAACTCGAGCGTGTCGAGCATCGCAAGGGCGACGTCGACGCGGCGGGCCAGGCGTTCACGGACGCTGGCGATGGCGTCACCCAGCGACGCGAATCGCGGGTCGGCCAGGGCTTTGTCCATCGTCTTGATTTTGCCTTCGAGTTGCTTGAGCAAATCGCGCTGACCGGCAACGTCCAGCTTGTCGTCGGTATACAGCTTACCAACCATGGCGGCGACATCCTTGCCCCACTTTTCCCAAGCACCATTGAGGACCGAGAAGGAGTCCGCGCTCAAATCCGCGGGGACTTCCTTGGGCCAAATGCCCCGCAGTCCTTGTTTCCCGCCGGTCGGAGCCTGCAAGGCCCGAGCTTCGGACATGGCTGCGGCGAAAATGCCGACTGTCGCCGCGACCCCGAAGGCCGCGGTCAGAAGGCGAACGCGGTTCGGCCTCCCGAATACTCGATGCCACCGTGCTGATCGAATTCGGTTAAACTCCATCGTAGTTGCACCCCACTGTGATGATGGAACCAGCAACAAGGGGACGACGAACTCAGTACCCCGAACAGGCAGGGCACAAAGCGCGTCATGCAAACCTGTCGCGGTTCGTGTGTTGGAGAGCTATCGACATTTTTTCGGGAGGCCGGTTCTCTCAGCGCGGACCAAATAAACTCCGGCATCACCCGAAAATCCACCCGTCGGCATCTCCCCCCAGTTTGTCTAAAGG
>DASRXU010000482.1:0-24183 GCA_035687365.1 Planctomycetaceae bacterium | reverse complement strand
GCCGCCAAATCCGCCAACGCCATTCTGGTTGGGCTGCTGTGCGGTTTGATTGTTCATCGAATTCGTGGCGGCAGTCGTTTGAGTCGTGCGGGTCGTCTTGCGCGTCCGAGGCCGTTTGTGATCCTGGCTGGGTCGTTCGTCGTCGCCGTTCGCTACGCGACGCAGGTGCCGTTCCTGGTCGGGAGTCAGCACCGGTAAGTCGGCATCCGCCGGCCGAGTCACAGAAAACTGACGAGGCTTACCATCGCGGACCACCCGAAAACGAATGCCTTGGCCTTGTGACAGGTTCCGCATGAACGGCACTGCGAAGTCCAACAGCTTGGCCAACGTCGCCGTATCTTGGCGGTCGACACCCGTGATCACGTCGCCAACTTTGAAGCCAGCACGATCGGCCGGCGAGGAAGGTTCGACGGCTTTCACGATAGGCCGATCGGCGCGATCGGGGAACAGTGTCATTCCCATCAGGGATAACTGGCGTCCGAGGGGAACCCGAAAATCTTTGTCACCCCGGCGAAAGCTCGCAAAATAGGCCCCCTGAGAGGGCTGCTTGCTGATTAAGGTCTGCAACGAATCGATGGTCGTGATCTCGGTCCCGTTCAAGTTCGTGATGATGTCGCCGGGCTCAATTCCTGCCCGGGCCGACGCCGTGTCGGGACGCACGGTCTGCACCACGACCTGCCCGATGCTGTTCGGGCGGATTTCCAGGCCGGTGCGTACGCTGAAGTTGGCCATTGCCGAAGCCAGGCCGCCTGAGCCCTTCATCCGCACGTCGGTGTCCGCGTGCCCCGAAGTTCCGGTGATGTCTGGCTGCGAGTTGGTGTCGGTATTCAGATCGGGAGACGGCGAGGCAGCCGGCCGGCTGGTCGTGGTTGTCGTCGTGGACGATCCCGAAGTGCTTTGAGAGGGGGCCTGTGATGGTGCGTTTGGTGACGACGGTTGTGGTTGCTGAGCCTGAGCCGCGACCGCCAGCGCACCCATTGCGCTGAACGAAATCGTCGCGTGTCGAATCTTGATCATGACAAAGCTCCTTCGAGCGGATCGGGTGTGTTGGGGCGCGATGCGCCTTGCCAGTGCAAAGGCTGTACCGGTTCGCAGCAGGGAGGTTGGACTCGATTTCGATTCCACTGCGCAAAACAACCCGCGCAAAAAAACCTGCGGCCTTCAACAGACCGCAGGTGTCAAAACTCTTTCCGTTCAGCTCGGCCGCGCTACTTCTTCGCGCGAGGCGCTTGCGAATGCTCTTTCTTTCCGCTGGCCGATGGCTTGTTCTCCCGGTGCTTGTCGCCGGCCATTTCCTTGTCTTTCATCGGCTCACTGTCTTTCATCCGTTCGCCGCCGGGCTGCATAGGCGAAGTCGAATCGCGTCGCATGCTGTCCGACTTCTCCTTGGCGGGATCATTCATCGCATGTTGACCGGCCATGTGTTTTTCGTGGCCGCGCGATTCAGACTCCATGCGATTGCCTTCGCTGCTGCAGTGACCGCAGGTCTGCTCGAACGCGGAGACCTGCTTTTCGGCTTCATCCTTTTCGATGCCGTACTTTTTCTCGATCGCGCCGGCCAGTTGCTCACGACGGCCGTCGATCCGCTTCAAATCGTCGTCAGTGAGCTTGCCCCACTGTTCTTTGACTTTTCCTTGAAACTGCTTCCAATCGCCCTTCACGGTATCCCAGTTCATGACTTCTCTCCTCGATGACTTCCGTGCCTTACTTGGCGGCCTCGCGAGCGGAGTCCAAAACCCTGCTCATTCGTCTCGAGGCCGGTTACTCTCTTTCCACGCTCTTTAATGGAAGTGCAAGCGGCATGCCGCCTGGGAAGGGCGAAGTTAGTCCGTGCGCGCTCATCGCTTACGGGGAACCGGAGCCGATAGCGATCCGCAGGTCTTGAAGCCGATCCGACCCGTCTGATCGTCGGTCAACCGCAACCGGTCGAGCAGAGTCTTACCGGACAAAAGCAGCGCATCGCTAGCGCAACCAATTTGGAAACGGATGCGCCAAGAGGTGGGCGACGGTTCGCAAGTGATGGTGCACGTCGGCCGCTTGCTGGGGAGTCGCGTCCTCTGAGCTGCCTGCAGGCGGATCGTTGTTCGACGATGCGTTCGAATCGTTGGGTGGCTTGTTGCCCGGGGCGTGCCAGCGTACTTCGATGTATTCAGCCCCCATCAGTAAGACCGCCACCCCGTAATAGCACCAGAGCATCAGCCCGATAAACGAGCCGATCACTCCGTAGGCCGCCGTGTAGCGCGTGCCGATCAACAGCGCGGCCAAAATCTGTCGGCCAATTTCCCAGATTGTGGCCGCGAGGAGTCCGCCTCGCAGGCAGTACTTGAAAGGCGCCGGTTTTTTGGGGAGTGAACGATAAATCAAGGAAAACAGCAGTGTGTTCGTGCCCAAGCTCACCAAGGACTGCAACGGTCTCCACAGGAGATGAGATCCCGGAATGATCCCCTTGGTGTATTGCTCCATCGCGAATAACACGAGCGTGCCGATGAACACGGCCGTGACGAGCAGGGCGAGACCGCAGAGCATCAAGAACGCGATGAAACGTTCGAAGAGCACCATCCGCACGGCGTGCACAATCCCCTTTGAGTTGCCTCGCGGGACGTCGCCGATCCGGTCGAACGCCTGCTGGAGTTGGACGAAGCCGGCGATCGCAGAGAACAACATCATCAGGAGCGCAATCGGGCCGTGAATCGTCGAGCGGTCGCGCACCTGGTCCAGCGCTTGTTCGACCGAAGCCCGAGCCGACGGCGAGAGATCGCTTTCAACCAGGGTCAGCACGGCCTGGTGGGCGTCCGTGCCCGAGTGCGCGAACCGGAAAAACAAACCCAACCCGGAAATGAGGACCAGCACGAGCGGGAAGAACGAAAGGGCCACGTAGTAGGCCACGGCCGCCGCCATCACCGGCCCCTCGTCACGGCTCCAACGATCGTAGGCCGCCATGAAGAATTGCAGATGCCGCCGGCAGAAATTTAGGACACGCATGGATTTCTCAGATCGGTCTTCCGCACTCACGCGCGACGCCAGCCCAGCGGGCCATCGGCCTCCCCGAGTTCACTCGGCGCGATTTGCCGCGGATTCGAATTAGGCCCCGACTGTTGCAAGGTCTGCGCCAATTGCCTCGCGGCGTTCGCACTGAGGCCGCCAATGCACCACTTGTGTGCCCGGCGCGCAGGAGCGGCGCCCGGCCCCACAACCACGCTATCGTTTCACTACTGCCCATTGCCACACCGAGTCGTGAGCTACAATTAAATTACGGGCCGCAATTTACGCACTGAAAACAGGAACTCGCGCCCAGGAAGATCTCCAGAACAGCGACCCGCGCGCCTTTCGGCACTCGTTTTGCTAATTCCGCAATTACCGCTTGAAGACAAGCAAAACAATCGCAAACGAGCCGGTAAGGAGTCGGGGCCATGCTCGATTTTCCTAGTGAGTCGCATCGAAAGACAAAAGCTCTCTCAAGTCGCGACGGCCAAGCAGCGCACGACGACGCAAATACCGCAGCGACTCCCGCCACGCCGCCCCAGGCCTGGGCGCCTTTCTTCACCGCGGCTCTCTTGTTCGTAGGGGGCGTTTCCTTCTACGACGGATATCTGGTTCTTCGCACGGGCGACATGATCGAGGACTTCGAGAAAAACCCGGTCGGACTCTACCTGCTCAGAATCGATAACGGAAATCCCTCGGTCTTCCTCCGCGTGAAAGCGGCCGGAACTATTCTCGCACTCACCGGTCTTTCTTTGCTGCACAGGCGCCACAAGCGAATCGCGGCTCCCATCGCGTTCGCACTCTCCGCGTTCCAAACGGGGCTGTTGGTCTTCTTGGAAGGCCCTTTCTCGTGATCCGACTTGAGTCGCGCTCTCGGGTTTAATTGGGATTCCCGGCGATCAAGTCGACGTCACCGCAGCCTTATCGGTCGTAGCCTTTTCGGCGGCCGTTTGCGCAACCGTCGCGACGGGTCGAAGCGTTCCGGCGGGTGTTTCGATCGACTGGATCATTTGCTGCAGTTGCACGAGCTGGGTGGCCGTTTCCTCTAGCGTTCGCGCGAAGTTATCCGCACCGGCGTCGATGAGCTGCTCGCGATTCTTCAGCTCCGCGTCAGCCTTCAACCCCCAGCGGCCGACGACGATCTTGAGATCCGGAAAGCCCGAACGCAGTCGCTTACAGAGCAGCCGCGTGTGAGCCAGTCCGCCGGGCGGCAATGATCCAATCACGACGATCGCCGGGTGCTCTTCGGCCACCTTCGAGATAATCTCGGACACGAGATGGTCGGTGGAAATCACCTCGATCGCGCCGATGCGGGGATCCACCAGTCGGCTAAGCATCTCGACGGCCGCCTCGTCAGCCGCATCACGCGCTGCGCAAGCGAGGACCTTGATTTTCGAGCGCGGGACGGCCGGCTGCGCCGCGGTCGCTTCGGGCGGATCGGTCGGTGCCGACTCCAACTCCTCGACAGTTTCCCGAACGATCTCGAAAATCGCCGCCGCTTCATTTTCCGAGATGAGACCTGACTCGAAATCGCTGCGGGACGAACTCAGGGCCGGAATCACAATTTCGTCGAAGACACGTCCCAGCGGCACTTGCTGGAGCCGATCGCGGACAATATCAAACGCCTCGTCTTCGTCCCGCGCAAGCAATCGCTGATAGAACTGCACGTCGGGAGTCAGCACGGCCTCGTCACCCAGCAGGATGTCCAAGAATGTCAGGCTGGGAACGTGCTTTCCCAGCACCACTAAACAGACCGTGAGAGGCACCGACAAAACCAGGCCCGGCGCTCCCCACAACCACGACCAAAACGCGATCGCGACCAGAAGTGCCGCGGGTGAGACGCCCATGCTTTGGCCGTAAAGCAGGGGCTCGAGGGCCAGGTTGGCGACCAATTCGTAGGCGACATAAAGTCCCACAATCAGTGCCGGCTTCGTCCAGCCGGGCATCACCGCCAGGCTCAAAGCGAACGGGAACAGCATCGCAATCCATGGCCCGACGAACGGAATGTAGCGCAAGAACGTCGAGAGCACCCCCCACAAGAGCGGGTAGGGCATCCCGATCAGCCAGAGTCCGAGCCCGACGAACAAGCCGAAGGCTCCGTTGATCAACAGTTGCATCAACAGAAATCGACTGAGACCTTGGGCCGCGTCGTCGAGGGCCCGCGTCGTCAGGGTCATATGCCCTTCGCCGAAGAGCCACAGGAACCGATTCCGCAACTGTTCCCGGTTGATGAGCATGTAAACAACCAGCACCACAACCAGGGCGACGGACGCGAGAAACTCAAAAACGGCGTCCAGGCCGGCGGCGATCGGGCCGAACTGCATCGTCGGTTCCTGGTTCACGATGCGAACGGCCTGGGGCTGATCGCTCTTTTTCGGCGGGTTCTTCGTCCCATCGCTGGCAGGCGTTTCGGCCGACTCGCTCACAGCCGTGGCGACCTTGTTTCCAAACTCTTCGATCCGCGTCAGCACGGAGTGCCGGCCCGTGCTTCGCAATTCGTTGATTCTGCGAGTCACATTCCCTTCGTACTCCGGCAACTGGCTGGCAAACTGCAGCACCTGACTGCCCAATACCCACCAGCAGGAGCCGACGAGCACGCCCGTGGCCGCCACGACGGTCAATACGGCCGGAGCGCGGGGCAGGCCGCGTTTCGTGAGCAACATCACGACCGGGTTGAAAATAAATGCGAGCAAGACCGCGAACGCGATCGGCACCATGACGACTTTCGTCCAGGCCAGACACGCGATCACGACGACGGCCAGCAGAAACTTGCCGGCGGCGGGTGGCAGCCGCAGGGTGCTGTCCGGGTTTCTAATTTGCACGCGTTTTTTCACGTTGAATCCGCCAGCCAGGAGGGAGTGCCCCGGCGCTCGAGAGACTTCGATATTAGATACGAATCACCACCCGCGCACCAAATACTGATCGTCACAATACCGGGGATAGGAAATGCAATCGGGGCTGCGTCAGGCCATTCGCCAAGGACGCAGCCCCGTTGAATTCGAGAGCACGGCCGATTTCGGTCTTACCACGGCTTCAGACGCCACCCCAGGATGAAGCCGACGCCCAAGCAAGTGAGCGCGAAGGTCTCGGGTTTCTCACGAGCGTAGGTTCGCGCGTATTCGATCAAATCGTCAAAGGGCTGCATCGGCGACGAATTCCGCCGCGTCATGCGCCCACCTTCTGGTCCGGGCCGCTGCGATCGTTCCTGCGTGCGTCCGGCCGGTGATTGATGTTGAGCCATTACTGATAAACCTCCGAAGAGAGTTGAATGTCGGTCTTTTACTAAATCCTCGAGCTAGAGCGCGGGGTCGAACCCGAGCCCGAGTTGTGCAGCATTTCCTTGACGCGTTCGATGTTGTTCCCCAGCTCCTCACGGGAATAGGCAAACAGTCCTGGCGGCTTGCGCAACCACGCGATCGCGTATGCGATAAGCGAGGCCGCCACGAAGACCGCGAAGACAAAGGTGATCCAAAATGCGGCCAGCCGACTGAGGTGAGCCACATCAATTAACAAGAAGGCAATTCCGATGAGCGCGATTGGCACAGAGCAGATCGCTAGGACGGCGCCGGCTGCCAAGGCCAAAATCGGTCGTTGAACCTTGACGCCCGCGTCGCGCGCATCGAGCAGGAAGAGTTGCGCCTGAAGCTGACCGAGCGTCACGATGTCGTGCAAAATCTGCCCGACGCTCCGTGCCGCCGATCCGCCGGCTGAGTGACCGTTTTCCTGCAGGCGGTTACTCATCGTCGTTTGATCCACAAGGCGAAGAGGACTCCGGCCAAGAGTGCGGCCGCCAGGCTCACACCCGGATGCTCGGCGATCGTCTCTTCAATCGTGCCGAAGTATTTCGACGCGGGGCCCATCATCCCGCCGCCTTCAGGGGGACGAGAACGCGGCTGCCGGCCGAAGACCTCCTCCGAAAGGCGATTCTTCATGATCATCGTTTCGGACCTCCTGCCCCCGAAGGCTCGGTCGGCCCGGGGGGCCGGTTGATGAATTGATTAAATTGTTGCGTGGCGACGGCGAGGCCGGCTCGCACCAACAGACCCACGGCCACGCCGGCCAACTCTCGGCCCACAGATTTGGCTTTCGCCTGCGAGCCCGTGTCTGCGAATGTCACCCGCGAATGCTTAGCCAGTTCCGCGAGTTGCTCGGGAGTCGGGGTTACGACTTTCGGTTTGGAAGGGACGACAAGATACGCCGCCACCGCCGCCGCTCCCAGGCACAGCCAGGGAGCGTGGCGCACGTAAGAACGCCAATCGAACAAGCCTCGCGTGTTTTGCACGAAGCTGGCGACTTCATCGTCGAGGTTCGAACGAATCTGTCGCATCTCCTCGCGCACCTGTTCGATCGTTTCCGGAGGACGGCTCATGGCGATTTATCTCAGACTCTGTGGCGGGGTGCCGAATTTGGCGATTTTATCCCCTCTTCGAGCATACCGGATCGGCAGAGCCGGGGCAGTACCCTGGCTTTAACCCATCAGGCTTTGCCGAATTGCCGAGGCAAGTACTGACGAATTGCCTCGGGAACCGCGTTACGCACCGTGTCGCAGATTTGCTGATTGAGCGAATCGAACCGGGATAGCGGCTCAGGCTCTTGCGTCAGTGCCCCTACGATCGTTTGCCCGATCAGCACCCCCACCCCCAGACCCACTCCGAACGCCAAAACCGTGGCAGAGATCGGGTACTCCTCGACCAGCTCTTGCGACGAACTCAATAGGCTCGACTCGGCTTTAGACGCCATCTGGTGGCGCCGACTGCCGTGTTGCATTTGTGGACTCATTTGACCGGCTCTCCAACTAGAGACTCATCGCCAAAGCAAATTGAGTTTGCCAGGCGACTTTGATTAGGCAGCGAACCGACGGTCGGGTTAGCGACCGCGGAGGCTGGCGCCGAGCAAGAGACCCACAACCACGCCCACGCCGAAGCACAGCGCAACAGATTCGGTCGGCCGCTGGCGAATCATGTCTTCGGCCTGCCCGTAACCTTCACGGAAGGTGTCCATCGCCTGTTGCGAACCTTCTTGAATGCGATCGGTGGCTTGATGCACGTATTCGCGCACGTTTTCAGCCGCGTCGCTCAACGTTGCGGAGCCGTTTGCGGTCAACTCATCGAGGTAGTCTTCGACCTGCGACCGGGCTTCACCCGTTTTGCGTTGGATCAGGCCGACCAATTGATCGATGTTTCCGTTGAAGGTCTGCACATCGTCATTGCTCAGCTGGCCCCAGTGCTTCCGGAGCTTCCCCTTGATCTCGTTCCAATTGCCTTGAAGCGTGGCTTGATTAATCATCTCTGCGACTCCTTCGATTAATTGCGTACGGTTGGCCCGGCGTTAGTTAGTCACATCTGCGTGCGCCGCCGGGTCGGATGATGCACTGAATGCAAGCATTATGCCAATCGGGCTGACTTGTCGTGATTAGTGTGGGAATTGAGTCGACTGCTTCCTTACGTGACGCGCGCCCGCGACTAATGAAGGGACGATTCGGCGAGAGAGGGATCCGCCGGAGCCAGATTGATCTAGGGGCAGCCAGTATGCGCGCGCGGCTGCCAAATCACCGGAGGCCACAGCGAAACCCCGAGGTACGAGTGACTTAGAAGCGGTCATTTTACGACCCGCAGTCATTGGCACCGAGTTTGCATTGCCCTTGTGGCAGTCGCTGCAGCTTTGAATCCGCATCCTTCCCACGCGCGTTCGCGTAGATATCCGGTAAACAATACTGATCGCTCGCGAGCGCGTTCACCTTCAGAACAAGGAGACCCAATATGGGCCTCATCCTGTTGATCATTTTGATCCTGCTGCTGTTGGGCGCCGTTCCCGCTTGGCCGCATAGCCGAAGTTGGGGCTACTACCCCAGCGGTGGACTTGGATTGCTGCTCGTGATTGTGCTTGTGCTCGTCTTGATGCATCAGATTTAAGCGAACTGATTGTTCGCAAATTGGGACATCAGGCCGGCGGCCGCCCCGCACTCAGTTGCGAGCGGACGCCGGCCGTCGAATTGGTACTGCACGGATTTTTTCCCTGTCCTCGCGGCTCGGAATTCTTGAAGGAAGCGATCTTCATGACATCAACTACCACCGCCCCCAAATCGACAAAAACGAATCAGGATGGCAAGTCCGAAATGACCCGCGAAAAACTGATTGCCGCACTCAACGAAGACTTGTCTCGTGAATACCAGGCCATCATTGCCTACACGGTCTACTCGCAAGTGATCAAAGGGGCGGCCTACATGAAGATCGCCTCGGAACTCGAGCTGCACGCTGCTCAGGAACTGCAGCACGCTTTGATCATCGCCAAACAGATCGACTACTTGGGCGGCACTCCGACCGTCGAAGCGAAGCCGGTGAAGATGTCGGACGATGCGAAAGACCTCCTGCGTTTTGATCTCGACAATGAAGTCGAGACTATTCGGAATTACCGACAGCGCGTCTCGCAGTGCGAAGAGCTTGGCGAGTTTGCAATTGCCGAATTGGTGCGTAAGCTCTTAGTAGAGGAGCAGGATCACTTGATCGACCTGGCTACGGCGCTGGGAATCGATCCGCCGGACCCGTCTAAATCCGCCCACTGAGCCTTGCCAACCAGGACGGTCGCTCGGGGCTAACCTTGAATTCAGGGGAAGTGCGTCGATGCGACCGACTGCTTGGTGGTTGCCCCGCGTGGCACTCGTTGGCGTTTGCTTGGTGCTGACTACTCAACTCTCAGGAAGCCGCGCGCTGGCCGAGGGCGGCAATCCGTACGGCCAATGGTACGAAACTTTTCCCGATGACCCGATGGGAGACACCAACCCTCACAATTATTACGAGGGTCGCGGATACTACGCGCCGTTTGCCTATGGCGCCTCCGGTGCTCCCAACGTCTTCCCTTACTACGGCCCGGGCTATTATGGGGCTCGAGCCGACGGTCCCTACGCGCCCGGTTACTTCGTCCCGGCCGCTTATGCCCCGTATCTTTACGGCCATCTCGGCGGCGGTTGCGACTATCATTGCGGCGTCGGTTGGTGGTAGACGCAGCGTTCGGAGCGTGATGCTCGAACGCCCGGACTTGCGGCTTGCCGATTAATCGCGCGGCCCTTCCACCACGTGTCGGCTGAAGGACCACACGTGCGGAGCGACGCCGACCGCCGCGACACACATCCCCACGATGATTTGACCGGCGGCCGCCACTTCGCACGCCAGCGTGAACTCAATCACCGATTTGACGGCGAGCGTGGCCTTGATCCAGGTTGGCACCATCAGTTGTTCCTCCTTGGGGATTCCATACAGCCTCGGCGCGAGGGAAGATGGAATCCACCAAAACTGATGCAAATCCAATACCGACTCCCGGCTGGCTTAGCTCAGTCGGTCGGCGAGCAGTCCGGCATGCAGACGGCATCCACAGGCGGCAGAGCGGATCACCATGGGCTTAAATCAATACCGCCAAAAACGCAGCTTTAAGCGGACGCCGGAACCCTCAGGTTCCGCGACGGTGAAGTCCGGACATCGGTTCGTCGTTCAGAAGCACGACGCGACCAACTTGCACTACGACTTCCGTCTCGAGTTGGACGGAACGCTGAAAAGCTGGGCGGTCCCCAAAGGTCCCAGCCTCGACCCGGCCCAAAAGCGCCTCGCCGTGCAAGTCGAAGATCATCCGATCGAATACGCGGACTTCGAGGGGACGATTCCGCAGGGAGAATACGGCGGCGGCACCGTAATGGTCTGGGACCGCGGCAACTGGGTTCCCGAAGGCGAGGATGATCCTCAAACCCAGTACCGCGAAGGGCGACTCAAGTTTTCGCTCGAAGGAGAAAAACTCCAGGGGAGTTGGGCCCTGGTCCGCACCGCTCGAGGTGACGCACGCAAGCCGCAATGGCTGCTGATCAAGCATCGCGATTCGGCGGCCAAACCCGAAGCGAAGCACGACATCATCGAGACGGAAACCAAAAGCACCAAAACGGGACGCTCGCTCGAAGAGATCGCGCAAGGCGCACCGTCGCACAAAAACGGGCGGGGCCGATCTAAGAAGACGGGGACTCCCGACGTCTGGCACAGCAACCGCCCGGCTCGCGGTCGCGTCCTTCCGGTGCCGGCGCAAGCGGAGCCGCCCGCCAAGCGAACCCCCGTCAAGCCGATGGCTCTGAGCAAATTGCCCGGGGCGAAACGGCGTCCCATGCCGAGCAAGCCCAAAGCCGAATTGGCCCTGCTGGTGCAAGAACCGCCGGCGACCGATGCGTGGCTGCACGAAATCAAATTCGACGGCTACCGCATGTTCTGCTGCTTCCAGAAGGGAAAAGTTCGCTTCATCAGCCGCAGCGGTCAGGACTGGACTCACCGGATGGGTTCTTTGGCCGACGTGCTGACCCAACTGCCGGTCGATTCGGCCGTGATTGACGGCGAAGTCGTCGTGCTCGATGCCAAGGGAGTCAGTCAGTTTCAGTTGCTGCAAAATGCGATGGGGAACGAAGGACAAAAATTCCGCGGCGCGCCGCTGTTGTACTACGCCTTCGACCTCATCTATTTGAACAATCTCGATCTGACCGGGGTCCCCCTCGAAACGCGCAAGAAGCAGCTCGAATCTTTGCTCAAGCAGGCAGAGCTCGGCTCGCGGATTCAATTGAGCGAGCACGTCGTCGGCAATGGGCGGCAGTTCTACAAGCAGGCCGCACAGGCCGAGCTCGAGGGCATCGTTTCCAAGAAGCGCGGGAGCCTGTATGTCGCGGGCCGCGGCTCCGATTGGCAGAAATCCAAATGCCGGCGGACTGAGGAATTCGTCATCGGCGGCTACACGAAGCCCGAGGGAACGCGTGTCGGTTTTGGCGCCTTGTTGTTGGGATTCTTTCGCCGGGATGGGAAGCTGATCTACGCTGGCCGAGTCGGCACGGGCTTCAGTACCAAGTTTCTCCGCGAACTCACCGCACGACTCAAGAAGCTCGAGCTGAAGCAGTCCCCCTTTGCGGTGGCCCACGCCGATATTCCTCGGAAGGGCGTGCACTGGGTGCGTCCCGAACTCGTGGGCCAGGTGGAGTTCAGCAACTGGACCGACGAAGGCATTTTGCGGCAGGCGGCGTTCCAAGGGTTGCGTGAAGACAAGCCGGCACGGGAAGTGGTTCTCGAACGGCCAGCCGCCACGGCCAAATGACCGGCAAGGTGGTCAGAGCAGAAGAGCAGGCAGGGCAATCGAATGGCGGTTAAGCGGCGAACAACTGCGAAAAAGACACCTGCGAAAAAGACGAAAAGCTCTGTCGATCTGCTGCAGGGCGTACGGCTGACTCATCCCGATCGCGTCGTCTATCCCGACGTGGGAATCACGAAGCGCGATGTGGCCGAATATTTCGTGGCGGTCGCCCCGTGGATGTTGCCTCATGTCGCCGGCCGACCCTTGTCGCTCGTCCGTTGCCCCGCGGGCATGGCAGGCACGTGCTTTTATCAGAAGCAGCCGCCGCAAGGCCTCCCTCCGTCGGTGCAACTGATCAAAATCCAGATCAAAGATACCCTCACCGTTAATACGTACATCGAGGACGTCGACGGCCTGTTAGCGCTGGTGCAATTTGGCGTACTGGAGATTCATGCCTGGCAGTCGCAAGCGGACGACATCGAACGCCCCGATCGGCTAGTGTTCGATCTCGATCCGGGGCCTGATGTCGAATGGACCCGTGTGATCGACGCGGCGCTCCTAGTCCGCGACTTCCTGAAGCATCTGGGGCTGACGAGCTTTGTGAAGACTACGGGCGGCAAGGGGCTGCACGTAGTGGCCCCGATCGCACGCAACCGATCGTGGGATGAGGTGAAGGACTTTTGCCACGGCATCGCCACGGTGATTACCGGAGCCGATCCCAACCATTTCGCGGCGACGATGTCGAAGGCCGCCCGCCCGGGGAAAATCTACATCGACTATTTGCGAAACGAACGCGGTTCGACAGCTATCGCTCCGTATTCAACCCGCGCACGAGACGGAGCCCCCGTCTCGATGCCGCTGACCTGGACAGAACTGCGTGACGTGAAGAGTGGGGCAGCCTTCACGGTCGCCAACGCTACGGCCTACCTCAAGAAACGCAAACGCGATCCCTGGGAAAGCTACGGCCGGCTCAAGCAGCGCATCACTGAAGCCGCCGTCAAATCGATCGCCAAGTTGAGATCGCCGCGGTAGGCCGCTCAAGCCTCGTTCGTGAGGATCTTCTCGAAGATCACCAGGTTCTCGCCCCGATCGGGGTCCCAGCGGATGCCGACGATGTCGTATTCGCGGCTGATCGCCAGCTGAAGCATGGGGCGGTGCGTGTTGTGGCACTCAAACCGCACAGTCGGGTACTGGTGGCTCAAGGCCCAGGCGTGGGCCGCGTCCATCAGTTGGGAGGCGATTCCGCTGCGCCGGTGCTCGGGCATCACGCCGTACAGCCAGGCGAAGAAGACGCTCGGCTTCAATTCAAAGCCGGCGAAGAATCCGACCGGAGATTCGTCGAGCGTCGCGATCAGCATCAGCACGTTGTAGCGGCCCAGAAACCGCCGGCGGAAGAATTGCACGTCGTGCGTGGGCCGATAAATGCGATTGTACAACTCGAGCACGATCGGAATGTCGTCCTGGCCGACGATATCGACTTTTGCATTGGCCATGAGAGCCTGCCTTTCACCCGTCCCAATGCATCTTACGTCCAGCCGGTCGTGCGCGAGGGAACACGGCGGACGCATTCTTGTCTCGACCGCCTCCGAACGCAAGCCGCGGGGCCGCGTCAGCTGGGACGGACACCCAGGCGGCAGTACGTGGCTGACGGCGGACGAATCGGACATTTAGGCACGCAACTTCGCCAGAACCCCACTGGTCGAGAGGACTGACGGGGTGAGTGCGACGTGCTAAAATACGACATCAGAGGAGCCATCGAACGACATGCAAGACCGTCGCAATCTATTTAATAAGGTCTGGGACGCCCACGCGGTGCGGGAGTTGCCCTCGGGGCAAACGCAGCTATTTATCGGTCAGCACCTGGTCCACGAGGTGACGAGCCCGCAAGCCTTCGCGATGCTGCGAGATCGCGGCCTGAAGGTGCTGTTCCCCGAGCGGACACTGGCGACCGTCGATCACATTATCCCCACCGACAATGTCGCGCGGCCGTTTGCCGACGATCTGGCCGAACAGATGATGTCCGCCGTCGAACGCAATTGCCGCGAGTTCGACGTCCGCCTGTTGTCGCTCGGCGACGATCGCCAGGGGATCGTACACATCATCGGCCCGGAACTGGGCGTCACGCAGCCCGGCATCACCTTGGCGTGCGGCGACAGCCACACCAGCACACACGGCGCGTTCGGCAACATCTCCCTGGGCATCGGCACGAGCCAGGTCGCTTACGTTCTGGCGACACAGAGCCTGGCGCTCGCTCGACCAAAGGTGCGCCGGATCGAAGTCTCCGGGCGGTTGCCGTCCGGTGTCTATGCGAAAGACGTGATCCTCAGCATTATTCGACGGCTCGGTGTCAATGGCGGGGTCGGGTATGCCTACGAATATGCCGGGGAAGTCTTCGACCGCATGACCATGGACGAGCGGATGACCGTCTGCAACATGAGCGTCGAAGGGGGCGCCCGTTGCGGCTACGTGAATCCCGATCGTACGACGGTCGAATACCTGCGCGGCCGGCAGTTCGCGCCGCAGGGGGCCGCGTTCGATCGGGCCTCGAAGTGGTGGTTGAGTCTGGCTTCGCCGCCGGACGCTCAGTTCGACGATCACGTTTCGATCGACGGTTCCCAAATCGAGCCGACGGTCACCTGGGGCATCAATCCGGGCCAGTCGGTCGGAGTGGGCGAGAGCATTCCCCGGGTCAAGTCGTTCCCCGTGGACGAGCAAAAGGGAATCGTCGAAGCGCTCGCGTTCATGGAACTCGAGGAGAATCAGCCGATTCGGGGATTGAAGATCGACGTCGCCTTCATCGGCTCGTGCACAAACGCCCGGATTTCTGACCTGCGCGAAGCGGCTCGCGTCGTCCGTGGAAAGCACGCGGCTTCGCACGTGCGTTCGCTCGTCGTGCCCGGCTCACAGCAGGTTCGCAAGCAGGCCGAAAGCGAGGGGCTCGACCGAATCTTCACCGAGGCGGGCTTCGAATGGCGAGGAGCCGGCTGCTCGATGTGCCTGGCCATGAATCCCGACAAGCTCGTGGGGCGCGAGATTTGTGCCTCGTCGAGCAACCGCAACTTCAAAGGACGGCAAGGGAGCCCCACCGGCCGCACCCTGCTGATGAGCCCCGCCATGGTCGCGGCCGCGGCCGTGGAAGGTTGCGTCAGCGACGTCCGCGAAATCCTCGATTCCGTGTCTGTCTGAATCACCGTTTGTCTGAATCGTCTGTCCCAGCAGCTCTCAAGGCTCCCATGCAAAAAATCGAGTCCATCACCGGCACCGCAATTCCCTTGCTCTTGGATGACATCGACACCGACCGCATCATCCCCGCCCGCTATCTGCGCTGTGTGACGTTTGAGGGACTGGGCGAGCACGCCTTCCAGGACGATCGCAAACAACATCCCACCACCCATCCGTTCGATGACGCGCGCTTCGAAGCGGCGTCGATCCTGGTTTCCGGACGAAACTTCGGCTGCGGCTCCTCGCGCGAACACGCCCCGCAAGCGCTCATCCGCTGCGGAATCAAGGCCTGCATCGCCGAGTCGTTCGCCGAGATTTTCTTCGGCAACTGCACGTCGCTGGGCGTCGCCTGCGTCTGCGTGCCGCGGGAATCGCTCGAACAGTTGGCCGGCGCTGTCGAGCGTGATCCTCAGCTCGAGGTCGCCGTCGACCTGGTTGGCGGGGTTGTCCGCTACGGCGCCAGTTCTGTTCCGTTCCGAATGCCAGACGGCGCGCGCAAGGCGCTCGTGACCGGCGAGTTCGACTTCCTGGGCCAGCTCTTGGAGGGCGAAGCCGAGGTCCGCAACACCGCTAGCAAACTCCCTTACGTCTCGAATTTCGCCTGATCCGCCCGAGCCAAATGAGGATCAAATCGCATGAAGTTTTCCGGCTCCGAGCATTTTGACCATCCGATCGAAACTGTCTTCGACGAGATCACCGACTTGAAGGTGACGGCTAAGACATTGCCCGGGCTGGAGAAGGTCGAGCGCCTCGACTCGAAACACCTCGAATGTCGCGTGCGGCCCAAATTCTCCTTCCTGACCGGCAGCATGCACATGACATTTGACATGCTCGAAACCGATCGCCCGACGTCGGCTCGGATGCGTGTGGTCGGGAAAGGGATTGGGGCCTCGCTGGCGATCGAGACATCGGTCCATCTTACGGCCGAGGGGACCGGAACTCGGCTCGACTGGTCGAGCGAAGTGGTCGAAATGGGCGGCCTCGTGAAGGCGCTCAGCCGGACGCTCATCGAAGGGGCCGCGCGCAAAGTCGTCGCCGACTCGTGGGCCGTCTTTCGCACCCATCTCACCGAGCCTCGCTGATTGCCGCTGGCGCCGTAGTAATTTCCCGCACAGTAAGAATCGTTCTGCCACCGACAGACGTCTTCCGATCGTTGGCGGACAATCAATCGGGCGGAGAGAGCCACTTTCTGCAGCGACGGCGACCACCACTTTTTGTCAGACGAGTCCGTCGCCCGTGAAGTCGTGTTCCTCCCATGCGAACTGGCACCTGGCCGGCCGCGCGCGGGTGCCAGTCCTTCGGGAAGCGACCCGGACGGAGCTTGTATGAAACCCCGCGTCTTGCTGGCGGACTCCGACGCGGCTGCGTCGGGTCTGTGTCGCGCGTATCTTTCGCACTTCGGCTATCAGGTCGACACCGCCTTAGACGTGACGGAATGCGTTTCCAAACTGCGTTATCGCAAGCCGGACTTGCTGCTGCTCGATCGAGGTCTGCGGGGCGGCGGGGGCGAGATGGTGTTGGCGGAGATTCGCGGCGACGCGTGCCCGCATGTCCCCGTGGTAATGATTGCCGACTTGCTGCCGATTAACGCGCTCAGCGGTTTGCGAAGTCCGCCCGTCGTGCGGAGCGTTCAAAGGCCGATTCGCGTCGCGGAGCTGTGCGACTGCATCGGATCTTTGCTGCGCCCGCGGCGCAAGTCGTTCAATGCCACCGCTCGGCCGAAGCGAGTGGAAAATAGGCCGCTCCGAGCCGAACTCTTGTTGCATGAAAAATCGGCTTGAGGACGAACCGGCCGTCGAAGTTTGGGCTGCCGTCACGATTCGCGCAAACGAAAAGAGCCGGTCCGTCCCTCTCCCAGTTCAAGTTTCTGGGAGAGGAGCAGGCCGGCTCTGCACGGATTTCTCAATCCACCCTGCTAGCCGTGTCGCTTACCAGCAGTAATTGCGAGAGACCGGAGCACGGTAAAAGTGCGTGTGAGCGTAGGCCGTGCGGTAAACGGGGCGAGCCACATAGTGACCACGGTAACCACCATGCCACGGAGCGGCCATCGCCGTCTGAGCTCCCGCAGCCGCCATCAACATGAGACCCGCAACACCAGCGACGAGTAACTTTTTCATGGCTAACTCCTTCACCTTTGAGGTTCCGAGGTTGAGTCGTTATGACTCGTTGACTCTCGAAACCAGACTTCTTCTTGACATCACGGAAGAAGTTAAAGGCGAATCGCGTGCCAGAAAGTAGTCCGATTGACCAAATCGCCGCAAGCGCATGCGTGACAATGCATAAAGAATAATTGATTCGCGCAGAAAGCGATTCTTGCCGACCCAAGCGACATCAGACGGACAACCATATCGATGTCACACTGAATACAGACTCCGCTCGGGCCGTCGTCCAAATTTCGGCGCAGCGCCAAGAATTGAGGGTTTGACGAGCCGGGGGGGAGGATTCTGTGGCTGGGGGTTCCCAGGTTGGCGCGGCGACCGCCGAAAGAAGCACGGGGCCGCGCTGGAGGCAGGTGGTAAGGCGGGATCGCGACTCGGACTAGCTAACGTGAGTCGCCGGCGGCGTCGGGGCCGCGGTGGGAGGCTGAAACTTCGGCGCCATGATTTCCGGGCGCTCTTCAGCCGGCAGCGGTCGCACCGAGTCATGGTAAGTCGGGGGCGGCAAGTACGCGTTGTTGTTGTACGTGTTCGAGTTGCTGTTGTTGCCGCGATGCATCTCTTCCTCGAGCCCGTTCATTCCTTTTTTGAACTCGGTAATCCCCTTGCCCAGGCTCCGCATGACTTCGGGCAATCGTTTGCCGAACAGCAAGAGTGCAATCAGCCCCACCACGGCCAACTGAATCGGGCTTTCCCAAAAGGCGAGAATCGGAGACATGCTTCATCCTCTTCTAGGACGATTCGGCCGCAACCGATGCGTCCTGGTTTTGACTCACCGTTCCTGCACGCAACCCGAAGGCTCGAGAGCGAAACGGCACACCGGACCAACGCCACAAAAAACCGGCAGGCGATTCCAGGGTGCATATCCGGAAGAGGGGGCAAGCCACGGCCGGAACATCCTCGCTCCCCCCTGAGAGCTCCCAGCGCCCCGACTTAAGCATAAGCGGGGACTGCATTTACCTGGAATCGGATGTCCACCCGGTGTGCCCGCTGCGGTGAGCAGGATCGGCGAGCGGAACTCCCATCGATTCTACCCCGGCCAGGTCGAATGTCAACGCTAACTCCGGCCGCCGGCGTCAGTTGTCGCGTCCTCGTAGGCACTGTCGAGAAGCAAAGTCATCTCGAGAAACTGCAATTGCCGCGCGATCCAAACCAGTCTCGAGTCCTTGCTTGCCAGCGATTGGTTGCAGAAATCCACAAAGGCAAACGAGTCCCAGACGCCGTTTGGAGCCAGGCGCTCGATTACCTTGTCGGTTGCTGAGGCCTGGTCCAAGATCACTTCGACCGAAAGAAAGGAGCGGCTAGCAATCGCTAAGGCTTCGTGAATCGGATGCGAGCCCACTTTTCGAAACCAATATTTGGCATTCGACGCGTCAGGCTCACGCCGATGGTGGATGGCGTGCCAATAGTCTCCCGCACGATGTTGACCTTGACCCTCGATGCTTTGCGCCAACTCGTGGCTCGCACCGAGATCGTGCATCTCCATCAACCCGGCGGCCACCGCAATCGCATCCGGATTCGATTGGACCTTCGGGGCAATCCGGACCAGCTCGAAGTCTTCGAGCAAGGCGCGCAGCCAGGCTGGCGGCCCTTTTTGACCGCCGTGAACGAGTCCAGGGAGCGGAATCGCATCTTTGTCCAATGCGGGATTTTCGCGCCCGCTGCCGAAGTCAGTAGGAAAGTTTCGAAAAGGCCAAAGATGCGCCCGACCGGCACGGGCCGCGCGCACCAACCACTCCCACAGCGGGTTCGTGTAGTCGAAGAAAAGACCCACAGAATCCAACGCACCGGGACTGATTTGGATGCGGCACCACGGTTCCGGATTGATTGAGAGCAGGGCAAGCAGGGGCGGTAATTGTCGCAGCCCCTTGTCGAACTCGTCCGCACCCGTGATCGGCTGAACGAGCGCCGTTCCGCGGTGTCTGCGGCTCATCTCGCGCTGGCTTTCGCGCGTTTGGGGCGAAAGACCGATCAGGTCATCAAACGTGTCAATTTTGCCGTCGGGGCCGAGATCCAAGTGGATATCGCCCTCAGCCTTCGCGAGCGCTTCGTTAAGCCGGCCCGCCGTCCATATCGGATCGAGACGCGACATCGCTCTACTCAGCGGTCGTTGAGCTCGTGACTGACAAGATCCGCGTACGTCTCCCGGCGGCGGATCAATTCGACCGACTTGCCGTCGACCAGCACCTCGGCCGCCCGCGGCCGGCTGTTGTAGTTGCTGCTCATGGCCATGCCGTAGGCGCCCGCGCTAAAAGTAACAAGGACGTCGCCGCGTTCGACGGGCGGCAGGCTGCGGTCTTTAGCGAGGTAGTCGCTCGACTCGCAGATCGGGCCGACGATGTCGACCGGCTGGCAACCCGCAACGCTCGTTTCGTAATCGTCCGGAGGTGCGACCCGTGGAACGGCAGGCCAGATGCGGTGAAAGGCGTCGTACATCGCCGGGCGGACCAGATCGTTCATGCCTCCGTCCTGGATCACAAACGTTTTGCCTCCTTCACGCTTCGTGTAAATCACCTGACTGAGAAGCACACCCGCGTTGCCGACGATAAAGCGTCCCGGCTCGAGGGCGAGTTGACAGCGAGCTTCGCGGACGGGAGGAACGATGACTTTCGCATATTCCGATGCCGGCGGACCTTCTTGCTTCCGATAACTAATGCCGAATCCGCCGCCCAGATTCATCCAACGGATCTCGTGGCCGTCGCGCCGGAAGTCGTCGACGACTTGAACCGCTTTCTTCACGGCCTGGGCATAGGGCTCCGTCGTGAGAATGGGAGAGCCCAGATGAATGTGGATCCCGCACAGCGTCAGGTTGCGGTCTTTGAGCACTTTTGCCGCGAGCACCGTGGCCCGCTCGATGTCCATGCCGAACTTGTTGCCCTTTTTGCCCGTCGTCGTCTTGGCGTGGGTCTTCGCATCGACGTCGGGATTGAGCCGCAGGGCGACGGGCGCCTTGCGAGACATTGCGCCGGCTACGCGCGAGATGGCGTCGAGCTCGGCTTCGCTCTCGACATTGAACATCAGGATGTTCGACTCGAGCGCAAAGCGAATCTCTTCATCCGTTTTGCCGACGCCGGCGAAGATCACCCGACCGAGGTCGGCACCGGCTTGCTTCACGCGGTACAACTCTCCGCCTGACACGATATCGAAGCTGCTGCCCGCTTCGTGCATGGTTCGCAGCAGGCTCAGATTGGCATTCGCTTTGACCGAGTAACAAATCACCGGCTCGGCGGCGGCGAACGACGTCTGAATCTCCCGGAAGCGCGAGAGCAAATAATTCTTCGAGTAAACCCAAACCGGCGTGCCGAACTTGGCCGCGATCTCGCGCAGCGGCACGTCTTCGCAATAAAACTCATTGTTGCGGAACGGAAAGCCATCCATTACACGGCCGCCTTTGCACTGCGGTGCTTAGCCAGCAGCTCGGCGATCTGGATGGCATTGGTCGCCGCTCCCTTGCGAAGGTTGTCGCTCACGCACCAGAAGTTGAGGCCGTTGGGATGCGACAGGTCGCGGCGAATGCGACCGATAAACGTGTCATCACTGCCGGAACATTGAGAGGGCAGCGGATATTTTCCGTTGGCGAGGTCATCGATCACGCGAAGGCCGGGAAACGCCGCAAACAGTCGGCGGGCCTCGTCGGGCGACACGGGCCGTTCGGTCTCGACAGTAATGCACTCGCTGTGACAATTGGCGACGGGGATTCGCACGCACGTCGCGCTGATTTTGATCGAGTCGTCGCCCAAAATCTTGCGCGTCTCGTAGACCATCTTCATTTCTTCGCTCGTGTAGCCCTCTTCCTTCAAGCTGCCGATCTGAGGAATGGCGTTAAATGCGATCGGATGTGAGAAGGCCCGATATTGGTATTCACGCTCGTTCAGGTGGGCCTTCGTTCCTTCGACGAGGTCGGTATTCCCCTGCAGGCCAGCCCCGCTGACCGCTTGGTAGGTGCTGACGATCACTCGCAGCACGCGGGCCGCATCATGCAGCGGCTTGAGCGCGAGGGCCAGTTGCGTGGTCGAACAATTGGGGCTGGAGATGATGCCGGTTGCAGCCAGCGCCGCTTGTGGATTGATCTCAGGAATCACGAGCGCGACTTCCGGACGCATGCGGAAGTATCCGGACTCGTCGATGACGGTGGCCCCCGCCGCCACGGCGCTCGGCAAATAATCGCGTGCGACGTCATCGGGTGTGGAGGAGATCACCAGATCGACACCGGTAAACGCCTCTTTGGTCAGCTCCTCGACGACGTAAGCGTTGCCGCGAAAATTGATTCGCGAGCCGGCGGTGCGCTTGGAGGCGAGAAAGCGAAATCGATGGGCGGGAAACTCCCGTTCCTCCAAGAGCTGAATCATAATCCGGCCGACAGCACCAGTGGCGCCGACCAAGGCAACCGTCTCGAACACGGCAAATTCTCCAATTTCTTGCACGATTTTGGGCGTCGGGCTCATCTTACGGGGTTTGAGGAAACCCATCAATCACAGGCGCAGCGTCGGTTTCCATCAACAGGCGAGTCACAAACTTTGCGGCGCGGTTCGGCCGTTGCGGCCGAAGGCCCGGACACGTTGAAGTCCTCGACGGTTCGCAGCGCAGCCCGTTATACTTTGCTGGGAACGGCGAAGTTTTTGATTCGCCGTCATGCAATCGGCACATTTTGCTTCGACACAGCTCAGGAATTGAGTTGATGAAAATATTGGTTGTGGGCAATGGAGGCCGGGAGCACGCGCTGGCCTGGAAGCTCGCGCAGTCTCCGTCAGTCAGCCGGGTCTTCTGCGCGCCGGGAAATGCCGGCACCGCGATGGAGGCCGAGAACATCGACATTCGCGCGACCGACACGACGCGTCTGTTGAAGTTTTCTCGGGTCGAACAGATCGACCTGGTCGTGATCGGTCCCGAAGCGCCGCTGGTGCAGGGCATGGTCGATGCCTTTCACGCCGCCGAGGTTCCGGTGTTCGGCCCGACTCGGGCGGCAGCCGCCCTCGAGGCGAGCAAGGCGCACGCGAAGGAAATCATGCGGTTGGCGAATGTGCCGACTGCCGACTACGCCGTCTTTGACGATCCGACGGCGGCCGCGGCTCACGTCGACGAGCGCACCGAGCGATCGCTAGTCGTGAAGGCGGACGGGCTCGCTGCGGGCAAAGGCGTGATCGTGTGCCAAAATCGCCAGGAAGCACTGGCCGCCATTCGCCACTCGATGGTCGATTTGGCGTTCGGCGACGCCGGCAAACGGATCGTGATCGAAGAAGCCCTTGTCGGCGAAGAAGCCAGTATTCTCGCCATTGTCGACGGCAACACCATCCTGCCTTTGGAACCCGCCCAAGACCACAAGGCGGCTTTCGACGACGATTGCGGCCCAAACACCGGAGGCATGGGGGCCTATTCACCCACGCCGCTAATTACACCGGCCTTGTTGGACGACGTCATCGAAAAGGTGCTGGTGCCGATCGTGCACACGATGCACCGAGAAGGCGAGCCATTTCAAGGCATTCTCTACGCCGGCTTGATGATCACGGCCCAAGGCCCGAAAGTGCTCGAGTTCAACGTCCGCTTCGGCGATCCGGAAGCCCAGCCCGTGCTCATGCGGCTGAAGTCGGACCTGGCGGAAGTGCTGTTGGCAGCTGCCGAAGGCCGACTCAAGAAATTGCCGCCGCTCGAGTGGGATCCGCGTTCCGCCGTATGCGTGGTGATGGCGTCGGCCGGGTATCCGGGCGAAATTAAAAAGGGCTATCCGATCCGCGGGCTCGCCGAAGCCAGCCGCGTTCCCGACGTCAAAGTCTTCCACGGGGGAACGGCTCGCATGGGCGACCAGATCGTGACCGACGGAGGCCGTGTCCTGGGCATTACGGCGCTCGGCCAGACGGTCGCCGACGCCAAACTGCGGGCCTACCAGGCCGTGAAATGCATTCGTTGGGAGGGGGCTTGGTGCCGCAAAGACATTTCCGACAAAGCGCGCCGCACCGAATCCGCCGGCGGATGATCGGGTAGGGCGGGACCACCCCCCGGCGTGCAGCCGCGTTTCACGGAGCGGCGACGACCGGCCCGCTCGCTCGCGACAGAAGCGACGTGAGCTGCTCCATCGAGGTCGGCTTGGTGAGGTGGAAATCGAATCCCGCCTCGCGGGCGCGTCGCCGGTCGTCATCCTGGCCGTAGCCGGTGAGGGCAATCAGCACAGGCGGCTCGATCTCGCCGTTTGCGCGGATTCGCCGAGCCACTTCGTAACCATTCATGCCCGGCATCGCGATATCGAGAAACACCACCTCGGGCCGTGCGTCGCGGACGAAAGTCAGCGCCGCCTGCCCGTCGTGTGCGGTCGTGACTTCCTGGCCGATGGCGCGCAACATCCGGGCAAGGGTCTGAGCCGATTCGTGTAAGTCGTCGACGACCAGAATCCGACGTCGAGGCACCTCCGGCGAGGATCCCGCGTTCGGCGCACGCTGCGCTTCGCGAGTCACTGCGGCCGTATCGACCGGAAGCGTAATCGTAAATTCGCTGCCGTGTCCGGGGCCGTCGCTTTTGGCGGCGATCGAACCTCCGTGCATTTCGATCAATCGTTTCGCGAGCGTCAAACCAATGCCGAGACCGCCCTGGGCACGGTCAAGCGTCTGATCGACCTGCTGAAACATCTCGAAGATGTTCGACAAAAGGTCCGGGGGAATCCCACAGCCGGTGTCGTGAACCGTGATGCGGGCGTTTGAACCTTCGCGCACGATCTTCACCGAAATGGCACCGCCTTCCGGCGTATACT
>DASRXU010000481.1:0-4516 GCA_035687365.1 Planctomycetaceae bacterium | reverse complement strand
AACGATCGAACGCAACAGCGCCCTAAGCCACTCAATTACAGAAACTTACGACAATTCGGGCGATCCCGCAATTGCAAGTCGTGCCCGATTTTCCCTGTTGGCCCGCGCGGTTTTTGGGCGGCCTGGCTCGAAATCGCTAATTGGCCTTGGGGGGAGTGCCGCGGGCCACCGGGACGTCGAATAAGATCGGCATCTCGCGGCCGAAAGATTCCTGGACCCGAGCCGCCAATTCGTCGGGGTCGCTCACCCGATGGGCCTCGACTCCAAATGACCGGGCAAGCGCGACCATGTCGACTTCCGGCTTGGCGATGTCCATTCCTTCAAAGCGGCCTTCGCTGGCCCGCGGAAGGGCCATGCCCTGAGCACCCATTTTCAAGATCTGATATTGGGCGTTGTTGCAAATCACGAACGTGACCGGAATGCGATAAGCGGCGGCCGTCCAGAGTCCCTGAATTCCATACAGGGACGCCCCTTCGCCCAGTACCGTTAGCACGGGCCGTTCGGGCCACGCGAGTTTGACTCCGATGCCGCAGCCAAGTCCCCAACCGAGTGCCCAGCCGCGATGACCGAAGTAGCCGGTCGGATCTTGAATCGCCCCGAGCCGTTCGAGAATCGTGCCCGTCGTGGTGACAGCTTCCTCGACGACGGCTATGTTTTTCGGCAGAGCCTTGGCCAGAGCGGACATGATCGTGGACGGAGTGAGCGGCCGCTGGCTCCATTCGGCGGCCGCCCGCGCTTGGATCTGTTCGCGAATTTTGCGATGAGCTTGCCCGCGCTCGGTTCCCCGCTTAGTCGCCAACTCGCGCTGAGGCCCGGTCATTGACGCTCGCAACAACGACGCCAACTCTGCAAGCCCGGTCTTCGGATTGCCCGCGAGCGAGACTTCGGTCGGATAGTTCTTGCCGAGTTGCCAGGCGTCCTGATCGAGCTGAATCAACCGCGTGTTAGCCGGCATGGCTCGAGCCGGCTCCTGATAGACATACAGCCGGAAGACATCTGCCCCCACCACGAACAATACGTCGAACTCGCTGAGCCGCTGGTGAATCTCGGCGGAATAAATTGGCATGCCGGGAGCAGACAAGGGGTGAGTGCAGGGAAACGCGAGCCGACCATGCGTTGTGCCCCCTTCGGCCAACACGGGCGCCCCGAGCGCTTCGGCCACCTCGACCAGCTCGCTGACCGCGTTGGCCTCGAGCACGCGGCTGCCGGCGAGAATGCCCGGGTTCTTGGCTTTGGCCAGCATCTCAGCGGCCCGTTTGAGTTCTTCAACGGGAGGGCGTACCTGCGGATTGATGGGCCGCGCGGGAGTAAGGTCGAACTCGGCCACTTCACGCTGCACGTCGATCGGAATCGATAAGAACACAGGTCCGGTCGGTGGCATGAGGGCCGTCTGAACGGCGCGTCGCAGGGCTAACGGCAGATCGGCGGCCCGCTCGACTTCCACGGCCCATTTCGTCCAGGGCCGCGCGACCTGCACCATGTCGGACCACAGGATGGGCTCCTCGAGTTTGAGCCTACGGTCCTGCTGTCCGGCGGTCAGAATGAGCGGCGTGCCCGCGCGATGCGCGTTGTAGAGCATGCCCATCGCATTTCCCAACCCGCAGCTGATATGCACGTTGACGACGCCCGGCGTGCCCGACGCTTGCGCGAAGCCGTCGGCCATCGCAACGACCGGCACTTCCTGCAGACCGAGGATGTATTTGATCCGTGGATGATCGACGAGCGCGTCGGAGAGAGGCAGTTCGGTCGTTCCCGGGTTGCCGAACAGATACTGAACGCCGGCGTCGGCCAGGATCTCGAGCATGGCTTCGGAGGCGTTCATGGGCATGGGATGCCTATTTTCGTTGGGTTGCGGAAGAAAAACGTTAGATGGCACCGATGAGAATTCACCGGAAGGCCGGTCATTGTACCGGTGGCAGAATTCCGACCGCAACGCCCGGCTCTGCCGGTTTGGACCGGGCACGCGACACTGGTTACGATAAGGAAATGCTGGGGCGCACCGCGTGAACGCTCGCATCTATGTCTTAGTCGCAATCGTCGTGCTGACCGTGGTCGGCGCCGTGACGTACGAGTTGCCGCGCACGGGGGCGGGGAATCCTCCGGTCGTTGCTCCGCCCCCCGCTGTCGCTGCTCCCCCGGTAGCCGCCTCATCCGAAACTCGGCCGGCTCCGAGCCCGTCGCCGGTGGCCCCACGCTTCATCAAAGCCCCCGGCCCGCCGCCCGAGGGAATGGTTTGGATTCCCGGCGGCACCGCCCTGATCGGTGATGACGATGGAAAGCCGGACGAGCGTCCGGCCCACTCAGCCACCATCGATGGATTTTGGATGGATCGGACGGAAGTGACCAACGCCGCCTTCAAGAAGTTCACCGATGCGACGGGATACCTCACCATCGCTGAGCGCACGCCCAAACGAGAGGACTTTAAAGGGCAGGTCGCTGACATCAATGCCATTCCGGCTGAGAATCTGGTCGCCGGCTCAATCTGTTTCAATCCAAAGTTCGACCGCCAAGCCCTCAACAAGGATCAGCCGCTTTGGCCGCTACAGGTCTGGCAGTACGTCAAGGGGGCCAACTGGCGACACCCGGACGGCCCCGCGTCATCGATTGACGACAAGCTGCAGCACCCGGTCGTCCATGTAGCCTGGGAAGATGCCGTCGCCTACTGCAAGTGGGCCCACAAGCGTTTGCCGACCGAGGCCGAGTGGGAATACGCGGCCCGCGGCGGACAGAAGACGGCAATCTATCCCTGCGGCAACGAGCTCGTCCACGACGGAAAATGGCTCGCGAATATCTGGCAGGGTGAGTTTCCCGAGACTCACGAAGTGAAAGACGGATTCCGCACCACGGCACCGGTCGGCTCCTTCCCGGCCAATGGGTACGGGCTCTTCGACATGGCGGGGAATGTCTGGGAGTGGTGCCACGACTATTACCACCCCGACTACTACCGATTCTCGCCGCTTGCCAATCCGGGCGGTCCGTCCGACAGTTTTGATCCCTTGGAACCCGAATCGCCGAAGCGCGTGCAGCGCGGCGGCTCGTTCATGTGCAGCGACAACTATTGCCGCGGGTATCGAATCACAGCGCGGATGAAGCAAGCCCCCGATAGCGGCACGTTCCACGCCGGCTTTCGCTGTGTTCGTTCTCCGGAAGAAACAGACACCAACCTCAACAAAAAGAGCCCCTGACCCACCACCATGCGCGTTCTTTCGGGAATTCAGCCGACCGGACGGTTTCATTGGGGCAACTACTTTGGCGCGATCCGGCAGTACATTGCGCTGCAGGACAATGAGCAGGCGTTCTATTTCATCGCCGACCTGCACGCGCTCACGACGGTCCGCGATCCCAAGCTGCTGGCGGAGTACACCCAGGGTGCGGCCGTCGAGTTATTGGCTTTGGGACTCGACCCGCGCAAGGCCACTCTCTTTCGCCAGTCCGACGTGCCGGAAGTTTCCGAGCTGATGTGGCTGTTGATGACGGTCACGCAGATGCACCTCTTGGAAAAGTGCCACGCCTACAAGGACAAGAAGGCCAAAGGCCTGGCCGCCGACGCAGGACTATTCACGTACCCTGTCCTTATGGCGGCCGACATTCTGCTCTACGACAGTGACGTGGTGCCGGTGGGAGCCGACCAGGTGCAGCACGTGGAGGTGACGCGGGACATCGCCGCGCGGTTCAACTCGCTCTATGGCGAGGGCGTGCTGACTCTGCCGAAGGCGCACGTCGTTGAGGCAACGGCCAAAGTTCCTGGAATCGACGGCGAGAAGATGTCGAAGAGCTACGGTAACACCATCGAGGTTTTCGAGGAGCCCAAAAAGCTCCGCAAAAAGGTGATGTCGATCCAGACCGACTCGAAGCCCGTCGAAGCGTCGAAAGACCCGGAAAGCTCGTCACTCTTTGCGTTGTACAAGCTCTTTGCCTCGTCCGAACAACAGGAACAATTGGCCCAACGGTATCGCGCGGGTGGGATGGGCTACGGCGAAGCCAAACAATCGCTTTACGACGCATCGCTTGCCTACTTTGCTGAGGCAACCGAACGCCGGGCCGACCTGATTGCGAACACGGGGAAGGTCAATGACATCCTGGCTGCAGGGGCGGAGAAGGCCCGCAAGAAAGGTCGAGAAGTGTTGGCTCGAGTTCGCGGAGCCGCCGGGCTAGCCGGGGTCGGCCCGTCGCTGAAGTCGGGCTGAATTCCGGCGAAACTGGGGGTTTTGACCTGGACAGTTGACGCGCTGCCGAGAGCGTTTGGGTACAATCTGCAAACAGCGAGTTCTGCTCGACGGGACCAGGTTTCGAGCAAGCTCGGCCGGCATTTGAAGGTCGGCAGGTCGTCCGCAAGCGTCGTATTTGTCTCCTTTTTCCCGCCGAACCTCGGTCGCACCGGGTTCGAGCATCGGAACTCGAGGGCACGTGGGTATGAGCGAGTTTGGTCGTATGTACCACAAAGCGATTGTCGCGTCGGCGTTGACCCTGAGTTTGGCGTCTGCAACCGTTTGGGGCGGCAACGCGGCCCCGCCCG
>DASRXU010000480.1:0-28090 GCA_035687365.1 Planctomycetaceae bacterium | reverse complement strand
GATCACCTTCGGCGCCGGCTTCGGCTACACGGTGATGGGGCGAATCGCGCTGTTGGCGGGGCGGCTCGAATTCCTGTTTGACGACTGGCTGTGGCTGATCGACCGGAACCATGTCCGCTTCTGGACGTAACGGAGCCGACGGCATGCGGCGCGCGCTCGTATTCATTCTGGTGGCAGCGGCCCTGCACTCGGTCCGACCGACGCGAGTTCTCGGCAACGAGCTGCCGGTCTACCGCGAACACCAGGATCTCAGCTACTACCTCGACGCGCGAGGTACCCGGCACCCGATTCATTCGATCGGCGATTGGAACATTCGCCGCTCGCAAATTCTGGCTCACATGCAATCGGTCATGGGACCGCTGCCCCATCCCGCGCACCCGGTTCCGTTGGACGTGCGGATCGTCGAGGAAGTGCCCCTCGGCCCGATCGTCCGTCGCAAGATCGAGTATCACACCGATTCGCCCGCGCGCCGCGTGGCGGCTTATCTATTCGTTCCAAGGGAGGCAAAGGGGAAGCGTCCGGCAATTTTGTGTCTTCATCAAACTGTGAACATCGGCAAGGCCGAACCAGCGGGCCTGGGAGGCAAACCGAATCTGCACTATGCGCAAGAACTGGCCGAGCGCGGGTATGTGACGCTCGCACCCGACTATCCCTCGTTCGGTGAATACGAATACGACTTCGATCCGAAAGAGAGTTACGTCAGCGGGACGATGAAGGCGATTTACGACAACACGCGTGCGATCGACCTGCTGCAGTCTTTGCCGCACGTCGACGGAAACCGAATTGGTTGCATCGGCCATTCCCTGGGCGGACACAACACGATCTTTACTGCGGCGTTCGATCCGCGAATCAAGGCGGCGGTCTCCAACTGTGGCTTCACCCGATTCCACAAATACTACGGCGGCAAGCTTAAGGGCTGGGCGAGCCCGCGCTACATGCCGCGGATCACTAGCGCCTATGGCAACGATCCCGACCGGGTACCGTTCGACTTCACCGAAATTGTCGCTGTCGTCGCGCCGCGGGCGTTCCTCGCCAGCTCGCCCACCCATGACAGCAATTTCGAGGTCTCCGGTGTCCGCGACGTGATTGCCGCGGCCAGGCCGATCTACGCACTCTTCGGCAAGTCGGACAATCTGGCGGCGAACTACCCCGATTGCCAACACGACTTTCCGCCCGCCGCACGCGAGGTGGCCTACAAATTCTTAGATCGCCAGCTAAAATAGATCGCCGGTCTACAGCGCTTCGACCAGCTGTTTTTCGGGAGCCAGCCGCGACATATAGCTCATCGAGCGCTCCTGGAAGTCGGGGCACTCAGCGGCGAGGCGGCGGCTGATCGATTTCGGATTGGGATTGGTCCGCAGGTCGGTCAGGTACGACAGCAGAACATGCTTGGCCTCGGGCGAGCCGTGCAACATGAAATGCACCCACGCCCAGGCTTCTTGATAGTCCGACCGCCGCATTTGCGCGTCGTCGCCGAGACCTTCGAGCCGCTTCAAATTCGGCTTCCAGCCTTGGGCCAACAGCGACGAGAGTTTGCTGGCGTATTCGCGATTGATGCCGCCCGGCTGCGGGCCGGAAATCTCGAAGTACTCGGCCAGGCCCTCGTCGAGCCAGAGGGGCACCCGCTTCATCGCTGAGTGCAAGAGTCCATGGGTGTACTCGTGCCGCAAATCCTCGCGGACGCTTTGCCCCCAATGCGTGTAAACGGCCAACTCCGTCGAGGAGCCGACGAAGTAGGCGCTACGTGGCGGCAACTTCGGATAGGTGACGGCCATGTACTTGCGGTACTCGGCCTCGTTGTTGAACAGGTAGACCACGACCGGGTCGCGCTGCAGCGGCAACTCCAACTCGCGTGCTTCCTGTTCGCGCAGCGTGCTCAGCTCGCGGATCAGTTCGTGATCCTTTTGGAGCTTGAAATCGCTCAGCACCAAGAGCTGTTCGCATTTCACCTGGTGCTTCACCGGCAGGGTGATCGGCCGATCGACGGCCTGGCAGCCACAAAAGGCGAGCGTCAGCGCGAGCAACACAGACGCGGCGCGGGCGGTCCGACGTGCTGGAGACTGCCCGATGGGACGCAGGTCGCGAGTCGCGGCGACGGCTGGCTGCTGCGTAGCGATCGTCCGCCAGGTCGATTTCCAATCAGCGGCGAATCGCGATCCCAGATATTTTTGGAGAAACCGCAGCCGATGGGTACGCCGCAAATCTTTAGAAGGGGCGAGGCTCGCCTGAAGCTGGATGAGAACTCGGTTGGTCCTTCGACGTGAGACGAAGCGGCGCTTCTCGATGCAGTCAGCCCCGCCGATCTGAACGCGAGCCTCAGCCGGGTCGATGCCAACCAACACATCGCAGGCGGAAATTTGTCGATGGACGAGCGAAAGCTCGCGCATCCGCACCAGCTCGGCCGCCAGTTGCCGCGAGTTGGCTTTGATCCAAGTCTCCTTTTGTCGCTCGGATAGACTTGGCAAGTGATGGGCGAGAAACGTCGTTACGGGCACGCTACGGCTCGGGCGCTCGCTGGCCAGGATTTCGCGAACTCGCGAGACATCGCGCGTTTCGAGATAAAAGAGCATCCGCGGGGTCGACACGCCACGACGCTGCAAGGCGTGCCCCATTTCCCAGGCCCGTCGCGTGCTCGACCATCGCAGCCGAGGCACCAGATCTCGCCAACCCAGTGGACGACTTGTTTCCGTAGCTTCGCAACGTAGAGCCGTCCCCGCCGCCCAAAGATCCACGACGGCCGTCCGCTCAAACGTTGAGCGGCGAAGCCAAAACCGGACGCGATCCGGCCGGAATAGCGAATCAGGATTGGCTCGCAGCTCGAGAACTTGATCGGTCCCAAGGACGGCCAACCCGCGGCAGCGTACGCCACCCGAATCGGCCACAATGAGCCGCCGATTGGACCGCTGCCACTTCTTGTCGTATCGCAGCTGTTCGCGTCGCACGGCGCTGCGGCAAAACGCTTCGATACGATGGGCCAGCCGAAGGCGGAAGCGGTGATGGCCGCGAGAAGCGTCGCCGATTCCGGCGATCCAACCGGCCCCCGCTGCCGCTGGCCCCGCCTCGCTCAAGTAAGCGTTCAAGAAGCGGCAACGATCGGAGCGCAGAGCGCTTTGGAAAAAATTGAAGAGGCCGAACAAATCCCAGCGGGCTCGCGCCCCGCGGCGGAAGACAAGGCCCCAAGCACGCCGCGTGCGCACACCCTGTAGATCGATCAGGGTCAAGCGAATCCGGCCGTCGGCCTTCACCTCCGCCAGCAGATTGGCCGGATGCAGATCCCGATGCACGAGTCCCGCCCGATGCAGCCGTCCGCAAAGTTGCCCCAACGCGCGCGCCAATTCGCGACGAAACGCGGGCGTGTGAAGCCCCGCGTGGGCCGGATTGCGAATGAGTTCGTCAAGGGGCGTGACGTCGGCGATCGCATGACTGACCAGGTAGCTGTCTCTGACGAGCGGGCCCCGCGATTCGGCGCCGATAGCTGCGCAAGTAATCGTCTCAATTCCAGCCGCGGCAACGATCCGGGCGGCACGCGCTTCGCGCGCGGCCTGAGTGCCTCGAAGCGTGTCCCTCACGGCTTCCCACCAGCGGGACACCTTGAAGTGCTTGAGGAAGACGACGCCCGTCGGAAGGTCAAGTCGGAAGACAGATCGGTGCGGGCCCGATTTGATCGTCGTCACGCGATCCAGAAGCGCGTTCTGAGTCGTGATCGCTTCCGCGCCCTCTCGACCGCAGACCGAGGCAAAGCCGCACTCGTAGAGATCTTGGACGATCTGCTCATCCCCACGCCACGTGACGTGGCCGATCCTCACAGAAGACGGCGCGCAAGCACCACTGTCAACTGCAGGTCGGGTTTGAGATTGGTTTCGGGTGGCTGCGCGATCCATCCCATGGTTTTCCGGCGGCCCCGTAACCGATCCACTCCCAGTCGCCGCCACTCAATCGAGGCGCGAGTCCTGATCGGGACGCTCGGCCTTGTCCATCTTGCGTGACAGATCCTGGAGAAAATCATTGGCCGGCGCGGCAACCAGATCGCCTCGCCCGTGCGCCATCAGCGAGTGCACGAATTCGGGGTGTGCCTGCCAATCGGCCGGTTTCCAGCTGCGAACGTCGACATATAAATCGGAAAGGCCCGCCTGACTCTTGGGAATCAGAACCAGGCCGTCTTTGGAATACATCACGTGATATTTAAAGGCGAAGGTCATGAGGCCGGCGCCCACGATCATTCCCATGAAAAACAGCAATAGCTTGCGCATGAAATCCGTTTCTCCGCAGGCACCGAACGGCCAAAGGACCGGGCAAAGCGGCGGAATGATGGCACAATCAAAGGGTTGCGGCAATATGCATTCAGCCGGCGCCGGGAGGCCCAATCGGCCCTAGTTCTCGAACCGGTCGCCGGGCCGAACCGAGTATCCGGCCAGGAATTCGGCGGCCGTCATCGCCCGCTTTCCCTCCGGCTGCAAGCGAACGATTTCGAGGAATCCGCCGCCCGTTTGGACGACGAGCCGCTTGCCATCGACGGACAGCACGGTCCCGGGGATCGCGGACCCGACATCACTGGCGGGCAGATTCTCGGCGGGCCCGACTTCGAGGACGATCAGCCGCAGCGAACGGCTGCCACTGTTCCCGCCAGCTTTCTCGCTCCGCATTGCGAGGGTCGAGTAGGCGAGCGGCCACGGTTGCAGGGCGCGCACTTGCCAGTCGATCTGCTGGGGCGAGCGATTCCAATCGATCCGCCCGCTCTCCTTTTTGAGCCGGGGCGCCCGGCTGGCCTGGGTCGAATCCTGAATGATCGGCTGCGTGGTGCCGGTCGCAAGTTGATCGACGACCCGCAACGCCAGGTCGGCCCCCAAAATCGACAGGCGGGACTCCAATTCGCCCGACGTTTCCTTCGCGCCAATCGGCGTTCGCTCGATTCCCAGAATCGGTCCGGCGTCGAGCTTGGGCTCGATCTGAAAGATCGTGACCCCGGTCTCCGTTTCGCCTTGCAGGATGGCCGTCTGAATTGGGGCGGCACCGCGATATTTCGGCAAAATCGAGGCGTGCACATTGATCGCCCCCAGCCGGGGCACAGCCAGCAGTTCGGCCGAAAGAATCTGACCGTAAGCCGCCACGACGCATAAGTCGGGAGCCAACGCAGCCAACGACGCGATGGCCTCAGGCGTCTTCGCGCTTTCCGGTTGAAGCACCGGCAGCCCCCGGTCGAGGGCCAGCTCTTTGAGCGGATTGACGTGTCGATGGTGACCGCGTCCCGTGCGGTCGGGTTGCGTGAACAGGCCAACGACGGTGTGGCCTTGTTCGAGCAGCGCGCGAAACGTCGGCAAGGCAAAGCCGCCGGTCGCCATCATCACGAGGCGAAAAGCCACCGCTTACTCCGCAGGTTCCATGACTCAACAGGGTGCCGCGATTGCGCCGTCAGGGCGACGCGGTCGGCACTCCATCCGCCTCAAATCCGCGCAGCGTGCGTTCCAGGGCGTCGTCGGCAGGAATCGTCCCCGAGGCCTGTTGGCGGCGGAATTGGGCTTCGAAGTCGGCAATCCGCGGATCGAGTTCGCGTCGGGCCGCTTCGGTCATCCGGTCGATGAACAGAAGTCCGTCGATATGATCGTTCTCGTGTTGGACGACCCGAGCTTCCAAGTCCTCGAGATCCATCTCGAATTCTTGTCCTTCGAGATCGAACGCGTTGACGACAATCTTCTCGGACCGCCGAACTTGCCCATACAGCCCTGGGAGGCTGAGGCAACCCTCTTCTGCCTCGGCACTACCTTTGCGCCGCACGATCTCGGGATTGAGAAAGACGTGCTCGGCCGCCGTCTCCGTTGCTGAACCCGTCGCATTCATGATGAACAGCCGCAGCGGAACGGCCACTTGATTGGCGGCCAATCCGATGCCATTGGTGGCGTACATCAATTCGAACATCGATCGGACCAATTGCTTGAGGTCCGCGTCGATGCGCGTCAGCGGTTTGGATTTCCAGCGGAGCGCCGGGTGAGGGTAACTAACGATCTGCATGACCAGATGCGGAAATGCGCAAGGGGTACGGAAATGATCTCGGACGGCACACGCCCGTGAAGGATTATAGGAGCCCTTCCGGGACGGGTCGAGCGATTCCGCCGCGACCCGAAAACGGGCACCGAGGTCATCCACCCGCCCAGTGGTCCGGAAGGAAGCGGCCCGCTAAGGCATCCTCCCGAACTGCATGCGCGAGTCGAAACCCCTTCCGATCCTCATCCGAATCACCCTGCGACGATCCGACTCTCGGTCAGTACGTGCGCAGTTCGTTCGCGGCCAAGGTCGGCGTGGCCGGCGACGGCGAAGTCGAAGAGATCGCCGTGCCGAAGCTGCCCTCGTAGAACGCGCCTTGCTGCATAACCCCCGGTCCTTGCACGCCACAACCGCCACCGGGGCAAGTCGGACAGGTCGAGCAAGGAGCGGGAGCGTAGGCGGGCTGATAACCACAGCTACCGCAGGGAGGAGCACAGCTCCCGCACGGCGGCGGGTATCCGCAGCCACCACCGCAACCATGGAACAGTCCGCAGCAACAACCGCTGGCGGTGGTCAAGAGAGTGAGAGCGACGGCGAGGAGAGAGAGACGTTTCATCGGGACAATCCTTTGCGAAGGGGTCGGAGTTTCGTGCCGGTGAGAACGGCAGCGATTGCCGATCTGTTGACAACTCGAACGAGGTCTCGAGATCAGCTGCGGGTAGACTTCGGAAAAAATTTGAGAATTCGACGGGATTGACTCAAGAAAGTCGAACGACTTGCCGAAAGGCGGGCGAACGATAGGCATTTTCTGCCGGAGCGTCAACACGAAACTTCTTGCTTGTCGATCAAATTGTTCGATTCGATGCAGAGCCTTTTGTGATGCGGCTTTAGCACTCTTGCGCCAGCCTCCCGAACGCTCGCGCCGCACCAAGAGCGGAGATTTTCCCGATTGAATTTCCAGTTTCTCGAGTGGCCGCGATGGCGTTTTGGAATCGTCGCCGCCCCAAAGTCCGCCAGCTCACCGATCCGCCCCGACTCCAGACCTCACACAGTTTGCTGAGGTCCGCGCTGTTGATCGAGATCCAGCCGCTCGGGGTTCCCGCGGGATCGCGGTGGACGGCTAATCAATGAGAGGAATCCCGTCCCACTCATTCGCCGAGCCCAGTTCAGTTCATTCCAGTTCAGACCGGCTAGCGGGAAAGTGTCTTCCCTATATCAGGAAAACCTTTCCCACCCTGGCGGGAAAGAATTCGTTTTCCCGCCGGGAAAGGCTTTCCCGCCGGACCTCTTCTATCGTGCAGACGCGCGCGATTTCGCTTCCAATCCGGCGTTACCCCATGACCTCGACGGTGTCATGTCGCGATTAGGACCGGACCACGCGTTTTGAGAGAGTGTCCGGACCTGATTCAGCTTTCGCATCTGTTAACTCAGGTCCACCTGTAGACCTGACGAGCGGACCGAGTCCCTGTGGAGCGGCGGGTCCAAACCCAGGTTCCGCTAGATCAGCGGAAAGTGTCCCATCGCGCCGGTTGAAGCACTCGACGAGGCGTGTTTTGGCCGGGCACACTTTTCCCAAGCCGACAGCCTCGCTGTCGTTCCGTGCCGACGACTGAGTCGTCGACTTGGGAATCTGCACGCGGCAACGATTCCAACGTCGAAACGTCCATCCAGAGCGAATACAGAGAGTTGCGACCTCGATAGCAAATGTTGTTGCGCCGGTGACAGTCGGAGTGTCACCGCTTCGCGGTTCAAGGGCCACTCTTGAGCGATTTGATAGCGCGCCCCCGAACGGCCAACACGCGGAGAGCTCGCAGTTTGGTCCCAAGCGCCATTCGCCCGAAAGGGCGCGCACCTATTTCAATTGTCCGCCGTTTCGAATCGCGAGCGAGACCGACTTTCTACGCGCGTAGAAACTAACGGGCCAGATTGTCTGAACCATTTTGGCGACTGGTCCGCCCCGCGCACGGCAACTGATCTTGGCCGGAAAAGTCGGCCGTCGTTATACTCCGCCGCGCATCGTGATTGGGTTGGTTCGCCTCGGACGGAGTCCGCTCGGCGTTCCAAGGCGAACGGTTCACCACGGCAGGGAGGCAAGAACGTGGAACGAGTTCTGATCGTCGGCATCGACACGGTCGTCGGCGCGAATCTGGCCGCGCAACTGGCTCACAAATTCCACGTCACCGGGTTGAGCACCGGCGAAGAGATCGCGATCGAAGGCTGCGAAACGGCCACCGCGAACATCGCCGACGCACAGTCGGCTCGCCAGGCGATCGCCCTGTATCGCCCGGACCAAATCCTCCTCGCTCAGGCGGCCGGCGATTCCTCCTGGCACCACACCAGTGTTGCGGAGATTCAGCAGGCGGCCTCCGCCACGCTGGCCTGGATCGAAGCCACGCGGACGTCGGGCAAGCGTCTCACTCTGATCTCATCCGACGGAGTGTTTACCGGTCCCTGGATGTTCCATACCGAGAGTTGCGATTCGTTCTGCCCGGCCAGCGAAGCTCAAACGTTGCGGACGCTGGAGAAGGCGGCCCTTAAAGACTCAGCGAATTCGCTGGTCGTCCGGACGCATCCTTATGGATGGAGTCCGCAGTTGGCCGGCGGCTGGATCGACGAGATGTTGGCCGCACTCGAGGCGGATCAGGCTCCGATCTTCGACTGCGTCGCGCACTCGACGCCGATCCTGGCGACCGACCTCGCGGACGTGCTCGGATCGGCTTGGAACGCGGGCTTGACCGGCATTTATCACATCGCGGGCGCCGAGCGGACGAATCCACATCGCTTTGCCTGCGCTCTGGCCCGCGTCTTTGATCTCGCGCCACCCCAGGCGATCTGGCTCGCACCGACCGAACTCGCACCGACCGGCTTCGCTCGTGGCGAATGCTCATTGCACACGCGCTCTATCCGCCGTGCACTGGGGATCGGGCTGCCGATGCTCATCGAAGGCCTCGAACGGCTCCGCGGTCAGCACGACGAAGGCTTCGACCGTCGATTCGGACGCAGCAGGCGCTTCGCGGCGAGCAAAGTCGCCTAGCGGCGCGAGAGCCTCGTCAGAACCGACAGAGCAGAGACCCGGTCGCGAGCGATTCGACTCTTCTTGGTGAGCGCCGACGAGGTGCGGCAGAGCCCAGAGGCGTGTCTCGCCGGAAATGGATCGCCACGTTCCACGAAGCGTCCAGCGGCTGATCGCTCCGCTCCAGCCGCTGCAAGTGTGGCGTTTCTATACCTTTGTGCCGAGCTCGCGTCGTGTTCGTAACGGCAATCGGCAAGAACAGCGCGAATCTTCTTCCACTGTCCGTACGCAATGCGCGCATGCCGGAACTTCACCGCCGCGAGTTTGCTGCGCATCTTCGGAGCCCTTGGAACAACCGGTAAATTCTCCCAAGGTCTGGAAAGATGCTCCGTGAAAAGGGATTCGCGGGTAGTCCAATTTCCCGCCCATGACGATCTCATAAACGCGATTGGTAATCACGATCGTGACGGGCCGCCCCCCGGTCGTTCCCCCAGCGACCGTTCGGCCCCTGAGCACTCGGGAGCGAGGCTCCGAGAAGGCGCAACAAGTTTGGCCGACCGTGGAAAAGGAGTCCTGCGATGCTTGTACTGTCCCGCCAGCGTGACGAGAGCATCATCATCGGCGACAACATAATTATCACGATCGTCGATATCCGCGGCGACAAAGTGCGGCTCGGCATCGAAGCTCCGACAGAAATTCCGGTGCATCGGCAAGAAGTTTACGAGGCGATTCAGCGCGAAAACGCCAAGGCGCAGGAAGACGGCCGGCCCCCCCGCCGACCGGCTCCCAAAGAGAAACCGGTCTCAAAAGGGACCGCAGGGAATTAGGGTCGACTTTGCAGGGGTCTTAAACCCGACACGAGAAGCGAGAGTTCTACGAAATTCCTGGGCCGCTTGTCTTTAAAGGGCTGCTTGAATTACGCAGCCCTCACGACAGGCTGATGACTTCATGAAAAGTTAGTTTGCGCGGCAAAATGCGACCAAGTCTCTTGGTTGCCGTGCCGACGCCCCCAATTCAATCTCTGCATCCGCCCCGAGCCACGGGGCTACCGTACTTTCCCTAAAGCCGTTGGGGCCTTGGGTCGATAGATGGATGCCGGAGAGACCGCATTTCCATGCCTTGCCCAGGTGCATGGACTGTGACGGTCCTCGACGTGGGCGTAGAAGCCGACTGCCTTCGAGTCTGATTGAGGAAAAGGCCGTCCTCACAAACCGTGGCGGTCAAACGCGCTTGTGTCGCGAACGCCCAAGATCAAACGCGTACAACAAACAGAGCACGAGAAACCACCAAAATCACTGACCACCGAATCTAACTAGCTCGGGTCCGTTGGGGGCGGGGAGCGGTTAGCGGGGTGCAAAGAAGGGCTTCTTTCGATGACAAGGATCAATACAAACGTTTCCTCGTTGGTTGCGTTAAATAACTTGACCGGTTCGCAGAACTCTCTGCAAACCTCTTTGACCCGGCTCTCAACCGGTTTGAAGATCAACAGCGGATCGGACGATCCGGCCGGACTCGTCGCCAGCAACATTCTCGGCTCGCAGATTTCGTCCATCAACCAGTCAATCACCAACAGCAACCGCGCCAACGACGTGCTTTCGACCGCCGACGCCGGTTTGTCACAGATCAGCGGACTGCTGGATCAGGTCCGTTCGCTGGTGCAATCCGGTTTGAACAGCGGTGCCTTGTCCTCGACGGAATTGAACGCCGACCAGAACCAGATCGATCAAGCCTTGTCCGCTATCAATGAGATCTCGGCGAACACGACGTTCGCCGGAGATCAGCTCATTGACGGCAGCAAGGCGTACACGACGCAGGTCTCGTCCGCCGACAGCGCCAAGCTGAACAGCTATCAGCTCAACGCGGTGGCATTCTCGGGAAGCTCGACCGTCCCCATTACGGCCACCGTCAAGACGGCCGCGACGCAGGGACAGCTGTTCTACAACTTTGTGAACGGCGGTCTGGCCAGCAACACCACGATCGAAGTCTCGGGTGCCAGCGGCACCAACGTGGTGTTCCTCGGCAAAGGCAGCACGATTACCGACCTCAAGTCGGCGATCAACAACGTCTCGAACGTCACCGGCGTTAAGGCCAGTGCGACGGCCGCCGTTTACGGCACCACAACGTTCGGCACACTCGCCTCGAACAACGGCCTGACCTTCACCGACATTCGCAGCACAGCGACTGATCCCTCACAAGCCACGGGCAACCCCCAGACCTTGAAAGTCGCGATCGCAGCGGCCACCGCCACCCAGACGCTGTCGGTGAGCAGTGCCTCCACGGCCAACTCGCTGACCCTGACCATCACGCTGGGCACAGACGGTTCCGGCAACGTGACTTCGTCGGCCAGCGACGTCAAAGCCTTGATCGCCGCCAGCGGCATCAGCAGTGCTGACGTGTCCGTCACTCTCGAGGGCAACGGCACCGGCCTCGTCGTGGACAACCAGGCTGCTCAGAACGTGACGACGGGCGCAAAGAACGGCTCCTTGACCTTCCAAAGCCAGGACTTCGGCTCGTCGCAGTTTGTCGGCATCAATGTGCTTCAGGGCACGTTGGCGACCACGGCGGGATCGCTCACCGGTGCGGCCGCCAGCCGCAGTTCGGGTAGCGACGTCGTCGCAACCATCAACGGACAGGCGGCAGTCGGCAGCGGCCTCACCGCCTCGGTAACCGGTTCGGCACTCGACGCGGCCGTCACGTTCAATCAGGCGGATAACACGGCCGGCACCTCAGCGACGATTACCGTCACGGGTGGCGGCTCGATCTTCCAGATTGGACAAAACGCGAACGTCGCCGGCCAGATCAACCTCGGCTTGCCGGCCATCAACACGGCAGAACTCGGTGGCGCCGACGGCAAGTTGTTCCAGCTTGGCTCGGGCGGCGGACTGAGCCTGCTCGACGTTGGCCCTTCGACTCCCGGCTCCAAGCTCGTCTCGATCATCAACGAGGCGATCAACCAGGTGTCGACCCTCAGCGGCCGTATCGGTGCTCTCCAGTCGAACGTCATCGATACGAACATCGCGACGCTGAACAGTGCGTTGGAGAACGTCTCCCAGGCACGTAGCGACATCACGGATACGAACTTCGCCCAGGAAACCTCCAACCTGGCCCGGGCCCAGATCCTGTCGCAGTCTGGTATTTCGGTCCTCTCGATCGCGAACCAGACGCCGCAGCAGGTACTGAAGCTCCTCCAATAAATGACTCGAGGCGATTCTCGTGATCGCCCCGCGTTGACCGGGTGATCCAACGGTCACTCGCTGAGCCTCTTGAATCGGCGTCGCCAGCAGACTATGCGGGCGACGCCGATTCCTTTTTCGAACGTCAGGCGAGCGGGCAAACTGGCGAGTTCGGGCAGCTTCCACGATGGGCAGAAAGGCTGCCGATCTTAACGAACTCATTCGCTTTAACGATCCGGCCGATCTTAGGAAGTGCATCGGGCCCATTGATGGGAGCCAGTCGAGGGCATGGAAGCGCTCGCAAACGAACCAGCGAAGTTGGTGCGCGAAGGAATCGAGCATCACAAGCAAGGGAAGCTCGATCGGGCCGCCCGACTTTATGAGCAAGCGCTCGCAGCGGAGCCGTCCGAGGCCGACGCGATGCACCTGCTCGGCGTGATTGCCCATCAACGTGGAGATCACGCAGCCGCCGTGCAGGGCATCCGCCGCGCGATCGCAATCAGTGATCGCAACGCCACCTACCACAGTAACTTGGGAGTCGCGTTTCGCTCGCTGGGACAGACGGGAGAGGCGCTGGCTGCTTTTCGCAGGGCGCTGGAATTGAATCCGACGTCGTCCGGCATGCGGCTCAATCTCGGCAACGCGCTCAAAGATGCGTCGGAGTTCTCCGGGGCCGCGGACGCGTTTCGCCACGTGCTGTCGCAAGAACCGACTCACGCGGATGCCTGGACCGCTTTGGGAGACGCCTTGCGCGGAATGGAAGAGTTCGCGGAAGCACGGCGCTGCCACGAGCGCGCGATCGAACTAGCTCCTCGATCGGCCGACGCGCACTACAACCTCGGCGTCACACATCGAGACCAGGGACAACTGTCGCAGGCCGCCGAGTGTTTTTTGAAAGCCGCCTGCCTGCGACCCGATTTCTCGGACGCTCACGCGAATCTCGCGAACACATACGAAGACCTGGCGCGCTTCTCGCAAGCGCTGGCGGCCTTCGATCGTGCGCTGCGACTCAAACCTGACGCGCCCGTCGTCCAATTCAATCGCGCTCTGGCCCTGCTGCGGCAGGGAGATCTGGAACGTGGCTGGACGGCCTACGAATGGCGCTGGCGGCACAACGGAAAGCCTCGGATTTTTTCCGAGCCCGAATGGAACGCCGCCGTCGATCCGACGCAAACAGTGTTGATCTACAGCGAGCAAGGAATCGGCGACGAAGTGATGTTCGCCTCGTGCTTTGAGGAAGTCATCGCGCGATCGGGCCGCACACTGATCGAGTGCGAACCGCGGCTGCTCAAGCTGTTCGCCCGTTCGTTTCCCGCGGCGACATTCTTTCCCCGGACAGGTCAGATCGATCCGCGCGCGGCCGGCGTCCCCGGTTGGGATTCACAAATCGCCGCCGGAAGTTTGCCGCGGCGACTCCGTTCTCGATTCGATTCATTTCCGAGGCATCGCGGCTACCTCGTGCCCGATCCCAATCTTGTCCAAGAGTGGCGAGAGCGATTGGGGCGTTTGGGGGCTGGCCTCACGGTCGGAATCGCGTGGCGCGGCGGCAAAGATCCCGCTACGCGCCGGCGACGCTCGACCACGCTCGCGCAATGGGCTCCGCTCTTCCGAATTCCTGGGATCGCGTTCGTAAGTTTGCAGTACGGCGACTGCGCGGCCGAGCTTGAGCAGGTCCGCTGCGACCTCGCCGCCAATCTCCACGACTGGCCTGACGCCGATCCGCTCGGCGATCTCGATTACCAGGCCGCCCAGATTGCGGCCCTGGATTTAGTAATCTCGGTCGACAACGCGACCGTGCACTTAGCCGGCGCGCTGAATATTCCAGTCTGGACATTGCTCCCCTTCGCCAGCGATTGGCGGTGGTTCACCGATGCCAGCCACAGTCCGTGGTATCCCAGCATGCGGCTGTTCCGCCAGTCGACCGCTGACGGTGCGCACGAACACAAGTGGGACGACATGTTCCCCGAGGTGGCCCGCGCGTTGACGGAACTCGCGAGCACGCGGGCGGAGGAGAACTACAGTCGCGGCACTAAGTTTCTCGAGGCTGGGCGGCTGGCCGAAGCGATCGACAGTCTGCGACGCGCGGCCGCTCTCCGGCCCGATGACTCGCACACGCTGAACGACTTGGGTGTGGCCTGGAAGCAAGCGGGGCGTTCCGATTTGGCCGAGGCCGCATATCGTGCGGCGCTGGCGGCCGAGCCTCGTTCAGCGGCCATCTGGTTCAACCTGGGCAATGCGCACCGCGAAGAGAACCGCCTCGAAGAAGCCGCACTTTGTTACCAACATGCGCTCGATATTATGCCACGCGATCACAAGGTTCTCGTCAACCTGGCGATGACGTTGAAAGATCTGCACCGCTTCCCGGAGGCACTCGAGCGCTTAGACCGGGTCCTCGCGGACACACCCGATCTCGCCGAGGCCCGCTTTGATCGCTCGTTGATTTGGTTGACGGAGGGAAATCTTGCCGCCGGTTGGGACGAGTATGAGTGGCGGCACGAGGCGGAGCGGCAAGCAGTTCGCTTGGACTCTCCCGCGGTGAGCAACTCGTTCGCCGGCCGCTCGGTACGAATCCTCGCCGAGCAAGGGATCGGCGACCAGGTCATGTTCGCCTCGTGCCTCGCGGACGTCTCGCGCGCGGCGACCGCTTGTGTCGTTGAATGCGATTCACGTCTGGTCCCCTTATTCGCCCGTTCGTTTCCCGATGTCCAAGTCGTGGCCGCTCCTTCGACACCGCCCGTCCCTCCGACAACTGACCAGGAGCAAGTCAAAGACGGTTGGGACGGTCGCGAGCGACGAGTGTCCGACGCGAACAATCACGACCTGGTGCAATTCATCGGCTCGCTGCCCCGATTTGTGCGCCGGCGAATCGAGGATTTTCCGGCGACAGATGGCTATCTCAAGGCGAGCCCCGCGCGGGTCGCCAGTTGGCGGGCCCGACTCAGCCATGCTGGCAGCGGCTTGAAAGTCGGCATCGCGTGGCGGGGAGGAAAAGATCGCGAGACGCAATGCAAACGTTCCATCCCGCTCGAACAGTGGGGACCCGCGTTTCAGACGCCCGGAGTTCGCTTCTTCAATTTGCAACATGGACCTTCCGCGGGCGAAGCGGCCCTCGCTGGCAATCGATTCGGCGTGGCCCTGGATGACGGCACGGACTGCGATCCGCTGACCGACCTCGATGACTTTGGCGCAAAAATCGCGGCGCTCGACCTGGTGATCTCGGCCGACAACTCGACGGTGCATCTGGCGGGGGCTCTGGGGCGGCCCGTTTGGACGCTGCTGCCCTTCTCGGCCGATTGGCGTTGGATGCTGCAAAGTGAGTCGACGCCCTGGTATCCGACGATGCGTCTGTTGCGGTGCCGCTCGGCCGGGGATTGGCCCGACCTCATGCGGCGAGTGGGTCGGCTTTTGGCCACGACCGCATTTGGATCCTGACTGTCGCGGGAATCTCGGTGCTGCCGAAAAATCCGCGTAGGCAATTTCGCGCGGATCCCGCGAAATCGGGTCATCGCTTCTCTGTCAATTCTTGCCAATCGCCCCGTGTCTGCGGAGACTCGCTGGGGTATCATAGAGATATCCAGAAATGGAGAGCCGTGGCGGTCCCTCTACGGACCGGGTGACGGGCGTTCACGAAGACAGATTGCACAGCTGCGCGTTCACAGAGCGCAGATTTCTTCTTCCTTTCCCGACCCGTTGGTGTCCTGCCTCTCGTCATCCGCAAACGTAACGGAACGACGGTAATGACCGGATCCCGTTTGGACGCAAATCTTGGCGGCAAGGAGGTACCGCGGCGACGCGTCCTGGTTGTGGACGATTCCCGCGACGCCCGCGCGATTCTGAAGCTGCTGCTGACCAAGCTCGGGCATGATGCACGCGACGCCGAAGATGCTGAAAGTGGGATGGCGCTGTCGCAAGAGTTTTTGCCCGAAGTCGTCTTTTGCGACATCATGCTCGCCGGAGAAATGTCGGGATATGCGTTCGCGAAGGCCGCCCGCAAAAACCAGTCCCTGGGCGAAGTATGCATCGTCGCCGTCAGCGGCTGGGAAGGCCCGGATCACGAACGGCAGGCGTACGAGGCAGGTTTCGATCGCGTGCTGAAAAAGCCGGTTGAACTCTCCGACTTGTCAAAGATCCTCCAAACGCTGCCCCGCCGAGTCGGCGAGCCGTCGCAGAGCTAATCGCTGACTGCGAGAGTCCACTCGGGTCGGCCGCTCGACTTTTTGTCTTTGACATGCTCCGACGGGAGTCGTAGAACGGCAGCAATGCCTAAGAGATCATTGCCTCGAGCGAGCAAAGCCGAGCCAGGACTTTTGCGAGTGCTCTAGGACGGGCGTCCCAGCATGGTTCACGAGATTCACGACCTTGTGGGAAAGCAGAGGGGAAGCCGCGCTCCGTCGACTATAGCTGCCACTTTGCTTCCGCTGGCTGTTGCACTTTTCATGTTGGTACCACTCGCAACAGCCGTCAGCGCTCAACAGCCGCCTGCGCAGCGGGCGAAAGCTCTGCAATTCCCGCAAGACCGCAATTGCGGAACCGTCTCAATCATTCCTGAGCCGGTGATCTGGGGCCAGCGTGATCGTGGCGCTCAGCAGAATGTCCGCCATGCGCGGGGAGTGTTAGTCGTTCGTCGTGATTCGCTGGTCGAACTCGATATCAATCGAGCGGGAGCCGCTGATCTGGGTTTCTTGAATGCGCTTCCAGCCGACAGCATTCACTCTCTCGTGATCACGGGGGCGAAACTGGGAGCGGCAGAGTTCGCGAGCATTGCTAGATTCACCTCTCTCCGGGAACTAGGCCTCAACGACTGCCAGCTGGCGCCGAAGGTTGAGGTCTCCGGAATGCCCGCCGCGCCGGCGCTCCAATGGTTGAACTTCTCGGTGAAGGGCGAGCCCGGCCGCAAACTAATGACTGCCTGGGTCGCGCGGTGCCCGAAAATTGAATACGTTTATGATCAAGCCGGTTCACTGGACGTATCGGCGCTCCGGCAATTCCGCGGGCATCCCACGCTGGATTTTGTGACGGTCGACTTTGGTGCCGACGCGATTGAGGTGATTCAAGCGTTGTGCGAGATTCCGCACCTGCGCGGCTTGAATGTTCATGTGAAACGCGAGGGTTATGAAGCGGCTCTTCCCAAGCTGAAAAACGTCGAACTCTTCAACTGGAACGGTGGTCGCATCGACGCCAAAACCCTGAAGGCCCTCGGTCAGCTGCCCCGACTGCGGAAGATCCGATTTCAAAGCCGCGCGAAAATCGAACCGGATTTTGCGCAGGGGTTGAAGTTCTTGGAACACCTCGAAGAACTCGACCTGAACGGCGGCGAAGACAAGTGCCCCACCGAGGAGTTACAAACCGCGCTCTGCGTGATGAAGCGACTCACCAATTGGCCGAGAATCTCGCACCCGACGAAGCAGACCCTGGACGTGATGGCCGCGCGCGGGAACCTCAAACGGATCGAATTGGAAGAACTGGGAACCGGTGCGACGGTGGCACAAGTCGTCAAGCTGTGTCAGTCCAACCCGCTCGAATGGGTCGATCTCCGCAAGATCTCGTTTACCGCTGAGCTTGGCGATGCTCTGGCACTATGTCACAAACTCCAATATCTGAGCCTCGATCTGGAAAGCTTTGACGGCAATGCCCTGAGGCATCCCGAAGAGTTCGGCCACCTGACGCATCTTTTCCTCAACGCGCAACTAAGCCCGGTCAATCTGGCGCCCTTGGGACGCCTGCCAAACCTGACCAGCCTCGAGTTCAATACTGAATCGTTGCAACCGTGCGACTACCAGTTTGTCGCAGCCAGCCGTTCACTGAAGTCGCTCAGCACTTTCTCGAACATCGTGAACGACCGAGCGATCAAACAGATCGCCCAGAGCAAAAGTTTGGACTCGCTCTATTTGGGCGAAAATTGCGTGTTGTCGGACGAAGGGCTCGAGCAACTCATCCAGTGCCGGCAATTGATCAATCTCGCGGTGGATGGCGTGCTGAGCGTCGAGGGGATTCGAAAACTCGACCAAATTCCGGGCTTGAAGTCGCTGTGGGTCTCCAGTTTGCTTTCCCCAGCGGACCGATCGGCATTGCAAGCGCACTTTGCCCATCTGAGTTCCGCGAGTTTTGAGGAATTCCGATCACCTTATGGAACGCTGCGGGTCGGTGCCGACGGCATCTGGCGTGAAGACAATCCAAAATCGCGTTTTGCGGCGGACGCCTTGGAGGGCAAGAGCCTGCGAACCATCCTGGGATCGGCCCTGCCGGAATCGCTGGAAAAAGACCTGCGTGGCAAGGTCGTGCTCGTCGACTTTTGGGGCACCTGGTGCGAACCATGTCTTACCCTATTCCCAGAACTGAAGCGGTTGCAGGACGAATTTGGCAAAGATCAATTTGCGATTCTAGGAATTCATACCCAGAAAGAATTAGAGGCGCTCGACGGCTACCAGCGCAAGAATCCAAAGCTGTGGCCGAACCTGCGCGACTCGACTGGCTCACTCGACAAGGCCTTTGCCGTACCACACTACCCCAGTCTCTACCTCATCGATCGCCAAGGCACGCTGCGCGTGGCGCTCTCCCACCGACTCGGACTGGAATCCGCGATCCGGAAGCTCCTGGACCAGTAAGGAGCCATGTCGGGTTCCACCAAAGGAGCGCCCTCGCGCGGCGATCGCTCGTTGGCGACTCGCCCACCATCGCGATATCCTGCGTCATTTGACAACAACAATGACGAGGTGGCGATGAGCGCAGTTCTGGTAACCGGCGGCTCAGGATTCATCGGCAGCCATTGCATCCTGCAGCTACTGGCCGGTGGGCATCAGGTTCGTACCACGGTGCGGAGCCTCAAGCGCGAAGCCGACGTACGGGCTTTGTTGAAACAAGGGGGAGCCGAGGCGGGCGATCCGTTGTCCTTCTTCGCCGCCGACCTCGAGAAAGATGCGGGTTGGCCCGAGGCCGTGGCCGGGTGTGACTACGTGCTGCACGTGGCGTCGCCCTTTCCGCCCACGGTTCCCAAGGACGAGAACGAGCTGATCGTTCCCGCGCGCGAAGGTGCCCTGCGCGTGCTCCGCGCCTCGCGCGACGCCGGCGTCAAACGCGTGGTGCTGACTTCTTCGTTTGCAGCGATCGGTTACGGGCAACCCGCTCAACACGCTCCGTTCAACGAAACCGACTGGACCGATCCGCGGGGTGACGACGTTCGCCCCTACGTGAAATCGAAAACGTTGGCGGAGCGCGCGGCGTGGGATTTCATCGCAAAGGAAGGAGGCACGCTCGAACTGTCGGTCGTCAACCCGGTCGGCGTCTTCGGACCCGTCTTGGGTCCCGACTACTCGACGTCGATCCTGATCGTGCAGCGTCTGATGGATGGGGCCTTGCCCGGTTGCCCCAAGTTGTATTTTGGCGTGGTCGATGTGCGTGACGTTGCCGACTTGCACTTGCGCGCGATGACTCAGCTCGCCGCCAAAGGCGAACGCTTCCTCGCCGTCGCGGGCGATTTCCTGTCGATGTCGGAGATCGCCAGGGTGCTCAAGTCTCGCATGGGCGACGCGGCCAAGAGGGTGCCGACGAGGCAACTGCCGAACTGGCTGGTGCGAGTCGCCTCGCTACGCGATCCGGCCGTAAAGCAGATCGTGCCCGAGCTGGGCAAACGCAAGAACGCCACGAACGAAAAGGCCAAGCGCGTGCTCGGCTGGGCGCCCCGCTCCAATGAAGAATCGATCGTCGCCACTGCAGAGAGCTTGATGCAGCTCGGCCTCTTGAAAGACGGCCGGGCGAACGCTACTTGACCGTGAAGTGGATCGACGAGTCAGCCGTTTTCGTTCCGAGCATGTCTGCGATCGTTAATTTCAGCGTGTGGGGACCGGGGGCACACCCACTCGGGATCAAGAACTCATAGCTGTTGTAGTAGTCACGCCGCACGCTCTGGCACAAATCCTCGTTCGGTGCGAATGGCATGCGCTGAACGAGGTTGCCATGCTGATCGAAAATCTCGATCGTCGATTTGAGGATCGCTCGCCAGGTCCCCTCGGACGTCCGCTCGCTCGTGAAATTGTCGACGTCAGCATAAAGAAGCACGGGTTGACCCGGCGTAAATTCATCGCGTCGAAAACGTGTCCACCTCCCATAGTTTTCAATCTTGTCGCAGAAGGCTACGTTCGTCAGCTGCAGAGGATGGTCGGGGCGCGACCGTTCGAGAGTCGCTTGAGTTGCAAGTGAGGGCGATGACTGATCGCCGACGGCGCGATCGATAGCACTCGCAAAATCGTGGGCCTCGATCGCTGTGGCAATCGTGAGATCGAATTCCGCTTTTGCCCTCCAAGCCGCGGCGCGGCGCGACAACGCAGTCGCGTTCCATGATGGGCATAGCTGGATGACTTTGCTCCAATCGGCGATCGCGCTGTCAACATTCCCCTGCTTCATCAATGCCAGGGCCCGTGTGTTGTAGGCATCCTGCATGGACGGACAGAGCCGAATCGACTCGGTGCAGTCGGCGATGGCGCCGTCCAACTCGCCCTTTTCACGCAGCATTCTTGCATGCAGGGCGTAAATCGCTGCGGTTAGAGCGCGTCGCAGCGCGGTCGGCTTCGCGACGACGATCGGTTGATCAACCTGCTGAGCCAACCCCCTCGACGAGGAGAAGCAGAATGAGAGCACCACCGCGAAGCAGGCGAAAAGACGCATAGCGGCGCTCCCGAAGCCGAGGTAGTTCCCCCAAACTCGGGGAACTTACGGCCGTTTTCGAGAATTGGTCAAGGGGACTCTGGTTGTAAGCCCATTTACGCCAGGGATTTCCTTGAGCCGCCAAACAAAAAGAGCGGAGCCCCGAAAAGACCCCGCTCTTGTCACGATTTCGCGTTGTGGCAAGTTGCTCGGCTAGCGATTGAATCGGTTGCCGCGCGGTTGGAGTTGTGCGCTGGGCGACGCCGGCGCGCCCTCGACTTTCGCCAATAACATCTTGAGATGCGTCAGATGCTGTTCCGTTGCCTGCACCCCTTCTTGCAGTACTGGCTTCAGTTGGGGCGAAGCATTCTGTTCAAACGTCTTCAGGGCCTCGGCGACCCACATGTGACAGAACATCTGGTTGGTCAGATAGCAGCGATCGAATTGAGCGCCTTGCTTGGAGGAGAGATCTCGCACCGCCGCTTGCTGCACGTTGCGATCGACTTCTTCCATAATCTTCGCGAACTCGGCGGCCCCGCCGTGCTCATTCATTCCGGCCATACCCGCTACGTGCTCACGGTGCATCCGCTTTCCCGAGAGACGCGGCTGAGGGTTGTTCCCCCCGGCCTGCTGCTGTCCAACTTGTGGATTGGGGATTTGCTGGGACTGCTGCTGATTCAGGCCATTCTCGGCCGGCGTGCCCTCCGGGTTCCCCCGATAGGCCGTGCCGCGCTGGACCGGTTGCTGAGTTCCAACCTGGGTTCCGGCGCCCATGTTCCCGGACTTCTTAAACGCCTCGAGTTTGTTCAGGAAGCCCGTGTGATCCTGCACCATTTGCGTTGCGAACTGCTTCACGTCCGCGTTTTGCGAACGCTGTTGGGCTAGTTTTCCGAGTTCGATTTCGTCTTTGTTGGCCTTGACCAATACCTTGATCAGATAGTGATCGATGTCGGCCTTACCAGCGGCGGCCATGCCCGCGTTTGCTCCTGCGCCGTTCCATGGTTGACGCTGATTGTTTTGGGCCGGCTGTCCAATTTGATTTTGCTGCCCGGCTTGATTCGCTCCCTGGTTTTGTTGTGCTGGTTGATTTTGCTGCGCACCGATTGCCGCCGCGCCACAAGCCACTGTCACTGCCACGCTCCAAATTCCTCTCGCCCACATCTGCCTCGACATACTCCTACTCCTCACCGTTGTTTCCGTCGGTCTTCATGACTGCTCGAAAAATCTCCGTGTCGTACGAGATGCGATTTCGCTCGCGTGAGAAATACTCTGCACTTGTCATGCCCCCATGCGCGGTCGAAAGCCCTCCATCAGACTCAGGAAAACGCTGAAACAGACCCCATGGTCGCGAGTCGACCAGAGTGATCGCCAGACGGCCAGGAGCGTGGCCTCATTTCCCGAATTTTGAAGTGCGCTGGTCCGACTTCAGAAAAAAACTCTGGGACTGGTCGCTTAGAAGCCAGCGGCAAATTGCCTTTGCTCCAAGCGAGGACGGCCAAACGCTGTCCATGCTGGCATGCCGCTTGCATAGGGAGAATTGGGTCGCACAGATTGCGATCCGGCTATTTTCCCCGGCTCAGATTCTTCTGATTCAACTCCCAGCTTTTTCCAGGTGATGAGATCGTGATTTCGCGCGTGAGGCCGCCTGACCGTTCGCTCCGTGAAACCGTGCACAAGGTTCTCCGTGAAACCGGCTATGCACCCTTGTGGCGGATCCAGTGCGACGTGTCCGATGGCGTGGTGGAGCTGACTGGCAGCGTCCCCTCGTTTTACGTCAAGCAATTGGCTCAAACGGCCGTGCTACGGCTGGATCAAATTCGGGGCGTTAGAAATCTGCTGCGTGTCGCCTAACGGCAATGTTCTTGGTGCCTGTGGTTTCCCAGGATTACCGTCTGGGCAGGCGATGTATCTATTCTTGGTCGGATAGATTCTGTTCGGATTCGCGGACCTCGATGCTCTGGAAGCTATCGGGGGGTTTGGGTTTTCCTCTCCTGACGAGCAAGCCGGCTAGGAAGTCCACGCAAAAGGCCCTGCCCCTTTTTGGGGCTGCGGTGGTGATTCTCTCAGACGGCGCTTGGAGGGGGCCAAATCCGGTGCAAAAATGGGGAAGGGTCGGTTGTCACCGCGGTTAATCGCCGGGGGACGGCCGCATCTTCAGAGGAGTACGGGAACACCATGTCGACTCTGCTCGTAATCGATGACGACCGCGCCGTTCTCTACACCATCGAGCGCACGTTCGAGGGAACCGGCGTCTCAGTCCTGACGGCCAAAACAGTTCGCGAAGGGCTCGAACTCATCGAGAAAAAGCCCGACGTCGTGCTGTTGGACATCATGCTCCCCGAGGGTTCGGGGCTCGAAGCCGTCGAAAAAATCCAGGCTCTCGATCGCAAGTTGCCGATCATTTTCATTACGGCCGGCGGCACCAGCGATACGACGATCGAGGCGATGAAACTGGGGGCCTACGATTACCTGCTAAAGCCGCTCGACCTGCCCAAGTTGAGGGATCTGGTCGATCGGGCGCTCGAAATCCGCCGGCTGATGCAAGTTCGCGTGGCCCTGCCCAGCGCCACGGAGGCGCCGGCCGTGGAGGGCGACCATATCATCGGTCGCAGCCCGGCCATGTGCGAGGTGTTCAAGGCGATCGGGCGAGTCGCGCCGCAAACCGTTACGACGCTGATCAACGGCGAAAGCGGCACGGGTAAAGAGCTCGTCGCCCGCGCCATCTATCATCACAGCAGCCGCTCGTCGGAGAGATTCCTCGCTCTGAACTGTGCGGCCCTGCCCGAGACGTTGCTCGAAAGCGAGCTGTTCGGCCACGAGAAGGGCTCATTTACGAGCGCCAACTACCGCCGCATCGGTAAATTCGAGCAGTGCGCCCGGGGCACCCTCTTTCTGGACGAAGTGGGCGACATGTCCCCACTCCTGCAAAGCAAAATCCTCCGAGTGCTGCAGGAACAGAAGTTCGAGCGGGTCGGCGGCAACGAGACGATCAGCACCGACGTCCGCGTGATTGCCGCCACCAATCGCGATTTGTCGGCCATGGTGGCCAAGGGAGATTTCCGAGAGGACCTGTTTTATCGGCTCAACGGCTTCAGCATCAAACTGCCCCCATTGCGCGAGCGAGGCGAGGACATTTTGCTCCTCTTGGAACACTTACTGAGCCGATTCGGACGCGAGCTGCACAAACCCGAGGTCCATGGCATCTCGCCGGAAGCCCTCGAAATGCTGATGCGCTATTCCTGGCCGGGCAATGTTCGCGAACTGGAAGCCGTCGTCCGTCAGGCTTTGCTCAATACGACGGGCAATGTGATCCTGCCCGACTTCCTGCCGGAAACCGTTCGCGTGCACGGGCGAGCAGCCGCAGCCTCATCGAACTCGCACGACACCCCGCCGTGCGATCTCAAGCCCTTTGTGGACGAGTGTATCCAAAACGGGTCGACCGAAATGTACACGGCGTCGGTCGAAATGATGGAACGTTACTTACTGACTCGCGTGCTTCGCCACACGGCCGGCAACCAATCGCAGGCCGCCCGAATGTTGGGAATTACGCGGGGCAGCCTCCGCAACAAGATGCGGGCCTTGCGCATTCAGCTGGGTAGCACGGTGAAAGTCGACGATCTCGAAGAGGCAACGGCCGAGGTCGACTAGCCGCCTGCGGCGAAATTGGCACCGCAGGTCGCCCGGGCGGCTCCGTTGGGTCGTTGCAGGTTGGCCCGATCTGCTGACCATTCGGGGGACGGCGGGCTGTCCCACTGGGCTGGATTCGCTGGTCTAACTCTGATCGCCGGTCTTGGCTCCTGCTGCCTTCAGGTCCGCGGGCTGTTGCTCCGGTGCCACACGCGTTGATCCCGCGGTTCGCGCCGCCCCTCGGCCGTCCCCACGTGGCATAGCTTTTGCCCCTGCAGTTAGTGCGGCCATTTTTTCGCAACATGCCGAAGGCCGAGCTTGAATTCTCTGGAAGCACCCGATGACTGGCCCGGTGGTCATGGGGTGCTCGAAAGAGCAAACCAACGCTTTGAATCTGAACGGAAGTTCCTGCGCGGGTCGGACGTGACGTCAGCCCTCTTCACGCTCTTGATTCCTTGTCCTGAACCGATGTTGTCTCAACTCGCAGCCGGGTCGAAGCAAAGGAGGACGGAATGAGATCGAATTTTGGCTGGCAGACGACGTTGACTCGCTGTCTGTCTGTGGGCGCGGCTCTGGCTTGGACGACGACAGCGGCTTGGGGCCAGGCGAGCGATTCGGTTAAACCGACTTCGGAACCCGCGCCATTAGGAAATGTCACGCGCGCGGCCGAACCCGTCCCGACTTCAGGACAGAAAACGTCCGTCGGAGAAACTCCGGCGAATAACCCGCAAGAAGCAAATGGCATCGGCCCTGTGTTGGGCGCCCACTTCGAGCATGGGGCCCGCGGTGCGAAGACGGAATTCAAAATCACGACCGTCGATCCAAACAGTCCCGCCGGCCGCGCCGGACTGCAACCAAGCGATCGGTTGATCTCGGTCGACGGTCGCAGCTTTGGCAACTCGAGACAGTTGATCGCCTACCTCAGCGTTCTCGGCGGGCGGCCCGTTCCGATCGTCCTCGAACGCAATGGCCACGAGATGAACTTGCAACTGTTCCCCGGTCAGTTCCGGGGCGACCGCGCGTGGCTAGGTGTCCTGCTCGAAGAGAAAAACAACAACGAACAGACATTTCAGAATCAAAACGGCCACGACCCGTCGGATCACAATTCATCGGGACCGAGTTCAAACTCGCAGCCGCAGACGGGCGCACAGTCAAATCCACCGAGTCCGAATCCTGCAACGTCTGGCACCAAGAACGCCGCAGAGCAAGGCGCCGAAATCTCTCAAGTCTATCCGAACGGACCGGCAGCTCGAGCCGGTTTGCGGACGGGCGACGTGATCATTCAGGTCAACGGCCAGAAGGTCGACGAGCCGGGCGAGCTTGTGGCTCTCGTTCACGAGATGAAGCCCCAGTCGCAGGCCGAGCTGGAGGTCATCCGCGACAACAAGCAAATCAAAGTGCCCGTGACGTTGGGAAGTCGGAACCAGGACTACATGGCCCAGATGGGACCGGGCCAATTTGGACCCGGACAAGGCGGACCGGGCCAATTCGGACAAGGGCAAGGCGGACCTCAGCCATTCGGACCGGGTCAATACGGTCCCGGACCGTGGCAGGGGAATGGTCAGTTCGGACCAGGACAGTTTCCGCAGGGCCCGTGGCAGGGGCAAGCCGGCTTCAATGCCAACGAATTCCATCAGCAACTGAATCAGCAAAATCAGAAAATCGAAGCAGAACTGAAGCAACTGCGAGAAGAGATCAAACAACTGCGTGAGCAGCTTCAGAAGAAATAGCCGCCGAGGTCTCGGCAGACAGTCGACGTCTTGGCAGAGCGCCAGCGTCTTCGCAGAAAGGATGTGCCGTCATGCATTGGAGATTCAAACTGACAACAGCAGCTGCTGCGATCGGGCTCCTCGCGTTGATGAGTGGGACGTCCGGCGTTCGAGCGCAGGATTATTACAACTACAACGGAAACGGATACAACACCAACAACAATGCTTACGCCCCCTACAACTACGGGGGGTACGGATACCAGGCGCCGGTTGTGCCTTACGGGAACGGCGGCTACGTCTATCAGCAACCCTATCCCTACTACGGCAACTATTACTACGGAGCCTCTCCCCAATACGGATATACCTACGGGGGACCGATCCTCTTCGGACGCTTTGGGCGCGACGGCAGGGTCGGCTACCGCTTCGGTTGGTGGTGAGCTTTGCCGCAAGGAGAGCGACGTTTGCAGGCGTTAAGCTCACACGCCTGATTGATGATAAGATGATAAGCAGCGCACCTCCCCCCAAGTCCCTCTGCTTGGGGAGGAGGTCGCGTTGTCTGAGTTCAGTTGGCTGCATTCAGATTGTCTGAATTCGGGTTGTCTCCCTTTCGACGGACAGTTATCGCGGGCCGCCGTTGATGATCAGACCCTGTCAACGAAGCATTTCACGCATCGTGTCGAGGCTGGCAAATTCTTGCACGTCCCTCCAGAATGCGTGCGCCGCCACGTTCCCTGGAGGATGGCCACGCTGGGTCTCGAATCATGGCAACGTTCCGAATCGCCGCGACTTGGCTCATTGCGCTCTGATTGACTCTCCCGCCGATTTCCTACGCCGTAGATTGTCGGACGGCTCGTACGCGACGGATCCCCAGTAGTCTTCACCGCTAATCTTCGTTCGTTTCCTAGGAGTTCCCATGCCCCGGCTCCAAGAACCCCAATCGCACGACCAAACGCCGCGCCCCGCGAACGATCAGTCCCACGCGACGGCGATGGTCACGCTGCTGTCCGCCCTGACCTCGCTCAAACGGGGCAAGTCGGGCGTGCGGCTGCCGATCGAATGGACGGGCGTCGAAGGAAAGGTCGCCGATGCCTTCAATGAAGTCGTGGAACTCAACGAACGAATGGCCGGCGAGCTGGCCCGCCTCCGCCGCGTCGCCGGTAAAGAGGGAAAACTTTCGGAACGGATGCCGCTGAGCGATATCGCCGGCTTCTGGGAAGAGTCGGCCCGTTCGGTCAACTCTCTGATCGATGACTTGGTGCACCCGACCAGCGAAACGGCCCGCGTGATCGGCGCCGTCGCACAAGGCGACCTCTCACAAACGATGGCCCTCGAGGTTGACGGCGTGCCGCTGAAGGGCGAGTTCCTCAAGACGGCCCGCACCATCAACACGATGGTCGATCAGCTCGGCTCGTTCGCGTCAGAAGTGACCCGCGTGGCCCGCGAAGTCGGCACCGAAGGCAAGCTGGGTGGCCAGGCTCGGGTGCAAGGCGTCGCCGGCACGTGGAAGGACCTGACCGACAGCGTCAACAGCATGGCCAGCAACCTCACCAGCCAGGTGAGAAACATCGCCGAGGTGACGACGGCTGTCGCCGCCGGCGACTTGTCCCGCAAGATCACCGTCGACGTCAAAGGCGAAGTGCAAGAACTCAAGAACACCATCAATACGATGGTCGATCAGTTGCGGTCGTTTGCGTCGGAAGTGACTCGCGTGGCCCGTGAAGTCGGCACCGAAGGAAAACTGGGCGGGCAAGCCGACGTGCAGGGGGTGGCCGGAACTTGGAAGAGCCTCACCGATAGCGTCAACAGCATGGCCGGCAACTTGACGGCCCAAGTGCGAAACATCGCCGAAGTAACGACGGCCGTCGCCACGGGCGACCTGTCCAAAAAGATCACCGTCGACGTAAAGGGTGAAATTCTTGAACTCAAGAACACCATCAACACGATGGTCG
>DASRXU010000479.1:0-38384 GCA_035687365.1 Planctomycetaceae bacterium | reverse complement strand
CGGTGAGCGTCCCCCTCAAGTTCTTCAACCGCGTCGCCGTGGTTGCCACCGACATGGCGCCCGAGTTGCTCGGCGTCGGCTATGTCATTGGCGTGCGGATCGCCTCGATCATGATGGCGGGGGCCGTCATCGGGAACCTGGTCATTGTGCCGGCCATTGCCACGTTCGGCGACCAGGTGGCGACTGCGATCGCTCCCGGCACCAAGCCGATCGGCTCGATGAACCTGGCTGAGATTCAGAAGTTCTACCTGCGCTTCATCGGCGCCGGTTGTGTCACCGCGGCGGGCATCATCAGCATGATGCGGACCTTGCCGCTAATTTACCGATCGTTTCGGGCGAGTCTCGGCAATCTGCGGGGATCCGGCGGCGCGACCCGTATCTTGAGGACCGATCGCGACCTCTCGGGGAAGGCAGTGTTGTTCGGGTCGGCGGGATTGCTCGCGCTGCTCGCCGTCTTTCTGGTTCGCGAGTTGAGCGCTGCAGGCGTCGCCGATTCGCTTATCAAAGGGGTGCTCGGAGCCGGACTCGTCTTGATCTTCGGCTTCTTGTTCGTCACGGTCTCGTCGCGGTTGACGGGTGAAATCGGCTCCTCGTCGAATCCGATCTCGGGAATGACGGTGGCCACGCTCGCTTTGACCTGTTTGATCTTCCTCACATTGCACATGACCAGTCCGGTCGAAAGTGTCGTGGCACTTTCGGTCGGAGCCGTCGTGTGCATTGCCGCGTCCAACGCCGGCACGACTTCTCAGGACTTGAAAACCGGATACCTGGTCGGCGCCACGCCGATCTATCAGCAGTGGGCCATCCTGATCGGCGCAATCTCGTCCGCCCTGGTGATCGGTTACATCCTGCTCGTGTTCAATCAGGCCGGAACCATTTACAGCAAGAAAAACTTGCCGAAGGTCACGCTCTCTGCGGCCGATTACGACGCCCTCGTCGACCGGGAGACATTCGAGGGAACCGAATACCGCGTCTGGAGACCGCGGAACGTCAACGAAGTGCTGCCGGGAAAATACCTGATCGACGAGCATCGCAAGCCGGCTGTGCTGGTGGATCCGGCCATCACCGGGCGGCTGGAAAAACGAGACGACGGCACTGATGTGAAGATGAAATTCCTCGCACCGAAGACGGAAGTCATCGGCATCATCATCAACGGAGTTTTGCAACAGAAACTCAATTGGGGCCTGATTCTGATCGGCGCCATGCTGTCAGTCGGGCTGGAGTTGTGCGGCGTCGGCTCGCTCGCCTTCGCAGTCGGCGTGTACATTCCCATGCAGTACACGACCCCGATCTTTCTCGGCGGAATCATCCGTTACATGGTCGAACGCATAACCGCCAAGCCGGCTGCGCCTGGGCAAGATGAGGCGACCGCGATCGCAGAATCAGAAACGGGCCCCGGCGTGCTGCTGTCATCGGGCTACATCGCTGGCGGCACACTGGCCGGCGTCGTGATTGCCTTCCTGCAGCTCCCGTTCTTCGAGAAGTTCAAAACGAACTACATCGACTTTGCCGTGAAGGCCTCCCCGCAAGACGAGGGGAAGCCATATTTCACACTGCTTGCCGGCGATTTCGACTTTGCCTCCGTGATTGTCTTCGCGGTCCTCATGCTCTTTTTGCTGCTCGTCGGAGCGAACAAGCTGCTTCGCGACGCGCCCGCGCCGCCTAATGCGTCGCTGCCGCCCTCGTGACGATCCGACGCGATTAGGTTTCGGCATTTCATTTATGCTTCGACCGCTTCGCGATTGCGCCTCAAAGGAATTCCGTCCATGCCACTCGACCTGAAGCTTGCCTGCCGAATGGCCAAGGCCAGTGATGTCTGTTACTCGATCGGTGCGGCGGGCGGGCTGTCCTCCTGCCCGGTTTACAACGATGTGGGCTTCACCGTTCCTCCTCGATCATTCACGGCAGACATGATCAACGCGGCGCTCGTCGGGGCCACCGCGACGGAGATCATGGTCGCATTTCGCGGAACGCTTCCGATCGATACGGCGAATTGGGATAGCTTCATTGAAAGCGTTAGAGATTGGGCGGACGACGCGGAAGCGGTTTTCGTCTCCGTGCCTTACGCCCCGGGGTCGGTCCATGAAGGATTCTCTGCGTCACTCGAGTCCCTCTGGAGCAGTGTCGCTGCCGCTGTTCGCGCGCAGTTGACGACCACCCCCTTGCTCCCCGTAGTGGTCACGGGACACAGCAAGGGGGGCGCTCTCGCGACGTTGGCGGCGATTCGTCTGCGAAGCGAGGCGGTCGTCACTCCGGCGGACGTGTATACCTATGGCTCGCCTCGGGTCGGGAATACGCCCTTTTCCACTTCGTACGACAAGGTTATCAGCCAGTGGCGATTTGAGAACGACAGCGACTTGGTGCCCCACTTGCCTCCCGCGGCCCAGTGGCTCGACTTCTTGAGCCAGGTCGATGCACGGCTCAGCGGACTCAACGCGCATGCCTACTTGCACGTAGGCATGCTCGAATACCTCGATGGGAGCGGAACTCGCACCGAGGGCAATTCGCTGAGGTTGCAAGCCAAGCGAATGCTCAACCTGGCTGACCTGCTTGTCATGGGCAAAATCAAGCAGGCGGCGACCGATCACTCTGTCTCGAATCAGTACATCCCCAAAGTCTGCGCGCTGAGTTGATTCGGCAAACGTTCGCGAACGCGGCTATCGGACATCGGGAATTCCTGGGTGGTCCGCCGGCCGCGGCCCCGGCGCGGACCAGCGAAACTTGCGGTCGGACTCGAGAATAGACACGTCATTAATGCTGGCCTCGCGCCGCCGCATCAATCCGTGCTCGTCGAACTCCCACTGTTCATTGCCATAGCTGCGGTGCCAGTGACCCACGTCGTCATGCCACTCATACTGAAACCGCACGGCGATCCGATTGTCCGTGAATGCCCAAAGGGCTTTGATCAGGCGGTAGTCAAGCTCTCGGCTCCATTTGCCGGTCAGGAAGCGAACGATCTGTTCACGCCCGACAAGGAACTCGCTTCGATTGCGCCAAACCGAGTCTTCAGTGTAGGCCAGAGACACCCGATTTGGGTCACGCGAGTTCCAGGCATCCTCGGCCAGGCGAACTTTTTGGGTCGCCGTCCCCAATGTGAACGGCGGAACAATCACTGCCGGTGGTTTTTCCGCTCGCTGAGAGAACGTCATCATCGCCTCCGTTGATTGTCGTCTGGCGCCGCGTCGAATTCTCTCAATCGACGTTCACGGAAAGTCGTGGCGCTGTCTCGAGCGCGGCCGCTTCCAGTTCCCACCGCTCGGGAGCCTGCGGCTCTGGGATACGGCCGAGGTACCGATCGGCCGAGCGACGACACCACCATTGCAGGCCAAACCCGAGAGTCGCGTAGAAAACGAAGTGCAACACCGTCGCGGCCGGCGACGTTTCCCATGGAGAGAGGGCCCCGTTCCGTGTGACCGCATAGGTCGCCGAATGCTGGACGGCAAGGATCATGTCCACCGGGCTCATCGCTCGGATCGTATTCTCCAAAGGGGGAAGGTCGATATTCAGATAGCTCATCAGCGGGCCGGCCAGCGCGAGCCCGCCCACCCACAGTCCTATCACCGAGATCGCGCCGATAATCGCCGACAACTGATTCGGAAGCCGCAGTCCAATGGCCAGGGCCGTCCAGCGGATGACGGTGAGATAGATCACGACGGTCAACGCGGAGAGAACGACATAGTCCCAAGAGCTGCGCGAATACCACCACTTCTCGAACAAAAAAATGGTGGCGAATGGAACCATGAGGACGAACGTCAGCCGGCGCACTCCGGACAGCTTTTCAGCAAGAATCCGCCGCGAAGGCAGCGGCGTCGACAAGAGCACGCCAAGCGTTTGGTGCGAACGCTCTTCCGAAATCAGGCTGGCCGCGTGCAGCGCGACGAGCGCGACCGACGCGATCCAGAGCATGTCTAGCAAAGCGACGAGCCCTCCGTCGTCAAGATTCGACGCATTGGTCGAGAAGCGCATCAACTGAATGCAAAAGAGAATTGGGAATTCGAGCACGACGAGGACACGAAACAAGTAGCGAAACGTGCCGAGCGACTTCTTGCGCGTCTCGCGCCATTGAATCGGGGCCCGCCCTGGCAAGAAGCCCCGGTCGTGCACCAACACGACGCCTCCCGTCAACACATTCAATTGCTCAAAAAACCGATCGAGTCCTCGGAAGAACTCGAGCAAATAGTTCCGCGATTGGACAAAGGCGCGGTCGACCAGCACACCAGCGGCCACCGCGAGACAGATCAAGGCTGTAAACGTGGCGAAGATGATGCCAGCCACGCCGGGCGGCTGCAAAAATGCATTTGAAGAGATGAAACGCAGAATCAAGAAAACCACATACGTGACGGCGAGGGCTTGGGCCGTCGTCCGGAAGTAGGCGGAACACAAGATGGCCAGAGCCCCCAATTGCAGACAAGAGGCGATCAGTCCGAACATCCCTAACACGAGTTCGGCGGGGGTCACGCCTCCGAACGTGTATGTGATTGCCAACAAGGGAAACGACAAGCAAACAAAGCTCAGAATCGAAGCCGTCCGCGCGGCAAACTTCTGCAGCACGATCTGCCACGGAGTCAACGTCGTCACGAGTAGCAGGGCCAGCGTGTCCTGTTGTTTTTCGGCCGCGATGGCTCCCGCCGCCAGGATCGGCACCAGCGTGTACAGCACGGCCAGCTGAATGCTCATCAGCAAGGCGAAATGTTGGGCCCCGCGCCCCAGTGCCTGCCCAGCCTCCGCAGACACGCCAATGTTTCCGTAGAACAGTGTGCAGGCGAAGACGAAGAGGAATAGCCCATAGCTGAAACGGATGATGTAGGTTCGCTTGCGCGACGCCCGTTCAAGCAGATCCTTAGTCAGGATCGGCAGCCGCATCATTTTGAATCGGCGCTTCATCCGCTTACCCTGGCGCCAGACGCCGTCAGGCGGTCGTCCCTTCGGTCAACTTCATGAAAGCTGTTTCCAGTTCCATCGCCTCAGGCTGAAACATGCGGACGCGCGCCCCGAAGGCGCGAATGTGATCGAGCAGGTCCTCTGGAGGCAGCGATTCCGCCCGCACCCGAATCGAAAGCCGATCAGATTGCACATCGACCGCTTCCACTCCCGCGATTTGCCGCAAGTGAGCGGCCAGTTCGTCCGTTGTGCCAAGGACCTGCACGTGCACAAGCTGCATCAAGCCCAATCGCTGATAGATTTCCTCGAGCGAGCCTTCAGTCATCAGGCGTCCTGCCTCGAGGATGCCGATCCGGGTGCAGAATTGGGACAGCTCGTGCAGGATGTGGCTGGAGATCAGGATTGTTTTGCCCATCCGTGAGAGCTCTTTGAGGATCTCACGAACTTCAATCCGAGCGCGCGGATCGAGGCCGCTCGCCGGTTCGTCGAGCAGCAATAGCTCGGGATCGTGTAATAGAACGCGCGCCAGGCCCAGCCGCTGCTTCATACCGCGCGACAGACCATCGACCTGAGTATCGATCTTGTGCTTCAGATCGGTCAGGGTGAGGACATCATCAACCAGCCGATCGCGACGATCCTCACCCGTGTCGTAGGCGGCCGCAAAGAAATGCAGGTATTCCCGCACGGTTAAGCCTTCGTAGAGGCCGAACGAGTCGGGCATGTAACCGATCTTGCGACGGATTTTCATCGGGTCCTGACGGACTTCGACGCCGTCGACCCGCACGTAACCGGCGCTCGGCTGTTGCAGGGTTGCCAGAATCCGAATGGTCGACGACTTCCCCGCCCCGTTGGGCCCGATGAAGCCAAAGACTTCGCCGCGCGGAATCACAAACGAGATGCCCCGCACGGCAACAAAGTTGCCGTATTTGACCCACAGGTTCCGAATATCGACCATCGGCGGCGGGTTGGGGGCCTTCTCGGTCATCGGGTGTGTTCCGTCTGGGCCTGTGATTTCTTCCGCATGATCCGGCGATGGACAATCAGATCTTCGCCCTGCCGCTCGGCGAACTGCAGCAGCCATTCACCCGGCGCCTGATCGGCGACGGCCAAGTCTTCCAAATTTCCGGCGCCGTTGGGCGCGACGTGCGAGACGATCGAAAAAAGCCCGGTGTCGCTCCGCCGCGCGAGGGCCACCATCACGTCGGCCCAACCTTTCGGCGTTGCTGCTTCTCGCAGTACCGAGGAATCGCTTGAGGAGGTCACAAACTGTCGCAGCTCGTTCTGAAGCACCACTTCGCAACCCGGAACGGCGCCGTGCAACCTCTCGAGGAGCGTAGCTCTTCCTTTCTCCGAAGCCAGTTCGAGGCCATCGAGATCGGCCCAGTCGATCGCGGGAATCGTGACCTCGGCACCCGAGCGGGTCACTCGGTGCATGCTCGGCGACCACTGCCGCGAAAGCCGAGTGACCGTGAAAGCCGCAGGGAGCGTGCCCGCAAACGACTGCGGCTCAACCGTAGACCTCTTTAATTCATCCTCTTCGCGCGTGCGGCGTGGCGCTGCCGGTTGTACGTTGGTCATCGCAAAAATCCCGTTGCGAACGTCGGTCGCAAGGGGTCGCGTCTCGGCCGTCACCACGTGCTCGATCCGCGAAGTGCGCCGCGGCTTGCCGTCGACCCCCAAATCGATAATCACCAGTTCCGTGCGATGATCCGCGCGCCCCGTGTAACCTTCGGCGATCCACACGGTGGCGGCCGTGAACAGCAGACACGTGCCGGGAAACGCGACCCAACTAATCCACCGCCGGCGCAAGAGGCCGTGCAGGAAATAGTCTCCCGGCGCGATGGCCAACAGGAAAAACGCCAAGATCGTTACTACGACGCCGAACGGCATCACGCGCACCGCGTTGGGAAATAGCATTTGCCGCAATCCGTTGGATCGCGCAAATTCGATCGGCTCCAAGGGGCTCGGGTCGACGCTGTATTGGGGTTCCAGCGGCGCAATCCACACTCCGGATTTGAGAATGGTTTGCGTCTGATAGTCACGGACATTCCAGACAAAACAGAGGGCGCGGGCCCAAGTCGGCTCGTCGAGGTCGCGAAATGTACCGTCCGCATTCCAAGCGGGCATCGTCCGTAGAATCAAAGCCCGACCGAAGCCCGAGCGGCACATGATGATCGCAGGTTTGTTGCCGGTCGCTTCCGCCTCGAGACGTCCGAACTGATTCAGGACGAAAATCGGCGCCGCGGGCTCGCCGCTCGTGATCCTTCGCAGAAACGCCTGGTGAGCAGGCGTCAAAACTCCGGTGGGCACAACGACGGCGCGGCCCCCCTGCTCGATCCAGTCGGCGATTGCGTCGAGTTGCCGCGCAGAGAGTCCGCTGAAACCCTCCTCGGCCAGCAGCAACAAGTCGAACTGGTAGAGCGAGATCGCTTGGGTGGGCAGGTCGCGAAGTTCGATGTCGGCGGGAATCGTCACTAAGTCGCCTCGGTTCGTACGGCTCGTCGCAGGGCGAAATGTGTCGAGTCGCAAGCGGCTGGCGAGACGACCGATGGGTCCGGCACTCAGCTTGGGAGTTCCGATCAGAAACTGGCGTTTGCCTTTGAGCGGCACCAGCAAATCGTGAGTGCCCAGATCGAATGTGCCTCTGGTGGAATGCAGCGCGACACGGACCATGAAGCCTGACGTGTTTCGACGAGTCTGCAGAGCCGGAAGCGTCACCCGGAATGAACTCTTTCCATTTGGCACGACGATTGGATCGCCGCGCAGCTGAATGATGACTTCGTTGTCATCCAGAAATGTGAAAACGAGTTCGCCGTTCAGAACATCTTCAAAGTCCGAAGCGAGGGTGTAGTCGATTGCGAACGGAGCGTCCGCACGGATCGAGGGATTGGCCGAAGCTGAGCGAAATGTCAGCTTAGCCCCGGTCGCCGGCGGTGGACCGGCCGCCTCGAGCGTGCCGGAAGCGAACAGCATCACCAGGACGAAGTACTGAATCGTGCGGAGCCAGGACACGACGTTCGCTCCCTCTCGAGACTTAGGTCTGGTCGCCGCAGATCATGATGCTGCTGCGAGCCGCGCGACGACCTGCCGTTCTAGAGAAGATGCGCGGCATGATTCAGTTTGTCTGAGCCAAACCACCCCCAACCGGTTACTACGCACGAGGTGCTTCCGTCGCCGGATTTTAGGCAGTCAACTCGGCTGATGGCAGGAATCGCGGCGGTTTGCGAGTTTTTGTTGCTTGCTCGAACGAATAGGCCAATTTGAGCAGCGTGGCTTCGCTCCACGCCCGGCCGAAGAAGAGCATGCCAACGGGAAGTCCGAAAATGAACCCGGCCGGCACGGTGATGCTCGGATAACCGGCGACCGCAGCCGCCGTGGTGGCGTCGCCGCGCCAATGATCGCCGACGACCAGGTCGGTCAGGCAAGCGGGGCTGACCGTCGGGGCGACCAGGGCATCGAGTTTGAACTTGTCCATGATTGCATCGATCCCCTCCGTTCGCGCCAGTCGGCGACAATGGGCCAACGCTTCTTGATATTCGTAGCTCGCGAGCGATCCTTTCTTGACCGACTTCTCGAACAGGTCCTGTCCGAAGTAGGGCATCTCGCGCGTTTTGTGCTTCTCGTTGAATTCGATCACGTCCTTCAATGAGCGAACCGGCGCATTCTTGCCCAGTCGGGCAAAGTACGCGGCCAGCCCCGCTTTCAGTTCATACATATGGACCGTCAGTTCCGACTCGCCGACCTTATCCATATTAGGGATGTCGGCCGGATCGACGATTGTTGCCCCCTCATGTTTGAGTGCATCAAGCGCATGCTTCATCGCGGCGTCGACCGTTTCGTCGAAGCCGAAGTAGTTGCGGGCCACGCCGATTCGGGCCCCTTTAAGTCCATGCGGATCGAGGGCCTTCGTATAGTCGGTCAGGGACTTGCGCTTCTCGTCGGTGGTGACTTTGTCCTGCGGATCGCTGCCGGCCATTGCCCCCAACAGAATGGCCACGTCGCGCACAGTTCGGCACATTGGGCCGGCCGTGTCCTGCGAATGCGAGATGGGAATAATCCCGGTGCGACTCACCAGGCCGACAGTCGGCTTCATGCCCACGATGCCGTTGGCCGACGACGGGGCGACGACCGAGCCGTCGGTCTCGGTGCCGACCGCGATCGCGCACAAGTTGGCGGCCACCGCCACTCCCGATCCCGAACTCGACCCGCACGGGTTGCGATCGAGGGCGTAAGGATTCTTGGTCAGCCCGCCGCGACCGCTCCAGCCACTGGTCGAATAGCTGCAGCGGATGTTGGCCCACTCGCTCAGGTTGGTCTTGCCCAGAATGACCGCACCGGCCTCGCGCAGCCTCTTCACAACAAACGAATCTTCCGGCGGGCGGGCATCGACGAGCGCGAGCGACCCGGCCGTTGTATGCATGCGATCCGCCGTATCGATATTGTCCTTTACCAGTACGGGAATGCCGTGCAGTGGACCGCGCGGACCTCTCGCCTTTCGTTCCCGATCGAGTGCCTCGGCAATTTCCAAAGCGTCCGGATTGAATTCGATCACGCTGTTGAGAGCCGGTCCCTGTTTGTCGATCGCCTCAATGCGAGCCCGATATTTCTTCACCAGTGAATGAGCGCTCTCTTTGCCCGACTTCATCGCGTCCTGAAAGTCGGCAACGGTCATCTCGTCGAGCTCAAACGGCTCGACCTTTCCGGCGGTCTTCGTCTCGGCTGCAGCCGCGGTTGCCCCCTTGTCGGCTGGCAGAGCAGCCGCGGCGGCCGCACCAAGCAAACTCGTTTGTAGGAACTGTCGCCGGTCGGATCGCATTTCGTTGAGTTCCGTCGTGGGTGCCGGTCAAGGTAGAAAACGATCGAGCGCAAAGTACGGGGCCATCATCCACACGGCGTAACCGACTGTCAAATATTTTGCGGACCGCCGGTCTAGATCTCTTCGAACAGCGCCGTGAAGTGACGGAGCGCTGGCGGCGCCGAGGTGATTCGCAGCCCGCGCAATTTGTCGCGTTGCTGGAAGACCTCGATCGTTGCTTCGACCACGTAATCCATATGCGATTGTGTGTAAGCCCGGCGGGGAAACGCCAGGCGGACCAATTCGAGTGCCGGCGCGGCGTGGCCGCCTCCGCCGAACATCACCGAGCCGATTTCCACGCCGCGAATGCCGGCATGACGATAGAGGGCGACGACCAGCGCCTGTCCCGGGAATTGTGATGCCGGGATGTGCGGACAAAATGCCGACGCGTCGATGTAGACGGCGTGGCCGCCCGGCGGCTCGATGATTTGGATGCCGGCCGCCAGCAATCTTTCGCCCACGTACTCGGCACTGCGAATGCGATAACGCAGGTAGTCCTCGTCCAAGACCTCCTGAAAGCCTTGAGCCATCGCCTCGAGGTCGCGGCCGGAGAGTCCGCCGTACGTGACGTAGCCCTCGGTGAGAATCAGCAGATTACTGGCTCGCTTAAAGAGTGCCTCGTCGCGCACGAGCAGCACGCCACCGATATTTACGAGGCCGTCTTTCTTGGCGCTGATCGTGGCACCGTCGGCAAGGTCGAACATGTCGCGGACGATGGCGCCGACCTCTCGATCGTGTTGGCCGTTTTCTCGCTGCTTGATGAACCAGGCGTTCTCCGCGAAGCGGCACGCGTCGAGAAACAGCGGCAGGTGGAACCGATCGCAGACTTTGCGAACAGCTCGCAAGTTTTCCAAACTCACCGGCTGGCCGCCGAAGTTGTTGCTAGTGACGGTACACATGACGACCGGCACGTTTTCGGGTCCGACCCGCTCGATCAGCGCTTCGAGCCCCGCAATGTCCATGTTGCCTTTGAACGGGAGCCGCAGCCGCGGCTCTCGCGCTTCGGGAATCGGCAGGTCGACTGCTTCGGCCCCGGAATGCTCGATGTTGGCGCGAGTGGTGTCGAAATGCGCATTGTTGGGGACGACTCGTCCGGCTCCGCCCAACAACTCGAAGAGGATCCGCTCGCTCGCCCGACCCTGATGAGTGGGCAGAATGTGATCAAAGCCCGTGATCTTCCGCAGGGAACTTTCGAAGCGGAAGAAACTCGGCGAGCCGGCGTAACTTTCGTCGCCCGCCATGACTCCCGCCCACTGCAGGCTGCTCATGGCTCCCGTGCCGCTGTCGGTCAGCAAGTCGATCAGCACGTCCTCGGCCGGAATCAAGAACATGTTGAAGCCGGCCTTGCGCACGATGGCCTCTCGTTCTGCGAGAGTCCGCATGTGCAACGGCTCGACGACTTTGATGCGGAAGGGTTCGATGATCGTTTTCATGGATTCGTTTCGCTGTTAGCTGACCACTGCAATTCGCTGTTGGCACATCTTATTGCGTTTACGAGAGCGTGAGAGCGCATGAGGCAGGCCGAGATCGCAAATCTTCGTTTTGCCTTGACGCTTTCGCCTCTTGCTCGTGTTCGAGCTTCGATTGGGCTGATGGGCATTCGGCGACGCAATGTTTCACGATTGACCGGAAGCACGCGACGCGGTATTTTACTTTGCAATGCAAAGTTACAGTCCCAAGATGGAAACGGAGCCGGCAATGTTCAAGGTTCTTTTGCCCCTGGCCGTTTGTTTCGGATTGTTGATCGCCTATGTCGACTCGCGTCCGAACTGGGATGACACAGGGATTACCGCCTTGGCGATTGTCTTCATTTGCGGTGTGTTGGGGGCAATCGGTCCGGAGCGACCTTGGCTGTGGACCCTTGCTGTCGGTGCGTGGATTCCGATTTACGAAATCCCGTCCAGTCGCAACTTTGGGTCGCTGCTAGCACTCGTGATGGCGTTTGTTGGGGCCTACGCGGGAATGGGCGCACGCAAGTTGCTCGGCGGCTTGAAATCGGCGCAACAGCCTCAATGAGCGTCAGAGTCGCGCACCGGTCGCGACCTTCTGCGAGTGAGGCAATAGCCCTTTCAGATGTTCCATCCGCTTGTGGAACGTCTCTTCAAACGTGTTGGCCGCGGCGAACTCGAGGGCTTGTTGCGACATCGCCGCCAGCGTTTGGCGATCCGCGTGCAAGTGCACGATCGCCCCTGCCAGAGCAGACAAATCGTCCATCGGCACTGCCGTTCCCGCCGGCACGCGCTGCAAGATTCCAGCCAGGGCCTCGTTTGCATAACCGATGATCGGCACGCCACACGACATCGTCTCGATGTAGGTGCAGGAAGGATCGCCCTGACGGTGGCAGCAGACGAACAGGTCGACCTCGCGTTTGACGAGGGGCAGAAGTTGGCTGTTGAAGTCGAGCACTCCCGGCATCCGGACGCAATCCGCTAGTCCGAACGCGGCGATCTGCTGCCGCATGCTATCGGCCAAAACGCCGTCGCCGCAGATCGTCATCTCGAACGGCACCTGACGATACTTGAGTTCTTTCGCGACGAGTAGCAGATGATCGGCTCCCTTCATCCGAATCAATCGCCCCGAAAACGCTAATCGCAATGGTCGGTCGGTTCGCAGATACTCCACGCGCTGCGCCAATTCCGCGGGCGAGATCAGCATCTTCCGTTCGACACGGCCGTCGAAGAACAGCAGCGGGCTCACGTTGATTGATTGGTAGGCGTCATAGGTGGGCGTGCCGTTGCATTGCACTCCCGCCGCCAGTCGCAGGCCCGCGCGAATTTTCCGTTCCTGGCCGTATTCCCAGAATCGGCGCCGCGTTCGCATCAGTGGGTTGGAGACTTCGGCAGCCAGGATCTGCAAACGAGTTTGCAGCGTGTATTCGGCAACGTAGACGCAGGGAACGCCGACCTGTCGGCACCATTCGGCCGCGTCGTTGAGCTGATAGTAAACCGAGGCCAAGACGATCCCGGCCCCCGCCAGCTCGGGCATCAGACGGCCCGCTTCGAACGGGACGACTTTGACAGAGACCCCGAAGTCGCGCGGATCGATCCGCACGGAATCGAGATTGTCCGTAGCCGCCTCGATCGGCGGCAGGATGACTTCGAGCGGGCCGTCCCAGTGTTTGGCCATCTCGGCCGCACCGTCGAGGAACTTGCGCGTGATGGTGATTTGTCCATCGGAGTGGGCTACGGCGCCAATCGACGGCAGAATTACAAGAGACTTCCCTGCCGAGCGGCGCGGGTCGCTCGTCGAACGGGCATCGAGACTCATCGATCCTCCACAACCCCTGTCGCCGCGACATCATCCATTCACGGATTGGCGAGTAACCGTCGCTCGATCTCTTCGTCAGTCAGCCCCACGATCAGCACTTCTTTGCGCGGGTTGTGGTGACCACGAACGATCCGCACGTTCGACGATGTTGTCTGCAGCGCCTCTGCGAGCACGGCAATCACGGCTTCATTGGCGGCCCCTCGTTCGGGCGCCGCCGTGACCGTCACCTTCAACCCGTCAGCGTATTCACCGACGATTCTCTGCAGCGACGCGCCCGGAACGACTTTTACTGCCAGCGCGAATCCTTCGGACTTGGGGATCAGTCGCATCGGGATGCGGGTTTTGCTCTGGTTCGTACGAGTGCCCTTCGGCAACACAGTCGACTCGGCCCAAAATCGCCTGCGATCACCGCCGCGCCATGGTAGCTCTCGACACAGTTGCGGTAAACCAGCTGGATTCCGGGGGGCGTTCACGCCCGTTTCGTTGGCAAGGGCTTGCGGTCTCGCTAGGATCGCTTGCCGCGATCGGCTAGAGGGCCATGCTCGATTCGGGTCACCTTCGCCCTCTGCGTGTCTGTACGTTGATGCTGAGACCTCCATCCTATGTCGCAGGCACCCAGCTCGTCATTGAGTCTGTTTTCCGCGAGTAATCTGCGGAACGACCTGACCGCTGGACTCGTTGTGTTCCTGGCCGCGCTCCCCTTGTGTTTGGGTGTCGCCTCGGCATCGGGGGCGCCTTACTTTTCAGGCGTGCTCGCGGGCATCGTCGGCGGCCTCGTGGTGGGGATGTTGAGCGGCTCACACACCAGTGTGAGCGGGCCGTCACCCGGATTGAGCGCCATCGTGCTGGCCCAACTGGCCGCGCTCGGATCGTTGGACGCCTTCTTATTTGCGGTTGTCGTCGCGGGTTTGGTTCAAATCGTCCTGGGTATCGCCCGTGCCGGTTTCGTGGCTGCCTTTTTTCCGTCGAGCGTGATCAAAGGACTACTCGCCTCGATTGGCCTGCTGCTGATTCTAAAACAGACGCCGCACATGCTGGGTTGGGACGCCGACCCGGAAGGCGACATGTCGTTCTTCGAGCCCGACAGCGAAAACACGTTCTCGAATCTCTTGAGGCTCGTCACACGAATCCAGCCCGGCGCTGCGGCCATCGGTCTGGTGTCGCTCGCCATCTTGATCGCGTGGGAAAGATGGACGCTCCTCAAAAAACTGCCCATTCCCGCGCCGCTCGTGGTCGTACTATTCGGCGCCCTGGGCAGCCTACTGCTGCAGCGCGTCGGCGGATCGTGGTTGATTCAGGAGAAGCATCTGGTCCAGGTGCCTGTCGCGACGAGCCTCAACGAGTTCTTCGGACATCTGCAGACGCCCGCCTTCTCGCAATGGTTGAATCCCGCCGTCTACACGGCCGGTTTGACGATCGCTGCTGTCGCTTCGCTCGAGACGCTGTTGAACCTCGAGGCGGTCGACAAGATCGATCCACAACAGCGCAGTTCCCCACCCAGCCGCGAACTTTGGGTGCAGGGGATCGGCAACGTGGTCTGCGGATTGATTGGCGGGTTGCCAGTCAGCTCGGCCATCGTTCGCAGCTCGGTGAACGTCAATTCGGGGAGCAAGACTAAACTTTCCACAATCACGCACGGGGCGCTGCTGTTGGGATGCGTGCTCCTCATCCCCACCTGGCTCAACGTAATCCCCCTCTCCTGCCTGGCCGCCATCCTGCTGATCACCGGCACCAAGTTGGCCAAGCCGGCCCTCTTTAAGCAGATGTGGAGTGAGGGACGCTACCAGTTCATGCCCTTCGCGCTGACCGTGGTGGCGATTCTCTTCACCGATCTGTTGGTCGGCGTTTTGATCGGCCTGGCCGTGAGCCTGGCATTCATTCTGATGAGTAATCTTCGTCAGCCGATCCGCCGTTTTGAGGAGAAGCACTTGGGCGGCGACGTGTTGCATGTCTCGCTCGCCAACCAGGTCAGCTTCCTGAACCGGGCCGCTCTCTCCAAGATTCTTGACGAGGTGCCGCAGGGAGGCCACCTGTTGCTCGATGCAGTCGACACCGATTACATCGACCCCGACATTCTCGATCTCATTCGCGACTTCCGGGAGAAGACGGCCCCTGCGCGGGGCGTCGAAGTGAGCGTCGTCGGTTTTCGTGAGCAGTATCAGATCGACGACCAGGTGCAGTACGTCGACTACTCGACGCGCGAGCTGCAAAACTCGATGACCCCGGAACAGGTGCTCGAGATCCTGAAGAACGGCAATGAACGCTTCCGCAGCGGGCAACGCCTGACTCGCGACCTCGTCGGACAAGTGAGAGCGACGGCCGCCGGGCAGCATCCGTTGGCCGTCATACTGAGCTGCATCGACTCGCGCAGCCCGGCCGAACTGATTTTCGACCTGGGCTTGGGCGACATCTTCGTCGTCCGCATCGCCGGCAACGTCGCCAGCACGCACGTACTGGGCAGCATGGAATACGCCTGCGCGGTGGCCGGCGCCAAGCTCATCCTCGTCCTCGGCCACACCCGTTGCGGCGCGGTGACGACGGCGGTCGCCACAGCCCACCTCACCGAACCGCTCGCTCAAGCCACCGGCTGCCAGCACATCGAGCCGATCTTGCGGGATATTCAACGCGCCGTCGATCCCAACGCGGCCCGCAGATACGCCGACCTACCAAAGCCCGAGCAAAACGCGATCGTCGACGCAGCCGCCCGCGCGAACGTCCTCCGCACCGTGGCGATGATCGCCGAGCAGAGCCAGACGCTCAGTGCCCTCGTCGCACAGCGGCGCATTCTGATTGTCGGCGCGATGTATGACGTCACTTCGGGTGTGATCGATATTCTCGGCGATGTGAGCGTGGCACCCGTGCGAGCGTGAGCGATCGTCGAACAAGATGTACCGACGAGGGCAGACATCCGCTCGTTGACTGGCCGACGACGGTCGCACAAAATGCCCTCCGTCGTAAAGTCGTCGGGTCTCAAGATCGATTCCGATTGTTCGCTTGTCTCGTCACTCGCCTGTTTATTGCCCGGGGGGTTTCCTGTGAGTTCCTCGCCTCCGCGCCGCGGCGACTACGGCTTCGATGCACCCTATGCTCCGATCTTCATGGCCCTCGGGGGCGCCTGCCTGCTCGCGCTTTGCCTGTGGCGGGTGTGGGACGGCGATGGTGCGGAGGGGACGCGGAATCGAATTTCCATTCTCGCCCCGGGCCTTGCCGGACTGTGGCTATTCCTCAATGCGGGCAGCTACGTCTACACCACCCGCGCGGGAAAGTTTGCCGTCTGGGCGGACCTTCTCGATCGGCTCGCGCTCCAAGGAGACGAGCGGCTGCTCGATATCGGCTGCGGCCGCGGCGCGGTGCTCTTGATGGCGGCCCAGCGATTGCCCCGCGGACGGGCAGTCGGCGTCGACATCTGGAGTGCCACGGATCAATCCGGCAATGCCGAAGCCGTCACGCGCCGAAACGCGACCCTCGAGGAAGTGACCGATCGGATCGAGCTGCACACCGCCGATATGCGCCAGCTTCCCTTCGACGACGGCTCGTTCGATGTGGTGGTCAGCTCGCTGGCGATTCACAACGTGCCCGGCGCGGGCGAGCGTGCGAAGGCGCTCCGCGAAGCAGCCCGAGTGCTCAAACCCGGCGGCAAGCTGGCCATCGCCGACATCCGTCACACGCGTGTCTACGCCCGCGAGCTTGAGGCCTGCCGGCTGAAGATCACCGAACGCCGATCGCTCGGGCATCGGTTCTGGTACGGCATCGGCCCCTGGGCCGCGACGCGTCTGGTCGCTGCGATCAAGCCAGAAAACACTTAGCAACAATCCGAGCCCTCAGTCCCCTAAGGTCCTTAGGCGGCACTTCTGTTGCCACAGGCCGTCGACAACGTCGCCCGCGCCATCGTCCTCACATAGTCACATCGATCGCGAAGCAGAGCCAAACGCTCAGCGCACCGGTCGCGGAAGAGCGAATCTTGATCGTCGGCGCGATGTACGAACGTGGCGTCGGGGACGATTCAGGTCCTAAGTTGACGGGCGACGGCGCAATGTATCTGCCGACTATCGGTTATGGCGCCGGCGATTTCGCCGCTGGTGCCTGCAGGTTCTTTTCGTCATCCTGGAGCGTCGTGAGGGCCTTTTGGACATTGGCTGACGCGTCCGTCTGAGCCTTGAGCGCGTCTGCCAGACCTTTCGTGTCGTCCAAGATTTTCTGAACATCCGTCGGAGCGGGATTGGCAGGTAGCTTCTTTTCATCGTCCTGGAGCGTCTTCAGAGCCGTTTGGACATCGGCTGGTGCGTCCGCCTGAGTTTTGATTGCGGTTGCCAGAGCCGTTGTGTCGTCCACGACTTTCTGAACACTATCTGCAGCCGGCGGATTGGGCGTTTTCCCGCCTTGAGATTTTGGATTCAGAATTTCATTTTGCGCGGCCGCGATTGCTGGCCCAAGTACGACATCAATATTGTTGGCCCGAATTAGCGCCGGAATGGCGGCGCAAGCCTTTGGGCCCATTTTCCCCAGGGCTTGAATAATACGCAGCGCAAAAAGAACACGCTTGTACTGCCAGGGGTCGCAATGACAGCCACAGCGTTTCCTTTCGCCCACCGCGAATTTCGTCGTTGCATCCAGGAGTTCTGCGAGCTTTTTGGCCGCGTCCAGGTCTGTTTTCGGACCTATTTGGGCGATCTGATCGATAGCGTTTAGACGAGTGGCAAACGCGCCGTCGTCCGCCACACATTCAGACTCCGGGGCAAAAGCGATCTCGCAGCATCCGAGGAAGATCGCATCCCAGTCGCACTTAGGTGCAGTTTGCGTTGTCTTAGACGTCGTAGATGCCGCTGGCGCATGTGTTGATGAAGCTGCCGGGGTGTCGTCGCCAACCCCTAAAGCCGGCACCATCGCGATTGCCAAAGCCAAAGCCAGTGTGAGACGCATGGTGAGATACCTCTCGGTTGCGTGGTGGCAGGATGTTTGAGGACAAGTGTACTTATCCAAATTCCACCAATCCAGTGCATCTAACCCATTATCACATTCTGGACGGTTGAGGGGAGCGTATAGTCGCTCGCAGTTCTTCGGCAATTTTCTATCTAGCGGAATATTCTGCAGCACCCTCCTAAATTTCCAAACCAAGCCAACCGATCTCATAGATAACCAGTCCGAGGGCAGGCTCCGGTTCCATCCCATCTCCACCGGACACAATCGCATCGCGCGCCCTCTTCCCCCACAAACATCTCGAACTGCCGGAAATGGGATTGCCATGCAGTCTATGCAGCGTTGGAACCTACGCTCATCGCTCGTTGTCGTTGCCTTCCTCGTTGCGCCCCTATTAACCAGTTCGTGTGAACCGCTGAAAGTCACCGAAGGGCTGGTGCAGTTCTCGGAAGAGAATCCAGCCAACCGGGGCGACGTGCGCGAGGCGCCGACGGTTCGCAACCTGGCGCGCGAACTCGATTCGGTCGAGCGGCACATCGAACAAGACGGCAGCGTCGTTGCGGAACAGCCGTCCGTCTGGGGCCAGGCCCGCCTCACGATGTACCGCGAAGAATTCGAAACGCAGATGCTGCAGCAACTATCCAAGTTCCAGCCGACTTTGCAGGCCTCGCTCTCGCGCAGCGACCAGGCGTACGCCGCCGATGCCATGGCATTGTCATTTACGGCCCAGGCCGCTTCGACCGGTTCACCCTCCGGCGGCACCTCTAAAGGCGCGAGCAGTTCATCGAGTTCGTCCAGTTCGGCGGGCGGCTCGGGGCCCTCGTCCGCGCCGGCATCGTCCGGAGATCAGTTTACGGGCACATTCGCGGCTTTCAACAACGTCTCCCGCACTCCGGTGCTGATGCCAAACCCGCTCGGATTCGGCGTAACCGGCCAGAACGGTCTCAGCCTGGAACCGACCGTCTATATCGACCAGATGAAGCGATACATCGACCATCTGCAAGAGCTGCGTCGCATGAACGACGGCGACGACACGGCCGACGCACCCGGCTACTCGCTGAATTTAGTGCGAATTCCCGTCTCGGTCTTGCCAGGGCGCCATACACAGGAGCGCTATGGGGCGGAGATCACGTTCACGCTTACGCCGCACTTGCACGACGAACTGCTGCCGATGACATTCCGCAATCTGGTGGTCAACGATCTGCTCGACGAGATTGCCGTCCCCATGACCCAATTGCTTAACGACTGGGACGTTAGAAGCGTTCTTTACGAAGCCGTGCACAACCCAGAGAAAACTGACAGTCGCACTGCTGGTACGAACGCAAGCAGCACACCACCGCCGCTCCCGGTAAGTGGGATGCGTCAGAACGGTCTAGCCTCGCCTTCTGCCGTCAGAAAGGCCGTAAACGAGAAACCGCAACGCCTTGACATGGTCTTATTGGACCACCTGAATCACGGACTCGGCACTACGACTCGCCTGAAGGTCGCGCAACGCCCGTTTCCACCATCCCAGATGATCGATATCTACGGGCCTGAGTACGTAAGAGAGATCCTCTTTGGAGCTTACCAAATTGCGTCCCTGGTTCCTAACAAAGGTGTTGTGCACTATCCCGACGTGCAATCCTACGTTCAAGAGGAGCTAAGCGGAGCTTACGGCTTTCTAAGAGACGCCGCACACAGTTTCGCGACCGGTCAGACGCGAATTGACTTATGGCGATTCTGTAGCCCGCCGCTCGTTAGTGCGATCCGAGGGCGGCGGCCAATGGAAATCGACGCGATGCGAAAGGCATTTGACGCCGACGTTCGCGCGCTCGGAGCGACATCGAAGTCGAAGGTGACACCAGCACTCGCGTGGGCGATCCTCGTCGATTCGGCCCTGTTGAATCAACAACTCACACAGGACATGACGGAGGCAGCAGCGGCCCGTGGTGGTGGGTTCCAGCTTCAGGCAGAGTGGATGGATTATTTTTCTCCGGAGCCATCTCCTCCGGCGCGGCAGAATTTCAACGAATACGTCCGGTGTCGCTGGCCGATCCACGTCTTTGCGCTGGACCCAGCGGCCGACCAGCAGAACGTGGCCGACACCTACAGCAGCCGGCGTGAGATGCAACTGGCGATGTCACTCGCCTTCGTGAGCGGCAATTTAAGCGCTAATAACATGTTTCAATACGCCCGTCGTCTCGAAATGGACATGGAAACGATCGCGCTCAATAACACCGCGGTGGGCTTTTCTCACGGCACCGAAACGTTCGGTTGGCGATTTTACCCTCGCTTCCAGACCCCGGACACTGACAGCAATCTCAAAGTCTTTTTCCAAGACCTGCTCTGCGGCGGGCCGAACCGCAAGCAGCTCTTGCGTCAACGCATGCTCGAGCCGGGGATCCGTGAGTGCGTGGCGATTGTGCTGATGCCATCGTTCGTCCCGTATGCCGACCTCGATGCCGCCAGCAATTGGTTCGCCCTGGACAATCCCCATCGCAAATTAATGAATTCCGACAAGGCCGTGCGTTTGAGCGAGCAAGTAAAGGGGATTCAAAATGGCTGGCAGACGGTGTGCGATCCGAATTGTTGTCTCGATGGAGAGGTCGATCGCCTGCGCCGCCGTTCGCAACAACTTGCATCGCGGTTGCCCCTGCAATCCATGTCGGTGCAGGTCCCGTACGAGAACACGCTGGGTGGCTTCGCGATGTTCAACACCGGTGTCACCGACCTAGCTCCAGAATTGCTGGGTTGGTATGGTGCCCCCGCCATTAACCTGGACGCTCCAACCACGGTTTTCTTGATCGGCAATCATTTCAGCGTGCATCAAACTCGCGTGCTGCTTGGCGGTCAGGAGATCACGACGCCCGAATTATTGAGCCGGCAGGTGATGAAGGTGACCGTTCCCGCCAACGCAATCGCGTTGGTTGAGGATTCCGGCGAGGTCTATGGAGGGTGGAAGGATCCGTTGACTAGTGCTTCGCCAACCGAGGCAATTACTCTCGACTCGGTGCCAGGGCCTCATCGGCGAAACGCGATCACGTCGATCGATGCGGTTCCAATTCAGTCGGTCTATACCAACAGATCTTTGATCTTTAAGAGTGCAATCAGATTGAGCGATCCAGCGCTGGCGGGAACTCAGAACGACTTGACCCTGACTGCCAACCACGGAACGCTCGCATTGGGTCCCACCGACGACCTTTGCTTTACAGCCGGCGCCAATGGCTCCGCGTCCCTGACCGTGAAAGGCACCCCGGAAAAACTGGATGCTGCCATGAAGGGGCTAACCTATAAACCCAACTCGAACTTTACTGGCACGGATACGCTCTCCATTTCGCTGAAGGGCTCGGGGGTCAACTCGCCGTGTACGGTGAGCGTGGCCATCACAGTCAAGCCCGTCTGGCCTGACTTCCTCTATGTGGATGTGCAGCTCGCCACACCCTACGGCTCGACATCGCATCTGCTTGTTCCGGCTTGGCATCTTGGCAAGACCGGATCGGGCACACTCGCGCCGCCTCCGTCGCCGGACCAGGCCGCTCAGGCGTCGGCCCCGCAGGATGCTTCAGTCGCCAGTTCAAAATCGCCGGCCGTCTCACAGCCACAATGGACGACCACACAATTCGCGCTCGGCTACGTTGCCAAGGGAATCGGTATTAACGCATCCGATCCCCCCAGTTTTGCGCCCAACGCGCTCACGATCAATCTCGGGCCAAGCTATCAGATACCTTCGGATTCCACGGCGACGCTGCAGTTATCGCTCAGCGGCAGCGCAAACGGCACCCTCGCTCCGCTTCAGATCACAGTCGTACAAAGCCCGCCGGCGACGCCTGGGACGCCGCCTACCGGCAATTACAATCCCACAAGCCATGTATTGACGATTACAGGCTCGGATCTCACAAGGCTTTCTGCCTCGATGTTCAATGTGATCCAGTATCAATACGGAGCGACTAGGCCGATCGTGCCGCCCAACGCTTCGTTCACGGTCGATGCAACGGTCGCGGGGACTGGCGAGGCGCCCATCAAACTCGTCAACCAATTGACGATCAATCTGGTTGCCGCCGCTGCCAAGCCAGCGACGCCGACGGCAGGAACGGCAACCCCTGGGGCCGCAAGTCCGTAACACCTCAATCGCTGCAAGCCGATGATCCGCTGCCGATTTGCCTGTTGCACCGATCGAGCGTTCAGGGTCTGGCTACGCAATACTATCGCTGGTACTCTGGGTAAGGGCATTAAACATCCGTCCCAGAGGCCCAGCTATGGCGAAATGCGCGCCCGGTCTTGCAGTCGTGCTATTCCTCGCTCTCCTTTCACCGTCAATGGCTGACGATGTAGCGTGGATGGGCAAAACCGTCATTCCGCGGTATTCCACTGAGAGTGAGTGTAGTGCACAGTCCAATGAGGTGCCAGCGTTGCCAGACGAGCCACCAACGGTGTCTGCGCCCCAGTTGTATTTGGTGGTCAATGAGTTCGGCGACAACATCGATGTCTGTTTGATTGGCACAGACAATTCGCCCGCGACCACGCAGCGTGAGACCTTTGATAAGTGCAAATTCATCCTAGTCGATAGAGCTGCCACCTATTTCACGGCTCGACTCGTCGCCGACCCAATGGACGCGTTCGCTCTTCGTAATCTAGCCGCGGTGGAACAGTACTTTGGCGAGGTCGAGCGAGCGAACATGGACTACGAAAACGCCGCCTTACTTCATGACGATCTGCTAAACCCGAACCCCGGTCGGTCACGGCGTAAGTGGACGCTCTGGGTGCATGACCGCGTGATCCCTCGGCAAAATTATGCTGTTCCGGCATCTGAGCGTTTGGATCTCCTTTCGCAGTTCCACAGCAAAAATGAGGCCTGTCCCGCGACCGCTGGTCCCCCGATGCCGGTCGCGCCGGCGGCACCTGCGACGTCCGGCTCCCCGATACTCGTCAGGCCTGTGACGCCCGGACCACCTACGCAGTGACGAGTCGACGGGCGGCCGCTCGCGGCGCACCAAACGCACCCGTTCGTTCGGGACGCAGGTCGGCCACTGTGGCTGCGATCGAGTCGAGGCGAGTGCGCTGCAAGCGGACCTGGCGGCAGGCGTCTGCAAGCAGGGGAAACATTTCGCCCGTGATCCGCTGTTCGGCCAGTGAGCGGGCCAGGTCTTCGATCTCGCCGGAGAGATGACGTCTGAGGCGGCGGCAGAACGACATCACGAATAGCCACGACCACAACACGAAGAACAGCCCGGCTGAGACGTAAAAGCTGGTTGAGAGCAGCTCGGCGTTGCCGAAGATCGAATCGTAGAAGAAGTTCTTGCCGACACGAAGCAGCACGAACAGCGGATAGATGGCGAACAGCACTTCGTAGCAAACTCGGGTGAGCCAGTTCGAGTCGCGGGCGACGATCCCTTCGATGATCTGGTCGATGCGGCGGCTGGCGTCCGTCAGGAATTCTTCCTCGACTTGCAGGGCTTGTCGGCGGAGTGTTTGCAGCGAACCGGACTGTACAAGGGCCCCGTCGAAGCCGCTCGATTTCGAGTAGCCGGAGATCAGCACCTGGGCCTCACGGAGAATATTGTCGTCGGCACTCGTGGCGGGGAGCCGCTCGAGTCGGCCTTCGGTCGCCTGCTCCTGCTGCCGGGCTCGCAGCCAGCGAAAGCCCTGAATAGCTCCAACTAACGCGATTTGGGCTGACGACCGGGCGCGCAGCAAGGTCAGCGACGCGATCAGGCCGCCCATAGCGTTGTACAGACGAAGGATGGAAGAGAACGGGCTGAAGCCCCACAGTTGCGTAACCGAGGCGAGCAGCCGCCGCTCCCACAGGGCGCTGCTACGATTCAGCTCGCGCGTCAGGTTCTCGGCCAGCGATCGCACCAGGCGCGCGTGCTGGTCTTCGAGAGCCCCCTCGAGCTGCTCGAGCGCCGGATCGTACTCGCGCAGGGAATTGCGGCAGTGTTCGACCGCCGAGTGGACGAGGTCTATCAAGTTGGCGCGGCGCACTTGAACACGATGGGCGGCCGAAAGTTGTGTCGTCAGCACCTGCTGCAGCCGGGCGAGATCACCCGACGGGCGGGCCCCTTCGAGTTGCTCCTTCAGACCTCGTAGCGAATCGACGAAGAAGACTTCGGGAACGTCGTAATGGGCGCCCAAGTGACGTCGCCAGTCGTCGCGAATGTCTTCGTCCAACTCGGCGTGCGTTTGCACGAATAGCAGGCGGCAACCGTTGGAGGCCAGGCCCAACTCGTCGGTCACGCGACCGGAGCGATATTTTTGTTGCGTCGACGTGTAAATCAGCACGTCGCAGTGCGGCAGAAGCTGATGCAACCGCTGGAGGTTGCTCCCCTTGGCTTCGTCTTCGGAGGTATCGGGGTCGGGGCAATCGATCACCACGATATCTTGCAACAGCGGCGCGTCGACGCGGCTGACGTCGAAATCCTCGGTCGAAAAGCCCAGTGCGGACAAGTCGACGTTGGGATGCACGATCAACAGCGGCCGCGTGGTGGTGGGTCTCTGACGTCCGGTGCGGGCACAATCGCGACCGATCAGCGCGTTGACCAACGTGCTCTTACCCGTCCCCGTGCCGCCGAACGTGGCCACGACCAACGGCGCCTCCAACCGAACGCGGAGTGAATCGACGCGAGAGAGAACTCGCTTCAGCAGAGCGCGGCACGAACGCAACGGCTCCCAGGACGTTTCGTCGGCCGTCCATCGCGCGAGGCGGTCGACGATCTCGTCAACTTGCGCGAGGGCTTCGAGTTGGGCGAGTTCGGGCGTGGTCATGCAAGATTGATTCTATCGCGTCGCCGCTGCGTTCGTCGCGGGCGAGAATTTGGTGACAGCGGCCAGCTGCTGATTCAGTCCGGCGGCGGCTTGTGCAAGTTTTCGGTACGGCTCGCTGCGAGTCACTTCGGCGGCCGTCTGAAGGTCGCGGGGGACGGCACCGAACACTTGGTCCTTTAATCGGGTGAGGAGCCAATCGATCCGGCGCGTGGTAAACGCGGTCTGCAGCCGGCGAAAGCGGGCTTCGAGCAGGTTGGCTCCGCTGGCCAGCGCCGCATCGCCGCCCACGGCCGCGGCCGCCCCGCTCGCGAAGTCTGCGACGATCGGCACCAGCGTGTGGGTTCCGAGGTCGACGACCGGGGCGAGCATCGGCGACAACACGTGAGCCGCCGGTCCCCAGCCGAGCGTGAACAGCACCACGCTCGTCAGTGGCCGGACGGCGGCCGAGACGTTCGTCAGTTGGCGATAAAAGTTGTACAGCTCGGGGCTCCCCTCTTCGAACGCTCGCATCTCGACGTTCACGGTCAGCGAAAGCTCCTGACCGAAGTCGACCCGCTCGTGGTCGGCTCGCAGCTGTTCCAAGAGCTGCAAACGCGATGTGCCGGCCAGCATTCGTTCGAGGAACGGTTTGAGTAACTGGCTGGCCGATTCTGACAACCAGTTGAGCCGATCGTAGACCTCCTCGATCACTGACAGGATCGCCCCCCATTCATTGCGGCGATACTGTTCCAACGGGCTGACCGTCGGACCGCGCAGCTTGTCGCCGGCCAGGCGTAACGGAAAGAGGATGCCGCGCCCGACCGTGTCGTAAAACTCGTGCACGCGGCGGGCCATGCCGTGCTGCCGCTGCCGCCACCAGGCGCGAATTTCCCCGACCAACAGCGGATTGGAAATTGACGGCCAATCGCGGACCTTGATCACGCTCTCCGACGACAACCATTTGGCGGCCGACTCGAACGCCCCACTCCGCGCTTCGACCTCGCGCAAGAAAGCCGGCAGGCCGGTTTCGTTCGACATCAGATGCGTAAGCGCTCCGGCCAGAGTACTCAGCTTGATCTCGGCAAACTTGAGTTGCGACAAATCACGGGCCAAGTTGGCGGGTATCGCGGACGCATCGCCGCTTTTCAAGGCGCCGGCGCTCTTCGCCGGATTCGTCGGCTTCTCGAAAAACGGCAGGCGACGTTCCTCGGCAGCGCGCCGATCGTTCGGAGCGACGTAGACCAAGCGTGGCGCGACACCCGTCTCTCGACAAAACGTGTCGAGCCACAGCGGCCAATACGGTTCGTCGTCGGGCAGCTGGCACTGGTTGAAGACGATCAGCACCAGCTTGCCCTCTTCGGCCGCCTTGCGGAAGTACTGCTTGACTGCGGCGTCGTTGTACTTCTGCTGTGTCAGGACGGCGATCAACACGTCCGCCACGCGTCGAATTCCGTCAGCCCGCTTCCAGTTGACCTGCACGTCGCTGTCGATATCCGGCGTGTCGAGGATCAAAAGATTCGGCGGCGTGTCGGCCACGGCGCGCCAATAGATCCGATCGTTCGGAGTGTCGTCGAGCGCATCGCTGGCACTCTTCCAGGGCTGCAGGTCGAACTCGGGAAAGATCGTCGGTAGCTCGTGCGACTCGGCAAACCCTGTGGGCACGACACAAACGGGGTTCCGCGTCCCCGACGCCAGCGGGCTGCTCGCGCTCAACGAGCTGTCCGCGATGTGATTGAAGATCACACTCTTGCCGATATTCGTGCCGCCCACGACCGCCACGATCAGGTAAGCGTCGGCCCCCAGTTGCGGGACGAGCTTCTCGCGCAACAGCCGATACCACTCCCGACTCTCCAATGCGGAAAGGCCTAAAAGCTTCACGGCTGGCGTAAGCTCGGCTACGGCCGTTTCAATCGCTTGAACGCTCGTCGCACACTCGCGCAGCGGCTCGTCCGACGGCATTTCGACGTCGCGCGCAGATGCAGCAGTTGCTGATAGGGCGGTTCTCGACGAACTGATGGCACAAGCCTTTCGAGAGGTGAATCCGGACGCGCGAATTGCGAGCGAACTGATCACGCTAAACAGCCGGGACCGACAAGCAGTTCGTCGATCCCGGGCCGATCTTCAGCGCAATGCGGCTTATTGACAGTATATCCCGCGCGGCCTAGAGTGAGCGAGACAGCCGCTTCGCTCTAAATCCGCCACTTGCGAGCCGCAAGCCATGCCAGCGCTAAAGCTTCGGGCGATTAGCTCAGTTGGTTAGAGCGCTACGTTTACACCGTAGATGTCGGGGGTTCGAGTCCCTCATCGCCCACCAAGCCCCTTGAAACTCGAGGGGTTTTTTTGATTCCGGCTTTCCGTGGAAGCGATAACGCTTCAGCCGTAGAGAACCGAGCAACTACCGCGACACGGACCTATTCGGAGCGATAGAATTCCTCGCGGGTCGCCCACTCGGTTCACGGATGGAGCCAGTTCGCTTTGACTCTCAACGCCACCTCGGTGCTCGGTAGTGACGGTCGGATTGCGCGGCGGTTGGAGAGTTATGAGCATCGGCCCCAGCAGCTCGAGATGGCGGAGGCCGTCGAACGCGCGATTGCCGAGTCGAAGCATCTGCTCGTTGAAGCGGGGACGGGCGTCGGGAAGAGCTTCGCGTACCTCGTGCCGGCCATTTTGGCCGTAACCGCGGAATGCGACGATCCGGACAAGAAAATCCGCAAGCCGCTGGTGATCTCGACGCACACGATCGGGCTGCAGGAGCAACTCGTCACGCGGGACATTCCGTTTCTACGGTCGGTGCTGCCGGTCGAGTTCTCGTGCGTGCTGGCCAAGGGGCGCGGGAATTACATCAGCTTGCGGCGGATGAATGGGGCCGTCGAGCGGGCCAAGTCGATCTTTTTTCAGGAGCAGGAGTTCGACCAGCTCCAGACCATCCTCGACTGGTCGCGGCGAACGACCGACGGCACCCGCAGCGACTTGCCTCTGCGTCCGTTGCCCAACGTCTGGGATGAAGTCGGCAGCGATCGCGGCAACTGCTTGGGCAAGAAGTGCCCGACGTACAACGACTGTTTCTACTACCAGGCGCGGCGGCGGATTTGGGATGCCGACGTCATCGTGGTCAATCACGCCCTGTTCTTTTCCGACCTGGCGCTGCGGCGCGAAGGCGCGAGTCTGCTGCCCGATTACGCAGTCGTCGTGCTCGACGAAGCACATACGGTCGAGGCTGTCGCCGGCGAGCGGATGGGGATGACGCTGACCAGCGGCCAATTCGATTACCTGTTGAACAAGCTGTACAACGACTACACGCAGCGCGGGTTGCTGATCCATCACAAGCTCGTCGACGCCCAGCGGCTCGTGGACCGCATTCGTCACGGCGTGCGCGATCTGCTCGAAGACGTCCGCGATTGGCAGCAAATGCACGGCAGTGAGAATGGCCGCCTGCGCGAGCCGCTCGATTTGACTAATAAAGTTACGCCGGCCCTGGTGGAGTTGGCAGCGGCGATGGGGTCAGCGGCGAAGAGTATTCCGAACGAGGAGCAGTCGATCGAGTTAACGGCCGCCGCCCAGCGGTGTGTCGAGTTGGGCCAATCGTTGGCGGCTTGGCTCAAGCAGTCGCTTCCCGGCTGCGTCTATTGGATCGAGGTTCGCGAAGGCAAGCGGCCCCGCACTGAGCTGCACTGTGCGCCGATCGAAGTCGGCCCGGTCCTCAAGAGTGAACTCTTCGATCGCGTGAAGACGGTCATCCTGACCAGCGCGACACTCGCCGTCGGCAAGCAAAGTTTTGATTTCGTCAAGAACCGACTCGGAGCGGGGACAGCCGACGAGTGCCGGCTCGGCAGCCCGTTTGATTTCAAACGCCAGGCTCGATTGATTCTGTCGAGCGGAATGCCCGATCCGTCGACCGCTCCGGCTGAGTACGAGCGAGCGGTCTGCGAACGAATTCAACGGCATGTCGCTGAGACCCAAGGCCGCGCGTTTGTGCTCTTCACGAGCTACCGGATGCTGAAGAGTTGTGCCGAACGGCTCTCGCAATGGTTCGCCCGAAATCAATTCACGTTGTTCTGCCAGTCGGACGGTTTGCCGAATTCGCTGATGTTGGAGCGTTTCCGAAAGAATCCCGCGGGCGTGTTGTTTGGCACCGACAGTTTCTGGCAGGGAGTCGACGTGCCAGGCGATGCGCTGTCGAACGTGATCATCACCAAGCTTCCCTTCAGTGTGCCCGATCATCCGTTATTGGAAGCGCGGCTGGAGGCGATTCGCGAGCGGGGCGGCAACCCGTTCGTCGAATACCAGGTGCCCGAAGCCGTCATCAAGCTGAAGCAGGGCTTCGGACGCCTGATTCGGCGGAAGGACGACACAGGCCAAGTCGCCATTCTCGATCCGCGGATTCGCAGCAAATCGTACGGTCGGCAGTTTCTCGAGAGCTTGCCAGATTGCACATTGGTAATCGACGAAGCGTAGATCTGAGTCGTCGGGCTGTCCCTTACGCCGATGCGATCTTCACACTTCGCGAAACACAATCGGCAAGCCAGGTGTCGTTTGAATTTGTCCTCCCCAGCGAACCTTCAGGCAAGCCGAAACGCAGCGGCGGATTTTGCGCGTTTATCGTTGACAGACGCAACTCGATCGGGGACGATTAAAGGCGCAAGAGCTTTCCTCACCGCATTTCTCTCGTCTGTGTGCGATCGGACCGCACGACCGCAAACCAAAATCGCAACGGATTGTTGATTACTCGGTTTCCTCATCCCAACTACCATCGTCTCGTTCGTGTCTGAGCGCACGCACATTCCCGTGATTGGAATTGTCGGGGGGATTGGCTCGGGAAAAAGTTCAGTCGCCCGTTGGGTGGCGGCACGGCACAGCGACGTGGCGCTCATAAACGGCGACGAGATCGGACATGAGGTCCTGACCGATGCTGCAGTGCGGGACGCCATCCGCCAGCGGTTTGGCGAACCCGTGTTCAACGCGGACGGTCAGATCAATCGCAAAGCGCTGGGGCAGGTCGTTTTCGGGTCGAGTCGCGAACAACAGTCTGCTCGCGACGACTTGGAACGAATCGTTCATCCAAAAATCAGGGAGACCATCGCCGGAAAAATCGCGACTTCTGCTGCCGCGGGCAAACGGGCCGTGCTGCTGGATGCGGCCGTCCTTTTTGAAGCAGGCTGGAACGATTTGTGCCACGCGGTGGTGTTCATCGACGTGCCGCGCGATGAGCGCTTGGCCCGACTTCGGGAAACTCGCGGTTGGGACGATGCGGAAACAGGGCGTCGGGAGTCCAGTCAGGCTTCGTTGGAATCGAAACGAGGCCGATCCCAGTTCGTGGTGGACAATTCTCGTTCTGTCGAAGCCGCCGGCCGTCAACTCGAAGAATTTCTGTTGAAGATGTCGTGATGCAAATCTGCGCTGCCTTGCAATCGAACCGTGCACATTCGTGATGCCTTCGGGCTGTTTTCTCATCAAAAATCTCCGACGCGTTCCCGCCAATCGGCTTTCCGAACCCGCTTCTTGCGACTGTTGATTTTCTTGCAATTCAGAAAGATCTCGCCATGGCAAAACTGACTCGATCGCGTCTCCCCCAGGACGACGCGCAGGAAAACTTCGAGCAGGAAGGTCAGGACGGCACCGGATTCGAAGAATCCACCGACGACATTGCTGCCGAGGACTTTCCCGGCAACGACCGTTACGAGGAAATCAAACGCAGCGATATCCACATCGCAGAGCTACAGCGGCTGACCATGAAAGAGCTGCTGCTGTTGGCTCGCCAGGAGCAGGTCACCGACTATACGGGTCTGAAAAAGCAGGACCTCATCTTCAAGATCCTCAAAGAGCGGACGAAGATGAACGGCCTGATGTTCGGCGAGGGGACCCTGGAGATCCTCCCGGATGGCTTCGGTTTCCTCCGCAGCCCCGATTATCACTACCTCCCCTGTCCCGATGACATTTACGTCAGTCCGAGCCAAATTCGCCGTTTCGGCCTGCGAACCGGTGCGACGGTGGCCGGCCAGATTCGCCCGCCCAAGGAAAACGAGCGGTACTTCGCGCTGTTGCGGGTTGAAGCGATCAACGGTCAGGATCCCAACACACTGGCCGAGCGCGTGTCGTTCGACGACCTGACGGTGTTGCATCCGACCAAGCGGCTGAAGTTGGCAATCGACCCGGGCGAGCTCAGCACACGAATCGTCGACATCGTTGCGCCCATCGGCATGGGGCAGCGCGGTTTGATCGTCTCCCCGCCGCGTGCCGGCAAGACCATCCTGCTCTCGCAATTGGCCAAGGCCACGCTCAAAGCGCATCCCGACGCCTACGTGATCGTCCTATTGATCGACGAGCGACCGGAAGAGGTCACGGAAATGGAGCGGCAGGTCAAGAGCCGCAATAGCGAAGTCATCAGCAGCACGTTCGATGAACCGCCCAGCCGACACATTCAGGTGTCGGAGATGGTCATCGAAAAGGCCAAGCGGATGGTGGAGTACGGTCAGGACGTTGTGATCTTTCTCGATTCGATCACGCGTCTGGCCCGCGCCTGGAACACGGAAGTGCCCCACTCGGGCAAGATCCTCTCCGGCGGCGTCGACGCCAACGCGCTGCAGCATCCGAAACGTTTCTTCGGGGCAGCTCGTAATGTGGAAGAAGGAGGCAGCCTGACGATCATCGCGACGGCCCTCGTCGATACGGGCAGCCGGATGGACGAAGTGATCTTCGAAGAGTTCAAGGGGACCGGCAACACGGAGCTGCATCTGGATCGCCGCATGGTCGAGAAGCGGATCTGGCCGGCCATCGACGTCAACAAGTCGGGAACTCGTCGCGAAGAGTTGTTGATGGACGAGGAAGAGTTGCGCCGCATCTGGATCCTGCGTCGAGTGCTCAACGACATGAATCCCGTCGAGGCCATGGAACTGCTCGTCAACCGGATGCGGCGGACCAAGACGAACGAAGAGTTCCTGATGAGCATGAACTTGGGTTGATAGAGGCATGAGTCAGACGTACGTCGGGGCAGCCGACGTCAGTGTCGGCGTGGACCCGCCGATTTCTCATACGACGTGGCGGCCGGTAGTCGGTCGCTGGTCTTAATCCCGGGCAGGGCAGCCGGGCCATCCGCGCATTGTGATGCGCCGCGTCTGGGGTGTTCCGAAAGACTGGCCGCCATGCCAAAACACATTGAAGGCGAATTGACGGCCGGCAACGAAGCCTTTGCCATCGTCATCTCACGGTACAATGAAATGGTGACGCGGCGGCTGCTCGATGGAGCCCTCGCGACGTTCAAGCATCACGGGGTGCCCGAAGAGCGAATCACCGTCGCTTGGGTTCCTGGGGCATTCGAGATTCCCATCGTGGCGGATCGGTTGGCCAAGAGCGGCGAATTTGCCGCCGTTTGCTGCCTGGGTGCGGTCGTTCAAGGCGACACAAGCCACCATGAATACATCAATCAGCAAGTGTCGCGGGCCATCATGGAGACGGCTGTCACGAGCGGCGTTCCCGTGCTGTTCGGCGTGTTGACCTGCCCCACGATGGATCTGGCGATGCAGCGTGCCGGCGGAACGGCCGGAAACAAAGGGAGCGAGTCGGCACTCGCCGCGATTGAAATGACCAATTTGCTCAAGAAGATTCCACAGGTTCGTTCGCGAGCCGAGTCGAGCGGGAAGTGACGCGATGACGCGGCGCAGCAAGGCACGTGAAGTCGTGCTGCAAATGCTTTATCAGATCGACGTCAATCCGGACGTCGCAGCGCCGGCCGTGCGCGAAATGATCCACGAGCAACTTCCCGACGAGGAGTCGCAATCGTTCGCTTGGTCGTTGTTCGTCGGCGTCCGCGAAAACCGGGGGTCGCTCGATTCGCGGATCAGTGCTGCCGCGGAGAACTGGACCCTGGCCCGTATGGCGCCGACCGATCGCAACGCGCTGCGGCTGGGCGCCTACGAGCTGATATTTACCAACACGCCGCACCGCGTCGTGATCGACGAGACGATTGAACTGGCCAGACGCTTTGGGACGGCCCAGTCGCCGCAATTCGTTAACGGCATTCTCGATCGGCTGATCCCGCCCGAGAAACGTTTGGCCGATCCGGGACAACATCCGAGCGAACCGTCCGTCTAAACTACGGGCCGGTTAGTGCTCGCGCGGCAAGAAGCGGCCGCCGCTCATAAACATCCCGTTATCGCACGGCGAGCACCATTCGAGCAGCACGCGGTATTCAAACGTCCGCGCGTCGCCGGCCATCTTGACGGTGACTTCGCCCGGCGTAATCGATCCGCGGTGCAACATGCCGATTCCGGTGCGGCTGATCTCTCGCGTCATGGCGGCGATGGTATTGCCGCGGCTGGTGACGACTTCCGCCGGTACGGCCAGCTCGAGCCGGTCTATGTCGCGACGGTTGTCGGTCTCCGGCTTGTTGATCCGCTCGAGAATATCGTGCAGATCCTTCAACGTGGGGCGGCTCCAAGGATCGTCGCTCATCTCACTCTCCAATGCATCCAGCAATGCTGTATCGCACCGGCGGGCTCAATCGACCGAATTGGGCTCGGGCCTGCTGCCGGGGATGGCCTCAACGGGTCGGTTGGGCCTCGCACAACTATAGTGCACAGCCGACGAAGAGCCGCCGCGCGGGGGCGGATTTCTCAGCTGCAAATCGCGACGTTTCGGCGCTGCCAGCGCTAGGCCGCTCCTGATCCGATAGGCCATACTGCAAAGACGGAATAACCCGCACGAGACGATGCTGATCGCCTCGGGATTTAGCCAAGCTGGGCTGGGCTGTGATGACGCCGACGCAGCCAAACGACGCTAGCCGCCGCCAGGCAGCCGACGGCGCCCAGCGCGATCCACGCGCGGGAACGTGCATGGGCCGACGCGTGCGCGGAGCCCGTCGAGGCCAACTGCTCACCGCCTGAGGTCTTGTGCCCGATCGAGTGCGCACCCTCCGCTTCAAACGGTCCCGGAGCGGGAACCGAAAAGTCGGCCGTCGAGACCCGTTGCGTTGTCGTTGAGGACGCAAACGGGTCGTCCCAGCAGGACGTCGTCTTCCCTTCGATCGGCGCGGGAACCCTCTTAGGCGCGTGCGACGCCGCCTTCGCGGACGAAGGCGCGTGGACCATTTCCTTCGGCTTTTGCGATGCCGCGTCGTGGTGAGTCGGCGGAGCGTCGGCGACTGGCGCGCTGTCGCCGCCCGTGTATTTCCGATGGACAGACACGGAATCGCAAATCATGGGCCCAGAGACCGCGCTCGATTTGGGCCGTTCCACGTAAGCATGCGCAGACGCCATTTGTGCTTGCCGGGAAGTAGCTGTGCCAACGTCTTCGGCGGCGGCTTTGATCGGTGCATCTACGCTGGGCGCTGCGGACGGCCGAGTCGGCGTCGCAACCATCGCGTCCGGCATCACGGGTGCATGCTGTTGAGGAACCAATTCCATGGGAGCAAACTGCCGCGCACTCACGCGGGCCGGCGCCGGAATCGGAGCAATTGGTTCACTCTTTGGAGCGGCAGGCTTTGAAACCTTGGTGCTCTCCCACGAATCCTGAGTGGGCGACGGTGCCGCGGGCAGCGTTGCGCTCGCCGGATGCCGAACAGGCGCCGGCGGAGGTGCGACACAACTCGAAGTCGACGGTCGGTCCGCCTCATAAGGACTTGTCGCCGCTGGCGGGTGAGTTTCGGCCGTCACTTGTGTGCTGGCAGGCTCGACGACTGGCTTCGCCTCCGCGTGCGACGGGGTTTGCTGATCGTCATCGAGATTCTCGTCTCCCAGGCGAATCCCGCCATGCCGACGGGTCGGAGCCGCAATCGCAGCCGACTCGTGCGCCGACTGAGACGTGGTCGGCAGCGGTTCTGCTGCCCCAGACACCGCGGCCGACGTAGCCGAGTTCGGAACCGGCGGCGGAGCAGACGGATCAAACGCGTCCGCATTGGACACGGCGATCGCTCCGGAGGCTGCCGGAACGGCCACGGTGGAAGACAGCGACGGCGCAACGGCTGGCGGGGCAGACACAGGCTGCGTCATCGCCTGCGGTGCATTCGCCTTCTTCGCAACGACCAACGGCAACGCGCTGTCACCTTCGGCAAACGGATTCGCACTGGCAGGCGTCGAGTGAATCACCGCAGCCGGCGGGGAGGCTGATGCCATGGCTGGAGCAGGATTCGCCACGCGCGGCGCTGGTGCCAGCGATCGATTGGCGGCATTCGGCGACGCCAAGAAAGGCTCGGCGTCCGTAGCGGCAAACGGGTCAAGCTGCTTGGCGAAGACCTGTTTGGGCTTCAGGATTTCGCTGTCGTGAAGGTTGTTGTCGAGCGTTCCGCTCGGTGAGCGCTTCTGCACGTAGGGGGCGACGATGCTCCCGGGTGCGACGTTGCCGGCGATCTGGGCGCCCCCCGCCACAGCAGCGGCCGCTTGCGCACTGCCCGCGGCAGCGGCGCGACTCGCGTCGGCTCTCGGTGAAGTGGGCATCGTCACAGCCGCCGGAGGTGTCAACGGCGGGGGAGGCTGATCGGGAAAGTCGGGAACGGAGACACGGCCCGCGTCTTGCGTGCCACTCACGGTCGCCACCTTGCCATTGGTCGCAGCACCGGGAGTCTTGGACGTGGCAAACGATTGATCCTTCGCCAACTCGTTGGCGACATACGCGTCGGAAGAAGCCACGTCGCCCTTGTTCCAAAACTTGCCCGTTCGTTCGCCGGTCGCGCAGCCCACAATCAGGATTGCGGAACAGAGGGCCACTGCGCCCGCCGCGCACAACTCGCTGATCAACAGGCGAGAATTTAATTTCATGTCCCGTTCCTTCGAAATCGCGACGGCCCGAAGCGGCTACCTGAGCCGCGTTGTGGTTCTGATCGACGATTCCGAAGATCGGGCGTGAACCGCTTTAGCCAGTTGAAACAGCTTTAATACTTACAATGAGGGAAGCGGTCCGGAGAGGCAGGATGCCCGTGACTTGCCAAAGGTGTCAGAGTTTACGGCCTTTTCCGGATGTGCGGCCGGCCGGTTTGGGCTTCATGAGCTGACGTAGCGTGGCCAGGTTCATCGCATCAAGCGATTGCCCGTCGACGAAGCCTTTGCGCGTCTCGAGATACATCGGAAGCGCGGCAAAACGCGGGTCGGTCAGAATGTTTCGAAACGCTTCGCGCCCCAAGTGACCCTGGCCGATGTGCTCGTGTCGATCGACGCGGCTGCCAAACTCGCGCTTGCTGTCGTTTAGATGAAATGCTCTCACCCACGGCAGACCGATGATCGCATCGAACTGCGCGAATGTGGCCGCATAGTCGGCCGGCGAACTGAGCGGATACCCGGCCGCGAAGACGTGACAACTGTCGATGCAAACACCCAAGCGGTGCCGCTCCTTCACACCGTCGAGAATGGCCCGTAAGTGCTCGAACCGGTGACCCAGTGAGGAGCCCTGGCCGGCCGTGGTCTCCAGCCAGATCTCAACCTTGGCCTGTTTCGTGCGCTGAAACGCCTCGTTGATCGCGAGCACGATTCGCCGTAACCCGTCCTGCTCCGAGGAGTCGACAGAGCTTCCCGGATGGATCACAAGCCCGGCCAATCCCAGCGCGTCGGCCCGCTCGATCTCGATCACAAAGGCGTCCAGCGATTGCTTCCACAGTGATTCAGTCGGGCTCGCCAGATTGATCAGGTAACTGTCATGCCCGCACGGCATCCGAATGCCCGTGCGATCGATCGCGTCGCGAAACAGTGCGATGTCTTCTGGCGCGAGCGGCTTACCTTTCCATTGGTTGTTGTTCTTGGTGAAGATCTGCACGCAATCCATCTTCAGCTCGGCCGCCGCTTCCACCGCCTTGTAATAACCGCCGGCAATCGAGAGATGAGATCCGAGCAGGGGCATCAGGAGTCGCTCAATTCAGGGACGAGAGGTCGCGGGCAAAATAGGCGTCGCCCACGGCGCCGGTCAAGCGCCGCGTGAGGCCGTTTCGGAATTTGGTTTGTGTGCCACTGCTGAGACGCTTCGGATCAGCAGTGCGAATTTGAGTCGGTCTTAGAGTCGTGCCTAGGGATTAAACTTCCAATTGCCGGACAGTTGCAGACATTCCGCAACAGACCTCCTTGCCAGGAACATTCGGCCGCCTCTACGATCGGCGATGTTCAACCGGAAAGGATCGTCGTGCTCGTCTCTCTCACGTGGCTGTGGTCTCCGTTGAAAGCCTGGCGCCGGCGACGCAACGAGCGGGCCATCCGCTTGTTCCGCCTGCAGCGCGAACAGTTGGAGGCGCAGTTCTTCCGCCAGGCCGGATCGCTGGGAAAGCCGCGCGGCTTGCGCTGGCTCGATTGCGATTGGCTCGACAGCGTGACCTTTGGCCGCGACGTGAATTCCGGCATGCTGACGGCGTTTGTCGCGGTCAACATTCGCTTCGAAGCGATCGAGGGGGGCGACATGGAGGGGCTCGAAGCAGTCGGCATGGTCCGCGACGCAGCCGCGCTCTTTCACTACCACCGCGGACACTGGGGCACCGGCGGCCGGGCCCTGTTCAACATGAATCCGACTGACGCCCTCGTCCACCTGCGCGGACAATTCGAGCCGATCGAGAGCGGGGCTTGACGGCTTCGCCGATGGCTCCCGGTTTTGTTCTCGATCGCGGCGGGTACGTCTCCCCTATATCAGGAAATCCCTACCCGCCTCGCCGTGTAAGAGTTCTCATTTACCCGGCGGGTAAACCTTACCCGCCGGCTCTAAATTGGCCGGTTGCCGGCGCGGCTGATTTCGCGTCCCGAGCAAAAAAGATGACCGGACCGACGTCCCCCGCTTCGAGTAAGTGTCCGGACCCTGCCGGCTTTTCGGTGTTCCTGGCGTCGCTCATGCCGTCATCCGTGGGTCGGATTTATTTTGCCTAATGTCATTTCAGCTTCTCGGCGAGCACAGTCTCGTCCCCCTTCACCAGGTTGCCGTCCGGGTCGATCAGGATGACGGTCCCCAGACCGGGAAGTCCGAAGCGCTCCCACGTCGTGAACGTCGGATCGAGCAGGACTGGGAAGGGCAGCGGTTTGCCCCATACGTGGTCGACGATCGGCTGAAGTTTTCGATCAAGATCAGCGATCGATTTGATTTCGCCATCCTCATCGATGCAGATCGAAACGATCTCGAAGCGGTCTCGCTGACTCGCATGCTCCTCGTAGAATTTGACGAGTTTCGGAATCCCCCGGCTTAGGCACGGACGACAGGACAGTCCCCAAAAGTCGACCAAGAGCCATTTGCCTTTGAAATCGGACGCCTGCGCATCTTTCCTCACGCCACGTCCATCGACGGCGTACCAGCGGGGCACTTTCTCGCCATAGTGTTGCGTGTAGTCGCTCCAGCGGCCGGCAGCCTTCGCCTGGTTCTTCTTCCCCGACGTCGTGACCTGGTACGCAGGAAGCCGGAGCACGCCAAGATCGACCTCGGGAGACTTCCGCGTCAAAAGAATCTCTTTGGGCGGATCGATCCTCGCAATTCGATCGGTATTTTCCCCGTCAAAGCGGTATGCTTCGAGGAAATAGCGGCCAGGCGGCAACGACATCTCAAACCGAGCCTCATACGAACCGCAACCGACGAGCCTCGGCATCGCGAGCGGGCGCGCCGGGTCTTCCGGCACGAGCGTGTAGACGTACGTCCATGACGGGCGCTCGCCGGGCGCCGGTCCTTCGAGCGACCCTTTCACGCGAATGAGTGGGGCGAGGCGGATTTCAACCTCGGTTGGTTTGTCTCCGCGCGGCAGAAAAACAAGTCCGCCCCGTTTCCGGGCCTTGTCGAGGGCCATCACAAAAAAAAAGCCAGG